>NZ_CADFEC010000005.1:0-353197 GCF_902833195.1 Burkholderia sp. BCC1638
CAGACCGAAACCGGCGGCCACATGATCACGCCGCTGCCGGGCGCGACGCCGACGGTGCCGGGTTCGTGCACGCTGCCGCTGCCGGGCATCATGGCCGCGGTGGTCGACGAGACCGGCCAGGACGTACCGAACGGGCAAGGCGGCATTCTCGTCGTCAAGCGTCCGTGGCCGGCGATGATCCGCACGATCTGGGGCGACCCGGAGCGTTTCAAGAAGAGTTACTACCCGGAAGAACTTGGCGGCACGCTCTACCTCGCCGGCGACGGCACGGTGCGCGACAAGGACACCGGCTACTTCACGATCATGGGCCGCATCGACGACGTGCTGAACGTGTCGGGCCATCGGCTCGGCACGATGGAGATCGAGTCGGCGCTGGTGTCGCACGAGCTGGTTGCGGAAGCGGCGGTGGTCGGCCGCCCGGACGACACGACGGGCGAGGCGGTGGTCGCGTTCGTGGTGCTGAAGCGTTCGCGTCCGGAAGGCGAGGAGGCGGCGGCGCTCGCGAAGACGCTGCGCGACTGGGTCGGCAAGCAGATCGGGCCGATCGCGAAGCCGAAGGACATCCGCTTCGGCGACAACCTGCCGAAGACGCGCTCGGGCAAGATCATGCGGCGCCTGTTGCGCTCGCTCGCCAAGGGCGAGGCGATCACGCAGGACACGTCCACGCTCGAGAATCCGGCGATCCTCGAGCAGCTCGCCGAAGTGCGCTGACCGCGCCTGTTGCGCGCACGAGCCCCTGCGCGGCAATCCCGATTGCCCGCGCAGGGGCTTTTTGCTAAATAACGGCATGACCGTTCCGTCCCGTCCGGCGCCCGCCGCGCCGCCGCCCGTTCCCGAGCCGCTCGCGCGTGCCCATGCGCGCTATTGGCGTTTCAACGTCGTGCTGATCGTGGTGCTGATGGCGATCGGCTTCACGGTGTCGTTCGTCGTGCCGTTCTTCGCGCCCGCGCTCGCGGGCATCCGCTTCGCCGGTTTCAGCCTGCCGTTCTATGTCGGCGCGCAGGGCGCGATTCTCGTGTATCTCGTGCTGATCGTCGTCTACATCGGCCTGATGCAGCGCGCGGACCGCGTGCTGCGGCGCGCGTACGACGAACATGCGGCGCAGGCGGGCAATGCGCACCATGCCCGCTGATCCATGCTGACGCATCGACTGATTCGCGCGTACGCGCTTTACACGCTCGGCTTTCTCGGGTTCGTGCTGCTGCTGTGGCGGATCGAGCGCGCGACCGGTTCCGGCGTGTGGATCGGCTACGTGTTCCTGTTCGTGCCGATTGCCGTGTATGCGGTGATCGGGCTGCTGTCGCGCACGTCGGATCTCGTCGAATACTACGTGGCCGGGCGGCGCGTGCCGTCCGCGTTCAACGGGATGGCGACGGCGGCCGACTGGCTGTCGGCGGCGTCGTTCATCGGTCTCGCCGGCTCGCTCTACGCAACCGGCTACGATGCGCTCGCGTACGTGATGGGATGGACCGGCGGGTTCTGCCTCGTCGCGTTCCTGCTCGCGCCGTATGTTCGCAAGCTCGCGCGCTACACGATTCCCGATTTTCTCGGCACGCGCTTTTCGAGCACCGCCGTGCGCGCGCTCGCGGCCGGCGCCGCGATCCTGTGCTCGTTCGTCTACCTGGTCGCGCAGATTCAGGGGATCGGGCTGATCGCGACGCGCTTCATCGGCGTCGACTTCGCGATCGGGATCTTCTGCGGGCTCGCGGGCATTCTCGTGTGCTCGTTTCTCGGCGGGATGCGCGCGGTCACGTGGACGCAAGTCGCGCAGTACATCATCCTGATCAGCGCGATCCTGATTCCCGTGTCACTGATCGCGATGAAGAACGGCCTCGGACCGGTGCCGCAATTCAATTACGGCAAGCTGATGGAGCGCGTGGCGGCGCGCGAGGCGCAACTGCGCGACGCGGCCGAGGAGCAGCAGGTGCGCGATGCGTATCGCCGGCAGGCCGCGGTCGTGCAGGCGCAGCTCGATCGCTTGCCCGCATCGTATGCGGACGCGCGCCGGCAACTCGTCGATCAGCTTGCGGACCTGCGGCGCCACAACGGGCCGCTGCGCGAGATCAATCAGCGCGAGCGCGAGCTGGCCGACTTCCCGCGCGACCCGACGGCGGCGCGCGTGACCTGGACCCAGGCGCGCGACGATCTGCTGGCACGTGCCGAGCCACCCGTGCCGATGCACGAGCCGTTTCCCGCGGCGAACGACGACGACCGCAAGCCGCGCGAGCGGAATTTCCTCGCGCTGCTGCTGTGCCTGTCGCTTGGTACCGCGAGCCTGCCGCACATCCTCACGCGCTACAACACGACGACGTCGGTCGCATCGGCCCGGCGTTCGGTCGGCTGGACGCTGTTCTTCATCGCGCTGTTCTACCTGAGCGTGCCGGTGCTCGCGGTGATGATCAAGTACGAGATTCTCACCAGCCTCGTCGGGCGGCCGATCGCCGAGCTGCCCGCGTGGGTCACGCAGTGGCACCACTTCGAACCGGACCTGATCAGCGTCGTCGAGGTGATTCGCGACGGCATCGTGCATTGGTCGGAGATCCAGATGCAGCCGGACATGGTCGTGCTGGCCGCGCCGGAGATCGCGGGGCTACCGTATGTTGTGTCGGGGCTGATCGCGGCCGGAGCGCTGGCCGCGGCGCTGTCGACCGCGGACGGGTTGCTGCTGACGATCGCGAATGCGTTGTCGCACGACGTTTATTACTGCATGGTCGCGCCGAATGCGTCGAGCCAGCGGCGCGTGACGATCTCGAAGGTCTTGCTGCTTGGCGTCGCGCTGTTCGCGTCGTATGTCGCGTCGCTCAATACGGGGAAGATTCTGTTTCTGGTCGGGGCGGCGTTTTCGCTTGCGGCGTCCAGTTTCTTTCCGGTGCTCGTGCTTGGGGTGTTCTGGAAGCGCACGACGACGCGCGGGGCGATCGCCGGGATGGTGACGGGGTTGGCGGTGTGCGTGTACTACATCGTGTCGACGTATCCGTACTTCACGCAGCTGACGGGGTTCGTCGGGCGGACGTGGTTCGGGATCGAGCCGATCAGTTCAGGCGTGTTCGGCGTGCCGGCGGGGTTCGCGGTGGCGATCGCGGTGAGTTTGCTTGATCGACAGCCGGATGAGTATACGAGGGCGTTGGTGGATTACATTCGGCATCCGTGAGTGGCGGTGAGTGCGGTGGTGGCACCCTACGTCGGTGCGACATTCCCCGCGAGTGGGGCGTCCGGTACGTCGTCTATTTTGGGTCGTAACCCACCGCGGCGGCGTTTATCAAGGGAGTGGCGGGACGCCGCGGAAGTTTGCTATACTCTCGCTCTTCCCGGAGAGATGGATGAGTGGTTTAAGTCGCACGCCTGGAAAGCGTGTATAGGTTAATCGCCTATCGGGGGTTCGAATCCCCCTCTCTCCGCCAGAATTCAAGTGCCCGCGCAAGCGGGCATTTTTGTTTCCGTGGCGGGTTTGTTACCGCACGGAATGCTTAGGCGGTCAGCGCCGAATCGATGATGGCATCTGCCGGCGGCGTGACGAGCAAGGCGGCTTGCGACAGCGGGTCGGCCAGCGTTACGACGAAGGCCGGTTGTGACGCCTTCAGGCAGTGCTGGGCGGCCACGGCGACCGCCGCTAGCGTGAGAACTGCCCCGCTGTGCCCGTTGGCCAGCCCGAGATGCAGATCATGTCCGCTCCTGTCTGCGGCGGGCCATGTCGCGCTAATTGCGCTGGCGATTTCATTGCGCTGGCGAGCGCTTTGGCTGACGTCGCTGACCAGCGCACAGTTTTTCATTTTTACATTCGCATCGTCAGCGAGTCTCCGCGCGTCGTCGAGGAGCCGCTCGATAGGCCGGTCGTTGTGCTTCGTGGCGAATGCGATGCGATGTATGCCCGGTGCGGGAGCCGATTCCCCATTTCCCGGCGGAGCGACCAGCAATGCACACGCGCCTTCGCCAGGGACGATTCCATCGACGTGGTCGCGGCCATACAGATTGCCCAGACGATCGAGGACATTCACGGCGCTTTCACTCAACCATGAATCGCAAGCCAGTACGATGTGCCGGTTCGGAAGCAGGTTGTGGTTGAGCGACCGGTTCAACTCATCGAGCACGGCCAGCGCCTCTGCCGGGTGCGTGACGATGTGCGTCCGTGCGGCGGCCACCGTTGAATGCCAGCTTGCGCGGGCGGCATGGCCGTCGAGCCACGAGACGAGTATCGGCGCGACCTCTCGCCAGCGCGCGGGCAACAGCACGTGCAGTTCGACGGGCGGCACGGTATCCGCGGCGCTTCGCATTGCGCCACCGGCCGTGGCGTGGCGAGACAACAAATCGTCGAGCGCGTTGCCGGCCAACATCAGCGCGCGCCAGTGTTCGTCGTCCAGTTTTCCGGCAGATCCTGGGGGAAGCAGACTTTCGTCAAATTCGTCGAGCGAAATCGTGCTGTCCTCCCGCGCAAAGATGCGGCTTCCATCGGCTCGCTTCAATCGATCATGGAGATCGACCAGTGTGCCTCGGCGTGCGGCTGTCGCGACATCGTCGATCGTGTGTCCGGCCGGGACGCGCAGGCTGCTGTCGAGCACGAAAAGGGTGGTGGCCGATTCGCCATCGTCGGCGAGGGGCGAGTTTGCCGCCGAAGCTGGCGGCTCGGACGCGCTCGACACAGGTGCACGCATGGTGCCGGTACGCAGGCCGACAAATGCGGTGATCACGAGCAACGGCAGGGCGATGCCGACCAGTACAAGATCGCGCGTACTGGGCGTCCTTCCGGCAAGCCGCCAGTAAAGCAGTGCGATGGCCCATACCGACAGGAATAGAACAACGACGCCGAATGCATAACGCACGGTAGGGCGCTGACTCATGCTTGAACCCCGTGTTTTGAACCCTTCCCTCCGCCGCGGGTTCGCGATCCATTCGCACGCTGGCCGCGGGGCCTGCTAAGCAACTGAACGATCGCGCCGGGCGACGTTGCCCGGAGCATATGACCCGGGTTGTCCGCAACCCACCATCCTGGGATCCAATCGTTCTGCGAATGGCAGACCATTTAAAATTAATTGCCGGGATTGAGGCGGGTGTGATTTATTTGGTAAAAATTACTGAACAAAAGATAACTGTACCTGATTTGGCTACATGATCCTTGTATTGTTGTAACATCGCAAGCAAACAAATCACGTTCCGGGAAAGTGGTGAGGGCCGCATGGACGTATTGAAGTCAATCACGACATTATTCAGCGCCAATCGCCTTTATTCTCTTGAAGGTCCAGGCGCGATCGCGTCGCTTCAAGTCGAGCGCTGGACCGGGCGGGAGCGGTTGTCCGCAAATTTCGTCTGGGATGTCTACGCGTTGGCAAGCGATCCCGCGCTCGACCTGGAAACGATGCTCGGGCAACGCGCCGCGGTACATACGGCGTTGACCGACGGCAGTATCGCGACCCGCAGTGGCCTCGTCGCGGAGGCTGAATGCATCGGTTTCGACGCGGGTTTGGCCCGCTACCGCCTGCAGTTGGTACCTTGGCTTGCCGCGCTCGAGCATGGGCGTGATCAGCGTACGTTCGTCAATCAATCGGTAGCCGATATTCTGGACCGGATATTCCGGGAATATGGCGAAATCGCGCGCTGGCGATATACCGCCGACGCAAACCAGCGAATTCAGGCGGTGGGGACTCGCGATTACGTCGTTCAATATCGCGCGCACAGCAATCTCGATTTTGTCCTGCACGTTCTGGCCGAGGCCGGGTTGGGTTTTTGCTTCGTCGAGGACGATGACGCGCCCGCCGGCCACACGATGATGGTTTTCGACGACAGCGCGCAATTGCCGGAAGACGATACGTCGACGCGTCGCGGTGGCGTGCCGCAGCGCATGAGCGGCGCGACCGTTGAACCGGATGATGCCATTCTCGGCATGGGGCAATCGCTCACGCTGATGGCCGATCGCGTGACACTGCTCAGCAGCGATTACCGCGGAAATCAATCGGTCACGAGTTCGGCGAGTCTAGGTAACGCCGATGGCGCACGGGAACTGTATGACGACGTCGGCCCCGAGGCGTTTGACGGCTTTCGCCAGGCCGACGATGCCGCGCGGCGGCAGGCGGATGCAATTTTTTCGCAGGCGCGATTCTGGACAGGCTACAGCACCGTTCGCACCGCGCGATGCGGTCGGAACGTACGCGTGGCCGGCGCGGCATGGCGTCAGCATTTGCGCGATGAAGGCGCGATACAGGATACGTTCCTGCTGACCGACGTCGCGCATGTCGGTGTCAACAATCTGCCCGAAACCGTGCTCGAGGCGCTCGAGCACCGGCTGGGGCCGCTGCGGTTACCTGACGTCGATGCGCGTACGCTGAAGCAGGCAGAAGCCGGGGGGTATGCGAATCGCTTCGAAGCCGTTCCGCGTGAACAGGTTTGGCGCCCTACGCTGGACGACGGGACCGGCCAGCGGTGGAATCCGGCACCGACAGCCATCGGGGCCCAGACCGCAATCGTCGTCGGTGCGCGGGGGGAAGCCGAGCCCGGTGCGAACGTTCCGGTCCATACGGACGGGCAGGGACGTATCCGGTTGCGGTTTCACTGGCAGGCCGAAGGCGACAAGGGTACGTACCCGACGCGCGCGATGCAGCGTCTTGCCAGTGACGGACATGGCTTGCAGCAGACTCCCCGCATCGGACAGGAAGTGCTCGTGCAGTTTCATCATGGGCTGATTCATCGCCCGATCGTCCTCGGCGGCCTGTTCAACGGGCAGGGAGAAGGCGGCGATAAGCCCACGCCGGGCGGCGCCGTTGCGCAGCCGGCCGACGCTTCCGTTTATGCGCAGGCGACCGATCTCGCGGCCAGCGGGCAAGGCAACGTGGCCGGCGGCAATAGTCCAATGTGGCATGGCGTGGGTGGCGGGGCGGACCGCCATGCGCATGCCGGCGCGCTGTCGGGCTTCAAGAGCCAGGGTTTCGACGGCCAGGGTGCAAACCAGCTCGTCACGGACGACAGCGATGGCATGGGCCGCTTGCAGATGAGCACCACGCATGCGGCAACGCAACTCAATCTTGGCCATTTGCGTTATCAGGCGGACAACTATCTCGGCAGCTTCCGTGGGCAAGGCTTTGAAGTGCGCACGGATGCGTATGGCGCGTTGCGCGCGACGCGAGGCGCATTGCTGACGAGCTATGCACTGCGCTCCGGTCAGCCGGCGGGGGAGGCGTCGGCGTTGCAGGCGCTTTTTTCGCAGCAGGCCGTGCTGGCGGAATCCCTCGACCGTGCGGCCGGGGAGCACGGCACCGTGCCACTCGCCGTGCAACGCGGTACGCGGCAGTCTGCCCGGTCGCGGCTCGACGCCGGGACTGCGCCGCTCAAGTCGCTGGAGCGAAGCCTGAAAACGACCGTCGGTCAGGACGGTTTTTCGCAGGCGCTCGGCGATGCGAAGGAACGGGCAGTCGGCAAACCGCTTCCGCATACGGGTGATGCCCTGGTGGGCGTCGCTGCGCAGGGCGGCCAGGGCATGCTGGCCGGACAGGGACTGCAATGGGCCGCGGGCGAAACGCTGACGCTCGGCAGCGGTGCCGACACGAACTTCGCGGTCAATCAGACGCTGCGGATTCACAGCGGACAGGGCGTCGGCTGGCTGGCCGGTGCGCGTGCCGCGAACGGCGCCGGCCTTACCGTGGTTTCAGGCCAGGACAACCTCGATCTGCAGGCGCAGCACGATGCGCTGGCGGTACGGGCGAAAGACGCCCTGAAGGTGGTATCGGCCAACGCGAATGTCGAACTGACGGGCAAGACGACCGTGAATCTGGCAGTCAGCGGCGGCGCGCACATTACGATCGAAGGTGGCAACGTCACGTTCGGGTGTCCCGGCAAGCTGGTCATTCACGCCGCACAGCATCAGTTCGCCGGAGCGACCGATTTTCCCCGGGAGCAAGGGAAGTGGGGCGATCTCGGGCAGTACAACGAGTACTATCATCTGCACGACGCCGCGACGGGCGAACCGTTGAAGAACCTGCCGTACCGCATGGTGGGAGAAGGCGGCGAAAAACTGGAGGGCATCAGTCGCGCGGGGGATGGACGGACGGCCACGTTTTCCACGCACTCGTCGTCGAAGCCGGTACGAGTCGAATACACGGGTAACGAGGACATCGACCATGGCTGGTGATCCCGTCGTCACGAAACCCGGCCCCAAGGTGCTGACGCAGACCAACAGCACGCAGAAGGAAATGCAGGACGGCCGTCCCACGCCGGTGGAGTTGGTGAAACTGGTGAAATACGACATCAACGTTCGCTCGTTTCATCCCAACAAAAAGTTCGAGCCACTGGGTTTCCGGTTTCACGGCGACAATCGCGGCTTTTCCCTGGAAGAGAGTTTTCATGCGATTTATCCGGCTCGCCGGGCCGGGCGCGTGACTTCTCGGGTATGGCAGGTCTTCAGCCTGGATTTCGCGCAGGGTTCGCTCGCCGCCTTCAAGCAGCGACTGACGGACTCGGTATTCACGGCGTCGAACACGTCGTCCGGTCCGACCGTGTTTTCGGATGGTCCGGAGCCTTACGTCGACCCGCTTTATCGGCCGGAAGGAAAAGCAACGGCGAATGCGTTTTCCCAGGAGCACGCCGGGGAGCAGGTCGCCGACATGAATTTCGTGTACGACGGGAAGAATTTCGCGTTCAGGGGTTCCCGTTTCTCGCTGCGCGAAGCAGGGCGCACGGTCGTTCCGTCGCTTGACGTGCACGGCCACCTCAATATCAAGATCGAGCGGGTGCGCAAATGGATGGATATCGTCATCCTGATCGATGGCGACGGATTTCCGAACTGCGAAGCCTTCATCGAGGACCCTGCAGGGAACAAGCTGTTTCTCGGTACCCATGTCCGGATCGGCACGCCGGCCACTCATCTGTTCGGCGACAATCGCCGGATCATGTTTGCTAACGTGATGCGGGTGGAATTGACGACCGAAGGCAATTTCGGCTCGCGGATGTGGCTTTTCGCCCAGGTACTCGGCGGCACACCCGATCGTCGGGACGACTACCCGGCGGAGCCGGACATCAAGGCGCCTGCCGGATCGCCGACCGTGCGGATGAGTGATGGCACCCAGTATCCGATGGGCGACATGCCGCCGCCAATCATCCTGCCCGGGATGGACCAGGTTGCATGGGCCGCGGATCCGATCACGAAGATCGGCGACGGCGTGAGCGGCGGCTTCGAGGTGCCGATGCATATTTCCGCCTATGAAGACGTCGGTCAGGTATGGCAGCGACTGCGAGACAGCGTGAAGAGCCCGCCCGTCACGCGTCATCTGACGGTGTCCGCGTGGAACGACTATCACCTGCATCGCGATCCGAACGAGGGCCGGTCGAAAGACGGCGAGGATCTGGATCCATCGTTATGGAAGAGGAAATAGTGTCGTCGAACAAGCCCGGACGCTTTTCGCGTGCCCGCTACGTATTGCTGGCCTTGTGTATCGCGGTTGCTGTTGCCGCCGCGTGGCCTGGATTTGGAAGAGGTTCCCGTATGCCGCTCATTTTTCTGATTCCGTCCGATTACGTCGGTCCCGTCGTCGCATTGTTCGACCAGAAGGACGGTATCGACCTGGTTCATGCCAGTGATGGTTATGAAGTCAGCGTGCCCGCGAACGGCATTGTCAAGGTGAAGGGGCACCCGACTTTCGAGCGGGGCGGCGGCTATCCGTACAGCAGCATCGTGTTCCTGCTGGTGGACCGGGACGGGCGCCGGCACCCGTTGCGGGAGGCGATCAATCCGTGGCAGGAGTACGACAAGGACGACAACGCGCACTGGCTGGTGGGGATACGTGATGCACAGGGCAATCTGCGCAAGATCCCGCTTTCGAACGCGGGCGGCTTCGTATTCGACGATTTTTCGGAAGCTGAGAAGAGCGAGAAGATGGTTTTGTGGCACGACACGTGCCAGGACCGCGTGTTCAGCCCCGACTACCCGGCTTATCAGGCCGGCGAAAAGACGGCACGGGAACTGAACATTCCACCGTGTGGGGAGTTCGTCGTCGGCTCGGTCAATCATGTCCGTGCGTGGCCGGAGTGGATGTTTTTACGCGGGAAGGGGAAGCAGGAGAAGCTGGGCATCCGGAATCCCGCGTATCGGTCCGTTCAGCAGTTGGTGGACGAGGCCAACGAACGCAACGCGAAGAAAAAGGCACTTGGCATCGAGTAGATCGGCGCCGGTCAATGCATTGACGCTCGGTCGGCAACCACGGCGAGCGAACGATTCGAACAAGCGGAATCCGCATGAGGGCAGGGGATTGAAATGGACGTCGTTGCGGCATTGAAGGGCTATTCACAAGCCACTCGCCACATCCAGATCGATACGGTCATGGCCGGAGCGTTCGCGGTCGAACGCTTCCACGGCCGCGAGGCAGTGAACGAATCGTTTCGCTTCGAAATCGATGTGCTATCGAGCGAACCCTTTCTCGATCTCGGTCCGCTGATCGGCAGTGCCGCGCGCCTGCGCCTTGCGACGGGGGCGGGCGAACGCAGTTGGAACGGCTACATCACGCACGCGGCCTATGCCGATACAGACGGCGAGATCACGCGTTACCGGCTGACCTTGGAGTCGTGGCTCGCATTGCTGCATCTGCGTCGCAATTGCCTGTATTTCACTGATCTCGACCCGATGGGCATTTGCGATCGCGTGTTCGGCGACTATCCTGAAGCGCACTGGCGATACGACGTCAGCGATGCGCAGCGTACCTACGCGCTGCGTGGACAGTATCGCGAGACGGACTTTGCGTTCGTCCTGCGGCTGCTGTCGGAAGCCGGCCTTTCGTTTCACATCGAGCATGCTCAGGAAGCCAGTGGTTCGAAGCCGTCCGGCAATCATACGGTCGTGATCGCGGACCACCGCGCCGAACGGAAGAACGGCACGTCGATCGGCTATCAAATTCAGGACGTCGGCGATCCCGACGGCGTCATCACGCAATTCACGGAACGCCACCAGTGGGTGCCCGACAAGGTCGTCGTGACGAGCTGGAAGGCAAGCGAAGTGCAGGCGCTGGCGGGTCACGCCGCGGCTGCAGCGGATGCGGATGCCCCGGTTCTTCCGGTGCGCGAAGTGTTCGACGGCCAGCGGGCCGGCCGTTTCGATACGTCGGCGCAAGCGCAGCGCTATGCCGAACAGCGGCTCGACGCGCTGCGCCTGCCCAAGACGATTCACTACGGCGCAGGTACGGCGCGCATGCTGGAAGTCGGCAAGACCCACACGCTGACCGGCTATCTGAACCGCTCGCACACGTTCGTGCCGCTGTCGATCGAACATGAGGCGGTCAACAATCTCGGGGCCGAGATCGGCGAACTGCTGAAGCGCGGGGAACTGACGGCCGGGCACTATCGCAACCGCTTCGTCGCCGTGCCTGATGGCGTGCCGATCATTCCGCCGCTCGTCGAGCGTCCGCTCGTGCACGGCGTGCAGACCGCGATCGTGGTGGGTGAGCCGAGCGCAAGCGTCAGTAGCACACGCGATCATCAGGTGCGTATCCAGTTTCCCTGGATGCGCGGTACGACACCGCTGCCAGGCGGGCTGACCGATACCGCGAGCCGGTCGAATCCGGCCGGGCATGCGCCCGGCGATCACCGGTCTGGGGTGCTGGCGCGAATTGCCGAGCAGGCGGCCGGTCCGAATTTCGGGCATGTCTTTACGCCGCGTGTTGGCGCGGAAGTTGTCGTGGGTTTCGATTCGGGCAACATCGACCAACCGGTCGTGCTCGGACAGGTCTACGGCGGGCGCGTGAAGCCGCCTTTTGCGGCCGGCGATGGCAGTGGTGCCAATCATCCCGGCACGCTGACCGGTCTGCAGACTCAGACGCTGGACGGACAGCCGGGCAGCCGCTGGGTGATGGACGATGCGAGCGGCCAGTTGCGCCACGAACTCGGTAATTCGGTGGCCGATAGCCGCCTCGCGCAGGGCTATCTGATCGACCAGCAGGCATCGACACGTGGTGCGTATCGGGGAGAAGGCTTCGAGCTGTCCACGCAAGGCTGGGCGGTCGCGCGGGCCGGCGAAGGGATGCTGGTGTCCAGTACGGCCCGATCCAACGCCAGTTCCACGCAAATGGATCTGGCGGAAGGCGTCGGCCAGCTTGCGCGGGCCGTCGAGACGGCAAAGGGGCTCGACGCCGCAGCGACCGAGGCAAAGGCGGACGGCCTCGGTGGCAACCCGGCGCAGGCGGATTTCCTCAAGGCGATCGATCCGGCCCAGGACGGCAAATACACGGGGGCAGTAAATGGTCAGGCCGCGACCAAGCCCGTGGGCAAGCAGCGCAGCGGCGGCGATCCGGTCGAGCGGTTCGCCACCGCCGCCGTCGTATTCGATTCGCCGGCGAATCTCGTCCTGTCCACGCCGAATAGTGCGGTGGCCTATGCGGCCGAACACGTACACCTGACCGCGCAAGGCGATGCGCACGTCGCCGCCGATGCAACGGTGGCGGGCATTTCCGGCGACGCTGCGAGTTTCTACGCGGCGACGGGGGGCGTGAAGATCATTGCGAACCACGGCCCGGTGACAATGGAGGCACATACGTCCACGATGGAGATAGTGGCCGACCAGTCGGTCCAGGTTTCATCGGCCGAGGACCGCGTCGACGTACTGGCGAAGGACACCATCGTGCTGCAGCAAGGCCCGAACAGGATCACGCTCAGCGGCGCGGATATCACGGTCGAAACACCGGGGCAGTTTCAGGTGAAGTCCGGATCGCACGTATTCGTCGGCCCGCAAAGTGCGCCGCCGAACCTTTCGCCATTGCCGGATTCCCGCGAACGTGCGTTCGACGAAGGTTTCATCCTGAAGGATCGCGACAGTGGCAAGCCGGCCGCGTTTCGGCCGTACCGGATCACGTTGGCGAACGGCGATGTTCAGCATGGCGTGACGGATGAACTGGGACACACGCATGTGGTGAAGACCCTGGCTTCCGAAATTCTCAAGATCGACGTCGAGGGCTGACAGCGTGGCGGACGATTTCAAGACGGCGGGGCGTTCACCGACGACGCCCGTCGATAATAAAAAACGCAAGGAATTGCTGGTCGAAAGCGATCTGCTCGAGATCCAGATCAACAACACGCCGGGCGTCGACGACGACTACGTACAGGTGAAGTGCGACTCTCCGGGCTGTCGCCATCGTGTGCGGTGCCGGATCCGCACGCGCAAGGCTGGCTCGGGGAACGTGCAGGTCGTGCTGACGAATCCGGACGGGCGCCTACGTTTCGCGGACGAGACTGACAAGACGAAATCACTCGAGGTGCCCGGCGACGGCTCCTGGGCTGACTTCGAGATTTCCGGCGAACAGGGCAGCAAGGCGCTGAACGACGCTGTCATCGAGGCGCACGAGGCGACTGAAGACGGAAAGGTGCTGGCGAAGAAGAAGCTGACGGTGTTCTGGTTTGACGAGGCGAAGATCGACCTGACGGTCGGCGGGCCCTATGGGCTTGACGGGAAGACGATAACGGTGCCCGACGGATATGCGATCAAGCACTCGGCCCAGGCCCGGATTCGACCGGAGGGCGTGAATTGTGCTGCACCGCAAATTTCGGTTCTCAAGATCGGGGTCATGCAGAACGATCGTACGGTCGGACCCGGCGTCGAGACGATATGGGGCTCGCCGGAGATTTCGTGGGATCCGTGGATTGCGCCTGGCACTACCGTAATTGCGTCTGCCCAGTCGCGTGTTTCCAACATGTTGCCGGTCGTCGCCAACGACACTTCGCCGGCCAGCGCACCGCTGTATGACCAGCCGAAGGACCCGACGGCAAACCCCGACTCACTCAAACCGCCAATCGGTTGCAAAGGCGGTGCGCCAACGACGAGCTCCGACGCTCCTGCAGTCGATCTTAACGAGATCCATGATATTGCTGCAAAAACGGCTTCCGGCGCGGTCGTCGGGAGGATCACATATTCGCAATGGCGCAGGACGCTGATCCACGGAAAATTCCTCTGTTGGGTCGTTGTCTTCAATACGTCGACGAATGAGTTTTGCACGCTCCGACAGAGGGCCTGGACCGTGGCAATCGATACCGACAAGGGCGCCGGACAGCGAGCGACGGCGGAGGCAAGCGACTCGCCGGTCAGCATCCTGCCGGTGTTGTGGCCGATCGCCAACGAGATTGTCGGTGCGCCCGCCAATCGACACGTGGAACCCTTCGGCACCGAGACGGTGACGTTTCGGAAATAGCATGGCAGCGGTCCGGCACGGCGTCATATACGTGCCGGCACGTCGTACGGATTGACACGATATCGAGGTAAGGAAGATGGTGGCCAATGATCGGTTGTGGTTGTCTCCGGGGTCGGAAATGACTGATGTTTCATCCAGATCTGCCTGGAGGGCGCAATGATGCCAGTTGATGCAAACCCCTTCGCCTTCAAGGCGGACTTCGCGCTGATCGCGCAGGCGCGTACGGTGCACGATACGGCGACGCTGAATCTGTCCGATTACTACACGGCGAACCGGGCGCCAAGCTGGGCCGTGGCGGAGTTGAGTCCGAAGAAAGGCAGCGGCGGTCTCGTATCGCCTGGCGTGATGGTTCAGGTCGGCGACAAAACCTTCGTACAGCCCGAAGAGGCGGGGGCGGTGGTTCAGATGAAAGGCGTGTGGCGGGCTGTTGCCAAGGCGGGCGCGTCGGTGCCCGCCGGGCGCGACTACGCGTGGATTCAGCCGCAACGCGTACGCATGCGCAGTCTGTCGCCGGACGATTTTTACTCGCCATTCATTTCCGGCGGCACGGTCGTTTTCCAATGGGACGCGTCGGCGCCGGATGACGCGCGATTCGTCGCCACGCGGATGATCTTTCCCGCATGGCAGCAGGACGTTGCGGATGCAATCAAGTCGGCGCCGCAACTCGAAATGGAACTCGCGAAGATCGGCGGCGGCCGGGCGGCGCTCGATACGGTCGACCGGCTGCTGGCGTCCGGCAACGATGTGTCGTCGATTCTGGCGTATCGGGCGCTGCTGCGCGTGTCCGACCCGGACTTCGTCGCCAAGCACGCTGAAACGGCGCTGAAGACGACCGACGTCAATAAGCTGTCGATCATTGCATATCTGACCCTTGCGGCGTCGCAAGAGAAGGACCGTGCGCGGCTCCTCGAAGTATTGAAGTCGACGATCGACGAGACGACGGACGCGAACCGGTTGTTGGCCGTTGCCTACGGTGCGTTCGCCGTGTCGGTGTTCGATCGTCGCGATCGCGAGGCGGTGAGCGGGGCGCGGAATACCGTACGCCTGCTGCGGCAGCGTACGTCGGCACTGCACGTCGCGATGCAAGACAAGGCGCCGTGGTCGCAGATTTTCATGAAGATGGGACTGGATGACCAGTAACGGACACTTGGACTACGGCGTCGCGGCCTGCCGTGTGGCTGCGGCTTACGGACTGCACGTCGACAACGCTTTTGACGCGACGGCCAACCTCAAGGTGTAGAAACGATGGCAACGAGCAAGGACATCCTGCAGGCGCTGCTTGGCGGCTGGACACAGCATGAACGGTTCCTGCAACTGACGACGCCGCTCGGCAAGGATGTGCTGGTGGCCGAGTGTCTGGACGGTTGGGAGGCAATCGACGGCGGCGGTTTCCGCTTCCAGATCACGGCGCTCTCCGACAACCCTGCATTGCCGATCGCCCGGCTGGTCGGCGGCCCGGTGCTCGTCGAATGGCCGACCACGGACGGTGGCGGCCAGCGGCGCCCGTTCCATGCACACGTCGCCGCGGCCGAACTGGTGGGCTACAACGCCGGCCTGGCGCGCATTCGTCTCGTGCTCGAGCCCTGGCTCGCGATGCTGCGGCAGCGCGTCGACAGCTACAACTTCAACGATGCCAGCGTCATCGACATCAGCGAGCAGATTTTCGGCTATTACACGCGCGGCGCGGTCGTGCCAGCGTGGCGATGGGCGTTGGCCGATAGCGAGCGCTACCTGCGGCGCAGCTTGACCGTGCAGGCCGGCGAGTCCGATTTCGAGTTCCTGTCGCGGCTATGGGCCGAAGAAGGGCTTTACTACTGGTTCGAACACGCCGGCGATGCGCAGGCAAAGACGCTCGGCGGCCATACGCTCGTACTGGCGGACTCCAACGAATGCTTCCTGCCACGCGAACCGGAGCGTGTGCCGTTTCATCAGACGGGCGAGAGCGACCCAGCCGGCGGCATTCGCCATTTTGCGCCGGCACGGCGCTGGCGTATCGGCCGCGTTTCGCGTGCAAGCTGGGATTACCGGCGTCTGTCGGCACGTCCTGTGGCGGCATATGCGAGCGGGGCCGTGGTGCCTGGTGAGGATCGCGATGTTGCCGGCCCCTACGCGTACCAGACTGCCGCAGTTGGCGAGCAGCGCAGTCAGCAGCACCTCGACGCGCAGCGAGTCGATGCGGCGACGGGCACGGGTACGGGGACACGGCGGGATTTGCGGCCGGGACTCCGGTTCACGGTCGGAGACCATCCGACCGTGAACGCTTCCGACGCGTTCATATGTCTGCGCGTGCAGCATCATGCTCGGGCCAATGTGGCCGCCGACATCCGCAGCGCGATCGAACAGCATTTGGGCTCCGTTCCCGCGATGTCCGACACGGGGAATGGCAGCCTTGGCCTCGATTTGGCGTGGGACGGGGATGGATCTGAAGAGGATTTGGCGGTGGAGGATGACGGGGTGTACCGGAACCGCTTTTTGGCCATTCCGGCCGATCGGACCTACCGGCCACTACTGGGACATGGTCATGGCAGCAGCTTGCATGCGGTCGCGATCGCACACGGCGCACAAAGTGCGATCGTGGTCGGCAGCGGCGACCCGGTCCATACGGAGCGGGACCACCGCATCCGCATCCAGCACCACGCGCAGCGTGGTGAGAATGCCGCGAGTCGCGAGCCGCATCCGCACGCAGCGAATGCGCCGGCGAATCGGAACGCCGGCACGTGGACCCGTATGTTGACGCCGGTGGCCGGAGCGAACTGGGGCGGCGTGACGATTCCGCGCGTTGGCCAGGAAGTATGGACGGAGCTTCTGGAAGGGCAGCCCGATCGCCCCGTTGCAGTTGCCGCGCTCTATAACGGACAGGGCAAAGTCGACGCGCAGCACAACGCATTGGTCGGCGGCCCGAGCCGAAGCACGAGCAATGCCGCGGCATGGTTCGCAGGCAACGATCATCCTGCGGTACTGACGGGTTTCAAGACGCAGGACCTCGGACAGAGCCAGACTGGCACTGGCGGCTATCGACAGTTCCTGCTCGATGACTCGGCGGGCCAGTCGCGTGCGCAGTTGTACACGACCGACCGGAACAGCGGGCTGACGCTCGGCCACATCAAGCACCAGCAGGACAACCGGCGTCTCGCTGATCGCGGTTATGGAATCGAGCTTGCTACCGACGCCTCGGGTGCGCTGCGTGGCGGCGCGGGTCTGTTGATCACGACGGCGACCGGCACGAATCAGATGGATGCACGCGCGCCGGGCCTGGACCTTGCCGAAGGAATGCAGCGCGTGCGGGATCTCGCCGAAGCGGCACAAAGCCAGGGGGCCGGCGTCGGTGCGTCGGGACGGGAGCCGCAGCCGGACCAGTTGGAGGCTGTCGCCGGGCTGAAGCAGAGCCGCGACGCGCTCGAGGCGACCCGCAGCGGCGGCGCGGCGACCGATGGCATCGGAGGCGGCGGCGGGAGTGCCGTCGCATGGAGTCACCCGCACCTCGTCGTGCACGGTGCCGACGGTATCGCGGCCGTTTCCGCGCGCAGCCATATCTGGGTGTCCGGCAAGGAGACGGTGCTGAGTGCGGGTCAGGACGTGCAGGTGACGGCCGAAGGCAAGACCAGCGTGATCGCGAATCATGGCATGTCGATTTATACCCAGGGCCATGCGGCGGTCGGTCGCTCGGTCGAGAACTCGGGCATTGCGCTGCATGCGGCGTCGGGCTCGGCGAGTCTGCAGGCGCAGAACGGCGGGACGTTGGCCGCCGCCGCACAGCGCGCGGTCACGCTTGCCAGCGTCGACGCCGACGCGATGGTGCAGGCGAAACAACGCCTGCTGCTGACGGCAGCCGATGCGTTTCTCAAGATGGAGGGCGGCAATATCGTGGTCGGCGGACCAGGGAAAGTCGAATTCAAGGCGAGCAGCCATGTCATGACCGGTCCGCAGAGCGCGTCGGGAGATGCGACGCTGGCCGGAAGCCGCGCGAAGGATTGTCCGCAGACGATGGGCGATATGATCGCGTCGAGCGCGGCCTGTGCGGATTTGTGATGCGGATCGATAGCGAATACCACGCGGTGCACGAACCAGCCGGATCGGAGCAAGCGCAACCGCAACCGCGACCATCGGTCGAGCAGTTGCACGAGCAATGCGCGGCGCTCGGGTTGTCGCATTGCCTGTTGCTGACCGGGCCGGCGATATTGCATCCGTTCAGCCACGAAGAAATCGATGTGCTGAAGACGCTCGGTGAGTCGGTCGTCGAGGTGCCGATATGTCCGGAGCGTTTGTCGCCCGACTACTGGCCGTCGGTGGTCGAACTCGATCTCGACCATCCGACTGCCGCCGAGATGTGCCGCCGCGTGCTCGAGCGGACGGTGGACGACTGGTCGCCGAACGCGCTGGCGGAAGGGCGTGGCCATCGCATTGGTGCTTTCCTGTTTACTGCCGAGCGCACGGATTCAGTCGTGCGGCATTTGTCGAACATCTTCGTACAGCAGCGTGCCGATGGTCAGGGGCAGCGATTGCTCGCGCTTGCCGACCCGGCCGCATTCGAAGGGATATGGCGAGTCTGCGACGCGGCGCAGCGGCGGGTTCTGCTGGGTCCGGTTGTGCTGTGGCGCACGCTGGGGCGCTGGGGCGAGTGGATTGACTGCCGTGCACCGGACGGAGATCGCACCGATGGCGAACGCGAACCGTTCCCGCATTTCGACGACGGCCAATGGACGAAGTTGTTCGATGTGCGCCCGATCAATCGAGCCTGGGCGCACTGGCGCGCGGGTGGGCAGGCGGTACAGCCGGACGATTTCGCGAAATTGCCCGAGATGCTGACGCGGGCACGCGCGTACGGATTGAGCGATCCGGAGGATCTCGAACTGTTTGCGATCCATACGATGGAATTCGGCGTGGATTTCGATCTGCATCCGCTTGTCCAGCGCGCGTTGCGCAATCGGCCTGCAGACGCGTATTACAGCCTGGCCGTCTCGGATCTGACCGAAGCCGACTGGGCGGCGATTCGTGAAACGCGGCCGACCGGGCGAGCAAGTCAATAAGAAGGAAAGAACATGTCGGAAACCGCCGATCGTTGTGCGGTCTGCCAGCTGCAGGGGCTGGCGGTGTATTTGCCGCGATACGCTGTCGTGCCGAAGGCATTTGCCGCGCCGGCTTTGGGCCCGTTCAGCGGCGCCGGTATCAAGGAGGTGTCGCTGACCGAGAGCAAGTATGCGCTTCGCCAGTTGCGTGAAGGATTCGTCTACTTCCTCTACGAGCGCGGCCCGCGCGGCAAATTCCATTGGGAGGTCTACGCCAGCGCGGCTGACGGCACGCTGACGAAACTGCTCGACCCGGCCGTCGCGAGAAGTGCAGAGGCGCCGAAAGCCTGCTCGCGCACCGGGCACAATGCACTGCGTGTGCAATACGTGGTCATCGAGAAGCCCAAGGAGTGCGGCAAGGTATGGGTCGCGTTCAGCGAGCGGCCGTGGAGCGACGCCACCATCAAGCGCTACGGCGCCGACAGCCCGGAGGCGGCGGAAGTGCGTCTGAATCGCATGCAGGCCATCGATCCGGCAGCGTGGGTAGCCGCCCCGAAACCTGGACCACACGTCGCGCCGCTCACGGCGGCGAACTTGCAGCACGTGATCGAATACGCGGGAGATGTCGCGGAAACACCGCTCGAAGTCAGCAGCCTGCCGTACGATTTTCGTCCGGAAATCAGTCGCGGCGCGACCGGCGCCTGTCGCGACAACGTGCTGAACCTATGCACGACCCGTTACCCATGGGCGGTGCGTCAGGGCATCTGGAACAAGGTCGCATCGGCACAGCTCGTCGAGGTTGCACAGGCGAGTTCGGTGTCGGATGGTGCGCCCTGTCAGCCGATGATGCTGGCGCTGTGGGACGCAGTGGGGATCGCGCACGAACTCAACGGATTTCGCAACGACGCGGTGTCGTGGCTCGATCGGTACGTTGTCGAACGTGCGCTTCAGATCACGGCACTGCGCGACATCGATACGGCGAAGGAGGCGCTCGAGAAGGGGGCGGTCGACAGCGAGTCACGTTTCCAGTCCGAGACCGGACAGGCGACGACCGCCGGACTGAAGGACAGTGCGGCGGCGCTGCGCAAACGTGCCGCCACGTTGCCCGAAGGCCCCGAACGCACGCGCTCGCTGCAGACGGCGGACGACTACGACTATCTCGCGAAGAACGGACTGGGCGGCCCGTACGTGGCACAGGTGCAGTCGTTCCGCTCCGACGCCGAGCGTCTGGCGTGGCGTCAGAAGACCGACGCGACGATTGCCGACATCAACCGAACGAAGCAGAAACGCCTGAAGGACGCGCATGACGACGCGTGGCCGCGTTATGAGGCCAAGCTCAAGCGCGCGGACATCGAGGCATTTCGCAAGAAGTACGCGGAAATACAGGACAAGGTGCAGGCGTTGCAGGAGGCGCGCACGGACGACATCGGTCACTGGCTGAAGGCGGGGCTTTGGCTGGCGACGCTCGGCGACTGTCACGACTCGGATTTTTTCGACGGCATTGCGTACGAGGTTGCGGTGGGCACGGCGATCTTCGGTCTGAATTCCTCGCCCAAGGGACGGCACCTCGTCGATTCGCTTGTCGCACTGCTGGACGCAACGAAGATCGAGAGCATCGTGTGGCGCGCGATTGCGATGAACCAGAAGGACGGGCGCGTGCAATTGACGCAGGCGTTGCAGAGCGCGCAAAGCGCCAAGGAGACGCCGCTGCAGGGCAACGTGGACAAGATCGCGTCGGTTGCCGCGAGCATCAAGACGGTCGTCGGCTATTACAAGAAGCTCGCCAGTCTTGCAGTGGAAAAGGATCAGAAGAACATCACGCCGGTCGGCAAGTTGATCAGGGCACTCGAGATCGATCAAATTGCAATGACCGCGGGCGATTCGATTTTCAGAAAATTCCGTGTCAACCAGGGCGCGGACTTTGTCGGGGAAAAGATCATCCAGACCATTTTCCTGCAGCGCGCGGGCATCAGCGATGTCGATACGCTGAATCTCGTCAGGAAGCAGGCCGAGCTGGAGGGATTGAGCCGCAAGGAGGTCTTGAACACGATGCGCGTCGCGCACGGGTTTATCCAGGGCGAAGAAGCGTTGGGCGGCATGGGCAAGGCGTCGCGGTCCCGCGCGCTTTCCGAGGCATGGAACCAGCTCAAGCTGACCGAGGAGGGTAATGCCCAACTACGCTCGGCGCGCGTGACCGTCGTCACCAGCCTTCTCGAGGCGGTGAATTTCTACAAGCTGATGGTGATGCCGCACGACGAAAACACCACGCTCAATCTGATCAGCTCGGGGGCCTCGCTATGCTCGGGTCTTGTTGATATCAGCATGGCGCCCTTCTACGCGACGCTACAGAAATCAACGAGATCGCAGGCGTGGAAACTGGTCGGCGGCGGGTTAGGCTCCGCAGGCGCCTTCATCGGTGCGTGGATGGACGGCAAGTCGGCTGCCGAAAGCCTGACGAAGAAGCAGAATACGGTGTTCTTCCTGACGACAATCAAGGTCGTGGCCGGCGCCGCGACGGGCACGGCGGTGTTCATCAGCGCCGTCGGCAAGTCAGGCCCGCTGTTGAAGCGGGTGGCTAGTCGCTACGGTACTCAGGTCATTGTCGGCGTGGTCGAGGGGCTGGCCGAACGCGCCGCGGCGTTTGCCGCCTTCCGTGCGGTGGGTATGCTGCTTGGTTGGGAGGCGACGGTTGTATTGCTCGTTGTGCAAGGGTTGATCTGGTATTTCACCCCCAACGTGCTGGAGGCTTGGTGTACCCGATGCGCATTTGGAACCGGGTTGGAGAAAGATTTCTTCATCGAGCGTGAAGTCCCGCGCTATACCGACCGGGATGTGAAGAAGCAGGCCGAGGAATTCGGCAAGGCCCTGGCGGGCGTGCGATGACGAATTCTCCGTTCGATGGGAGGTGGGACATCGAGTGGGGACGCCAAGAGGACTCCACTGCCGGGTGTTTCGCGTGGCGCGATGTGTCGAGAAAACATTTGGACGAACACGGACGACAGGTATTTCAATATGCAGAATCAAATCGGACGGGCCACGCTTGTGCGCGGTCGGATGCAGAACCTGCGGCGTACGAAGACCACTCGCGACTTCATGCGTACCGAGGCCGATAAAGTGGCGACCGGCGTGGGGGCTGTGGGAATCGGCCTTTCGGGAATGACGGGTCTTGCAACCGGCATTGCCATTTCGGCGGGGAGCAGTAACGAAGAGGTGGACAAGGTGTCGTTCGATGTGGGCGACACGCATGTCGAAGGCTGGCTGTGGCGGTGTCCGTTCCGGGAGAACGACGAAGTCGAGGTCGTGGCCGAGCCGGCAGCGACCGGCGCGACATGTTTCGCGGTGCGCCGGGTCGATGACGGGCTGATCGCGGTCTACCCTCACTGTACGAGCGGAAAGCGAGCGTATATCCGCAAGTCGACCAAGATCTGTTTGACGATCTTGGCGTTCTGGGCGGCAGGCATGGCCTACGCGTTTTTTGTTGCGGCGCCCGAACAATCGATGTTCGACAAGTTTTTCTACACCGGCATATCTGTTCTCTTCGTTGCGTTGCTGCTGTCGTTTTTTGCGATTTCGGCCTACCGCAAGGACCGACCGTTCATCGCGATTTCGGAGCGCATGTTCGAGACGTTCGGGTGGGCTGACCCGGCCGTGATCGACCTGAAACGGACGTCGAAGGGGAAGAAGCGTGACGGCGACGGCCCCAGTTATGGACTACGGATCTTTCGCTACTGACGGGCGCAACGCGGTTCCAGTGCCCGCGTGGAGGAATGCGCGACGTATCGCCCACCGGCAACCGAGCGGTGCGGCAATCGTGCGGTCATTGATCGTCCGTCTGGTCCCACACTCCAAATCATGACGATCTCCGTGCTGCTCGCATTTGCCCTGATCCTGTCCGTCGGCGGCGTGCATTCGGTCCGCATGTGGAAAGCGCAAGGCCGTCGGCGCGGCTACAACCGCGGCCTCGGCGATTTCGTGCGCCCGTGCGGCGGCGCGGTCTGACTGGCGGCAGCCCGGCGTGCGGAACACCGCGGGGCCGGGCCGGAAGCAGCGATGACGAATCCGTCCGACGAGCCGAAGCGGCTCGAGTTCGATACGACGCCCGAGCGTCTTGTGTTCGATGCGCCGCCCGGTGCGCCGGCCGCGCGCGTGCCCGAGCCGCAGGCGCTCGACTTCGGGCCGGCACCCGCGGCCGACAAAGGCGTGCGCGTGCCGCCCGCCGATGCGGTCGGCCGCGCGCTGTTCGGCGAAGCGAACCACCCGCAGCTCGACGCGTGCTTCCGCGCCGCGCAGGCCGCCTTCCCGAATCTCTATCCCGACTACGCGCCGCGCATCGAGCGGCACATTCGCCGCACGGCAGCAGCGCTGAGCGAACGGCACGGTATGGCCACGTGCGTTGCGCCGCATGCGGCCGCTGCCGGGGCCATGCTGCGTCTCGCCGTTTCACGCACGGCACCGCGAGTCTGCTATCTTCCCGGGCATTCCATCGCTTTCCCGCCTCTCCATGACCGACCGCATCGTCGCCGCATTCGATTTCGACGGCACCATCACCACCACCGACAGCTTTCGCCATTTCGTTCGCTACGCGGTCGGCACGCCGCGATTCGCATGGGCCGGGCTGCGCGCGCTGCCGTGGATCGTCGCGATGAAGGCGGGCCTGTTGTCGCGCGGCGATGCGAAGGCGAAGTTCGCGTGGTTCGCGCTCGGGCCGATCCGCGAGGACGCGCTCGACGGATTGGCGCGCAACTTCGTCGACGGCTACCTGCCGAACCTCGTGCGCCCGGACATGCTGGAACGGGTGCGCGAGCATCAGGCGCGCGGGCATGAAGTCGTGCTGGTCAGCGCATCGCCGTCGCTGTATCTGGAGAAATGGGCGAAGACGGCCGGCATCGACACGGTGCTCGCGACGCGCCTCGCGTTCGAGCGCGGCACGTTCACCGGACGGCTGAACGGCGAGAACTGCTGGGGCCCGCAGAAGGTCGTGCGCTTGCGCGGCTGGTGGGGCAATCGGCTGCCCGCGAAGCTGTTCGCCTACGGCGACAGCCGCGGCGACAAGGAAATGGCCGAACTCGCGAACTGGGCGTGGATCCGCGGGCAGGGGCCGATGCCGCCGATCGGCGACTGATGGACTGACGGGACCGGCGCGGCGAGCGACGCCGCGCGCTGCCGTCAAGCGTCGGCCCGCCGCGTGCCGCGCACACCGCGAACCGGACGATACGTGCCCCACCGATTCGCACGCCTGAACGTGCCGACGTCGTTGAACCGCACGCCGACTTCACGCAGTGCCTGATGCGCGGTGCGCGCGGTGAGCTGCCGGATGTAGAACGGATCGCGCACCACGAAGTGATGGATCGCGTGCGTGCTGCCGAAGTTGAAGCAGAACAGCTGGAACGGCAGCATCCACCACGGATTCAGCACCTGCGTCTGCTGGATCACGTTGCGCGAATCGATGTCGCCGAAGTAATGCATGTTCGAGCTGACGAAATTGATGCAGAAGCTGCGCACGAAGTTCGGCCCGAGCCACACGACCGCGAGGAAATCGACGACGTCCATCACGCGCTCGACGACGGCCGGCACGGTCACCGCATAGCCGAGCGTATGCAGCGCGAACAGGCCGGTGTGATAGACGATGAACGCGTGCCACAGCGCGTAGTACACGTGACCGACCGGCATGTAGGACGACACCTGCTCGATGCGCAGTTGCACGCGTTCGGCCGCATCCTGCACCGGCTGCGCGGCCACGTATTGCTTGACCTTGCGGCGCATCGCATCCGGCCGCAGCACGACGGCGAGCATCCCGTCCGCGATCATCAGCAGCCGCTTCACGCCCCAGCGTTCGCCGTTGGTGATGCCGAATTCCTCGAGATCCGAGTCGCCGCCCGACACCTTGTGGTGATGCAGGTGCATGCGCCGGCGCGTCCACGGGTTGATCGTGCCGGGCCGCGTGAGCCAGCACAGCGCCATCATCAGGTGATAGGCCCACGGCGTCTTCTTGAAGTACATCAGGTGGATCAGGTCGTGCTCGAGCTCGTGGATCAGCGACGTGACGAACGCGGCGAGCGGCAGCGCGACGTACCACGCGATCGCGCCGCGCGCATACAGCCAGGCGATCGCGAGCATCGCGCTCACCGACACGGCCATCACGGTCGCGCCGACGAGGTTCTGGTTGTCGAGCAGCGGAAAGCGCGCGCGGATCGCGTCGCTTGCGGCGTTGACCTCGCGGCGGACGTACGCGACCTTGTCGGCGTCGTGGCGAAAGACGGTTCGTGCAAATTGGCTCATCGACCGGAATCCGTGCGGAAAGAGTGGGGCGCAATGCCGATGTGACAAGCATAGGTGCGCGTCGTGGCGCATGCGAGGGCCGCCGGTGCCAATGATGGTGTCATTTCGGGCCACATGAGCCCGCCCCCCGACGCGCGATGCGGCGTCATGCGGCTAGAGTGCCGCCGTGGTGTCATTGCGGGCCAGCGACGCTACAATCCGCCGAAACCGCTCCGGAGTCCGCCGCATGGCCCTGTCCGTCCCGGATGCCGCGCGCCAGCTGAACAAGGCGACGGTATCGTCCGCGTATGCGCTGTTCATGCTGATGCTCGCTGAGGAGCGCGGCATCGACGGCGACCGGATTCTCGCCGGGTCGGGTGTCGAGCGCGACCGGCTTGCCCGGCCCGACGCGCGCATCACGCCGCTGCAGCAGGCGGCGATCGTGTTCAACCTGCTCGAGGCGACGGACGATCCTTCGATCGCGATCGAGATCGGCCTGCGCAGCAGTCTCACGAAATCCGGGCTGATCGGCTTCGGGTTGATGAGTTGCGCGACGCTCGGCGAGGCGATCGCGCTCGGGATCCGCTATCTGCCGACGCGCGTGCCGTTTTTTTCGGTGCGACTCGCGCAGCGCGACGGGATCGTCGATATCGACGTGCTCGAGGCGTTTCCGCTCGGCCGGCTGCGCCAGTTCGCGGTGGAAAATTTCCTGGTCGAGACGGCGATCCTGTTCAACTCGCTGCTCGATCCCGCGCCGGGTCGCACGCTGCAGTCGCGCGCGGAGCTGCATTTCGAATGGCCCGAACCACCGTGGTTCGAGCGCTATCGCGCGCGGCTGCCGCGCTGTCATTTTGACGCGAGCGCGAACCGCATCCGCTGCGACGCCGCGCTGCTCGACGAGCCGATCGGCACCGCGAACGCGCAGACCGCGCAGATGATCGTCCAGCAATGCGAGGCCGAGCTCGCACGGCTCGGCTATGCGGAAAGCATCGTCGAGCGCGTGCGCAACCTGCTGATCTGCGGCGACGCCGGTTATCCGTCGGTGGACGAAGTCGCGCGCGAGCTGCACGTGTCGGCGCGCACGCTGAAACGCAAGCTCGCGGAATTCGGCGCGACCTATTCGGCGCTGCTCGACGAGATCCGGCTGCGCGATGCGCTCCGGTTGCTCGAGGGCACGCGTCTGCCGGTCGACGAGATCGCGGCGCGGGTCGGCTATACCGACCGCGCCAATTTCACGCGTGCGTTCAAGCGCTGGACCGGCGTCGCGCCGAGCGAGCGGCGCTGACGGCGCGCAGGGCGGCGCGGGCCGGTGTCGGTCGTGCGCCCTGCATCGATCCATCGATCATTCGACCCGTCAGACGATCGCAACCCAGTTCGCGCCGCGACCGCCCGGCACGCGCGCATGCAACGACAGCGTGCCGTCGCCTGGCGCGATCGCGTAGACCGACACGTATTCCGACTGCTCGCCGCATGCGACGAGCCAGCGTCCCGACGGATCGATCGCGAAGCCGCGCGGCTGCGTTTCGGTGGCCGTCGCGTGCGCGGGTTCGAAGGTGCCGTCTGCATGGCGGCGATAGCAGAGCAACTGGCTCGACGTGCGTTCGCTGACATACGCGAAGCGCTCGTCGGGCGTCAGGTGGAGATCGGCGGCCCACACGGCGGGTTCGGTCGGCGAGGGCGGGCGCGCATGGCCTTGCGCGAGGTCGGCGACGGCCGGGTGACGCGCGCTGACCTGTGCGTCGCCGAGGCGGCCGCTGTCGACGTCGCGCGGGAAGGCCGCGAGCGTGGCCTGGAATTCGCTGACCGCGACGAGCGTGCGGCCGTCGCGCGCGAAGCGCAGGTGACGCGGGCCGAAGCCGCCCGGCACGCGCGTTTCGCCGTGCTCGACCGCGCGCAGGCCGCCGGCATTCTCGACCAGCGCGAACGTGAAGATCCGGTCCGAGCCGAGCGAGCTCACGTATGCGAACCGATTGTCCGGCGATACGACGACGGCATGCGCGTTCGCGATGCCGTCCGCGACCTGCAGCGGCTCGCCGTCGCCGTCGCGCATGCGCGCGGCGTCGTAGAGGCTCAGCGCGTTGCCGCCGTAAGACGCGCCGAGCAGCCAGCGGCCGCTGCGATCGAGCGACAGGTACGCGTGGCTCGCGTCGATCGCGGTCGCGCCGATGCGGGCGAGCGCGCCGGTGCCCGTCGCGACGCGGAATGCAACGATCGTCGGTTCTGCGCTGCGCGTCGCGACGTACAGCCGCGCGCGATCGGGCTGCACGGCGACCGGCATCGCGACGTCGCCGGCCGGGTAGCGGGCGAGCGGCGCGAGCGTGCCGTCGGACGTGAGCGAGAACGTGGCGAGGTCGCCGTCGACGGCATTCGAGACGACGACGGTCAGGCGGTCAGTGTTCGGCATGACGGAGCATGGTGGTGTTCGTGAAGGACTCGTCGGCCGGCAGGCCGCGCGGCGGATCGCTGCGCCGGTGCGTGCGGGCGAACAGCGCGGCGACCGCGGCGACGAGGGAGGCGATCGCGAGCGCATACAGGCCGCCCGTGATCGAACCCGTATGTTGCTTCAGATAGCCGAAGGCCGTTGGCGCGACGAAGCCGCCGAGGTTGCCGATCGAGTTGATCAGCGCGATTACGGCGGCGGCCACGCGCGTGTCGAGGTAGCCCTGCGGGATCGGCCAGAACAGCGACGCCGCGGCCTTGAAACCGAGCGCGGCGAAGCAGATCGACGCGAACGACCAGACGGGATCGTGCGACGTCGACGCGAACAGCCCGCACGCTGCGAGCACGAGCGCGAACGACAGCCAGCGCTGCGGATGCTTCCACTTCGCGGACAGCACCGCGAAGCCGTACATCGCGCCGATCGCGATCATCCACGGAATCGTGTTGTAGAGGCCGACCTGGAAGTCGGTGAGGCCGCCCATCTTGCGGATGATGGTCGGCAGCCAGAAGGTGGCCGCGTAGATCGTCAGCTGGATCGCGAAATACAGGAAGCAGAACAGCATGATCTGCGGGTCGCGCAGCAGCGTGGCGGCGGATACGTGCACTTTCGAGCGCACATCGCGGGTCGCGCGTTCTTCATCGAGCGCGTTCTGGAGCGCCGCGCGTTCGTCGGCGGTGAGCCATGTCGCGTCCCGGATGTGCGACTTCAGCAGCAGCCAGCTCGCGCCGCACAGCGCGACCGAGAACATCCCTTCGATCAGGAACATCCACTGCCAGCCTTGGAGGCCGAAGCCGTGGATCGACAGCAGCGCGCCGGTGACGGGCCCGGACAGCACCGACGCGAACGCGGAGCCGCCGAGGAAGATCGCCATCGCCTTGCCGCGCTCCTGCGGCGGCAGCCATTGCGACAGGTACAGCACGACGCCGGGGAAGAAGCCGGCCTCGGCCGCGCCGAGCAGGAAGCGCAGCACGTAGAACGACGTGTCGTTCCACACGAACGCCATCGCGGCGGCGACGATGCCCCACGTCGCCATGATCCGCGCGAGCCAGATGCGCGCGCCGTAGCGCTGCATCAGCAGGTTGGACGGCACTTCGAACAGCGCGTAGCCGACGAAGAACAGGCCGGCACCGAGCCCGTACGCCGCCGCGCCGATACCGATCGACGCTTCCAGGTGGCGATCGACGAAGCCGACGTTCACGCGGTCGATGTAGTTCGCGATGAACATGATCAGCACGAGCGGCAGCACGTGCCATTTCACTTTCGAGACGGCGGACGCGAGCGGGTCGCGGCCGGGCAGGGCAGGCGTGGTCAAGGGAGTCTCCGGTCGGGCGGCGGACGAGGGCGGCGGCCCGCGTCGGCGTCGGGTGGTGATCTAAGTAGTATGTCGTCGTATGACATGGTACGCCTGAGATTCTGCGATGGCGTCGCGGGTTTACCCGGAAAATGCGCAAATATTGGGCGATATCATGAGGATCTCATCAGCCCTCATCACATCCGATGACGTATGACATGGGTGGCGGCTAGACGAACGGCAACCGGCGCTCGGCGGGCTGCTTCGCACCGCCAGCGGCGTCACCCCGGGGGGCGGCGCCGCTACGCCATCGACACGACGCTGTTCAGCAGCATTTTCACGAGCACGGCCTGGCGCGTGGCGCCCGTCTTCGCGAAGATTCCACGCAGGTGCGCGCGGGCGGTGTTCTTCGTGATGCCGGTGGCGGCGGCCGCTTCGTCGAGCGTCAGGCCGTCGACGAGCAGCAGCGCGATCTCGGTTTCCATCGGCGTGAGGCGAAACAGCCGGTGCAGCATGTCGCGCGAGGTCTGCGGCGACGACGCCGGATCGCGGACGAACACCGCGACGGCCGGCCGGTGCTGGCGGTCCTCCGCGCCGCGATAGGGCGCGAGCGGGCGCAGCAGCACGTTCAACGGCATCGCGCCGCCGGGGCGCGACAGCGTGGTGGCCTCGATGCGCCCGAGCGCGCCCGTGCGGAAATGCTCGAGCGCGGCCTGCAGCGCCTTCTGCAGCCGGCGCTCGTCGAGCGGGCACGACGCGTGGAGCCGCTCCTGGCGCAGGCACAGTCCGTCTTGCTGCGCGATCAGCCTTTCGGCGATGCGGTTGTGCTTGATCACGCGGCCGTCCTCGTCGAGGATCGCGGTGCCGACGTCGAGCCGGTCGACGGTGCCCGCGTACAGCGCGCGCTCGGCGTCGAGCACGTCGAGCGCCGCATGCAGCTCGACCGCGCGCTGCAGGTGGGGCAGCAGCGTCGCGACCTGCGCGCGTTCGGCCGCGTCGAAATCGCGGGCATGATGCGCGCGGCTCACGAAGAACGCGCACTCGACGCCGCACTCGCCGCGCAGGTTCGCGCCGAGAATGAAGCGCAGGTCGAGCGGCTGCAGGTACTGCCGGTAGAAATCGTGCGCGCGCCAGCGGGCGGCGCCGAACAGCCCGTCGGCCGTGAACACCAGGCCGGGCGTCTGGTCGAGAAACGGGCACAGCGCATAGAACTGCTCGCTGTACGACGGCTCGCCGGGCAGCAGCGGGCCGTCGGCCGATGCGTTGATGATGAGCCCGCGCCGCGAGCCGCCGGGGTTGCGCAGCACGAGCGTCGTGAAGCGCGCGTCGAGCCGCACGCGGATCGCTTCGAGAAAGCCCGCCCACGGCGTCGCTTCGGACAGGCCCTGATAGACGAGCCCGAGCCACGCGCTGAGTTCGCGGGCCGTCCATGCCGCGTCGTCGAAGCCGTCGTGCGCGGCCGTGTCGTCGGTCGCCAGCGCGATCCGCATGCTCGAGTTCTCCTGGGGCGGGGTGAATGCTTCCGGCCCAGCATACCGGCCGGCCGGCGGCCCGCGTCATCCGAACGGAGTAGACGACGCGGGCCGTGCCCGTGCGACGCGGCCGGCGAGGGTCAGGCGACGCGCTCGCGCAGCAGGTACGCGACGATGCGGTCCGCCGCCGCTTGCGGCGACTCGGCCACCGTGTCGATGCGCAGTTCCGGCTGCGCGGGCGGCTCGTACGGCGAGTCGATGCCCGTGAAGTGTTTCAGTTCGCCCTTGCGCGCCTTCTTGTACAGCCCCTTCGGATCGCGTTCCTCGGCCACCGCGAGCGGCGTGTCGACGAACACCTCGACGAACTCGTCGGCACCGACCAGCGCGCGCGCCATGTCGCGTTCCGCGCGGAACGGCGAGATGAACGACACGAGCGTGATGAGCCCGGCATCGAGCATCAGCCGCGCGACTTCGGCCACGCGCCGGATGTTCTCCACGCGATCGGCCTCGGTGAAGCCGAGATCGCGGTTGAGCCCGTGCCGCACGTTGTCGCCGTCGAGCAGGTACGTGTGCTTGCCGAGCGCATGCAGCCGCTGCTCGACGAGGTTCGCGATCGTCGACTTGCCCGCGCCGGACAGCCCGGTCAGCCATGCGATGCGCGGTGTCTGCGCCTTCTGCGCCGCGCGCGCGTCGCGATCGACGTCGACGGCCTGCCAGTGCACGTTGTGCGCGCGGCGCAGCGCGAAGTGCAGCATCCCGGCGCCGACTGTGTCGTTGGTGAAGCGGTCGATCACGATGAAGCCGCCCGTGTGACGGTTCCGGTCGTACGGATCGAACGCGACGGGCCGGTCGAAGCTCAGGTTGCACACGCCGATCTCGTTCAGCGCGAGCGTGCGCGCGGCGAGATGCTCGCGCGTGTTCACGTCGATCTTGTACTTCGGCGTCGCGCAGGTCGCGCCGACCGTCTGCGTGCCGAGCTTCACGAGATACGGCCGGCCGGGCAGCAGCGGTTCGTCGTGCATCCACACGAGCGTCGCCTCGAACTGATCGGCCACCTCCGGCGGCGCGTCGGCGCGCGCGATCATGTCGCCGCGGCTGATGTCGATTTCGTCGGCGAGCGTGAGCGTCACCGCTTCGCCGGCACGCGCGACGTCGGCTTCGCCGGCCGGCGTGATCACCGATGCGACGCGGCTTTCCTTGCCGGACGGCAGCACGCGCACGCGTTCGCCGACGCGCACTTCGCCGGACGCGATGCTGCCGGCATAGCCGCGGAAGTTGAGATGCGGACGGTTGACCCATTGCACCGGCAGGCGGAACGGTTCGTCGCGCGTCACGCGCTCGACGAGCGGCAGCGTGTCGAGATGCTGCATCAGCGGTGGGCCTGCGTACCACGGCATCCGCGTGCTCGACGCGATCACGTTGTCGCCGCGCAGCGCGGACATCGGAATGCTGACGATCTCGTCGAGACCGAGTTCGGCCGCGAACGCGCGATAGTCGGCGTCGATGCGCTCGAACACCGCGCGGTCGTAGTCGACCAGATCCATCTTGTTGATCGCGAGCACGACGCGCCTGATGCCGATCAGCGCGACGAGATGACTGTGGCGGCGCGTCTGCGTGAGCACGCCCTTGCGCGCGTCGATCAGGATCACCGCGAGGTCGGCGGTCGACGCGCCGGTGATCATGTTGCGCGTGTATTGCTCGTGGCCGGGCGTATCGGCGACGATGAACTTGCGTCGCGCGGTCGCGAAGAAGCGGTACGCGACGTCGATCGTGATGCCCTGTTCGCGCTCGGCCGACAGGCCGTCGACGAGCAGCGCGAAATCGAGGTCGCCGCCTTGCGTGCCGACTTTCTTCGAATCGGCTTCGAGCTGGGTCAGCTGGTCGTCGAACAGCATGTTCGATTCGTAGAGCAGGCGGCCGATCAGCGTGCTCTTGCCGTCGTCGACGCTGCCGCACGTGATGAAGCGCAGCAGGTCTTTCGTCCGGGCATCGTCGGCGTGCGGGACGGGAATCGGGTGCGCGAGCGCCTCGGGCGCGGTGAGAGCGTGTGCCATCAGAAATATCCCTCCTGTTTCTTCTTTTCCATCGAGCCGACCGAATCGCTGTCGATCAGGCGTCCCTGGCGCTCGGACGTGCGCGTGTCGCGCATCTCCTGCAGGATCTCGCCGAGCGAACTCGCGTCGCTGTCGATCGCGCCCGTGAGCGGATAGCAGCCGAGCGTGCGAAAGCGCACCTTGCGCAACTGCGGCACTTCGCCATCGCGCAGCGGCAGGCGTTCGTCGTCGACCATGATCAGCGCGCCGTCGCGCTCGACCACCGGCCGCTCCTTCGCGTAGTAGAGCGGCACGATCGGAATGTCGTGCAGCCGGATGTATTGCCAGACGTCGAGCTCGGTCCAGTTGGAAATCGGAAACACGCGCAGGCTTTCGCCGCGGCGCTTGCGCGCGTTGTACAGCGACCAGAGTTCGGGCCGCTGGCGCTTCGGGTCCCAGCGGTGCTGCGCCGAGCGCAGCGACACGATGCGCTCCTTCGCGCGCGATTTCTCCTCGTCGCGGCGCGCGCCGCCGAACGCGGCGTCGAAGCCGTAGTGGTCGAGCGCCTGCTTGAGCCCTTGCGTCTTCCATACGTCGGTGTGCACGGCCGAGCCGTGCGTGAACGGATTGATGTCGTTCGCCACGCCGTCGGGGTTCACGTGCACGCGCAGGTCGAGGCCGAGACGCTCGGCGGTCGCGTCGCGAAACGCGATCATCTCGCGGAACTTCCACGTCGTATCGACGTGCAGCAGCGGAAAGGGCGGCTTCGCCGGGTAGAACGCCTTCATCGCGAGATGCAGCATGACCGAGCTGTCCTTGCCGATCGAATAGAGCATCACCGGGTTTTCGCTTTCCGCGACCACCTCGCGCATGATGTGGATGCTTTCGGCCTCCAGTCGCTCCAAGTGGGTCAACATCGTTCGTCTCCTTGTTGCATGCCGGCGCCGCGCGACATGTGCGGCGTTTCGTGCATGACGCCAACGGTATCGAGCGGCGGCGGTGCCGCTCTTCGTCCGGGTGGACTAAACCGCGGCACGGCGGCGCAGCGGATCTTTCCTTAGTCCACCCGGACGAAGTGGCGCGTGGAGCGCTCGCTTAAGGTGAGCGCTCGACCACCGGCGGAGACGACACATGACGGACGACACACGTGCCACGCAACTGCTTTCGGGCCAGACCTGGGCCGATTTCTGCGACACCCTGAAACGCAGCGGACAGCAGATCCTGCGCGCCGAGGCGCCGGGCGATCCGCTCACGCGCGCGGAAGGGTTCCGCTACCTGAGCCGGCTGTTGCGCATCGCGCTCGAAATGCACGTCGAGTTCGCGGACGGCGCATGGCCCGGCTTCTTCTCGCCGTCGCACGAGACCGCGAAGATCGGCGCCGACAATCCCGACAACCTGTACCAGTACGCGCGCCTCGACGGCCGCTGCGACTATCGCGTGACGGGGCGGCGCGGCACGGTCGCGTACCTGAGCTTCGGCACGCAGAAGGGCGGCTACGAGACGGACGGCAAGATGCTGCAGACCGGGTTTCTCGATGCGAAGCAGCTCGAGATCGCGCCGGACGGCAGCTTCGAGATCGTGCTGAGCGCGACGCCGCGCGCAGGCAACTGGGTACGCATGGAGCCGGATACGAACGCGCTGCTGGTGCGCCAGACCTTCCTCGACCGGCGCGCGGAGACGCCCGCGCAACTGAAGATCGAGCGCATCGGCGCGCACGAGCGCCCGGCGCCGCTCGACCCGCTCGTGCTGCAGGGCGGCCTCATGCGCGCCGCGCGGTTCGTCGAGCAGACGTCGAAGCTGTTCGCCGACTGGGCCGCGAGCTACGGGGCGCACGTGAACGCGCTGCCGCCCGCGGACCAGGCGCTGTGCCAGTCGGTCGGCGGCGATCCGAACATCTACTACTACCACTCGTGCTGGTCGCTGGCCGACGACGAGGCGCTCGTGATCGACGTCGACACGGTGCCCGACTGCGACTTCTGGAACGTGCAGCTCAACAACTACTGGATGGAGTCGCTCGACTACCGGCACTTCGACATCTGCGTGAACAAGCACGGCGCGCGCCTGAATGCCGACGGCGGCGTGACGGTGGTGGTCGCCGCGTCGCGGCCGGGCGACGCGAACTGGCTCGATACGGCCGGGCATCGCACCGGCACGATCTGCTGGCGCTGGGTCGGCGCCGCGCGGCCGGTGCATCCGCGCACGCGCGTCGTCAAGCTCGCCGCGCTGAAGGAGACCGCATGAACGCGCCGCTCGACCGGATCCGCACGCTGCTCGATGCCGACGGGCTGATCGCCGAGGCCGTGTCGCGCACGGGCGGCCTCGCCGCGTTCGGCGACGGCCCGTATCGCGAGGCGCTCGACGTGATGTGCGCATCGCTGATCGACGAGGCGCGGCTCTCCGCGCGCGGCGCGGAGATGATGCGCGAGAAGCTCGTCGGCCAGCTCGCGAACCGGCTCGTCGTCGAGGATTACTGCCGTCGTCATCCGGAGATCGCCGACATCGAGATCGACGATCCGCTCGTGATCGTCGGGCTGCCGCGCACCGGCACGACGCTGCTGCAGCGGCTGCTCGCGGTCGACCCGCGCTTTCATTCGGCCGCGTGGTGGGAAACGCGTTATCCGGCGCCGCTCGCCGGCGAGACGCTCGACGCGCCGACCGTGCGCATCGCGCGCGCGCAGGCCGAGGTCGCGACGATGATCGACTGCATTCCGCAGATCCTGACGATCCATCCGCTCGACGCGATGCTCGCCGACGAGGAGTTCATGCTGATGGAGCATTCGTTCGTATGCGCGATGGATTCGTACGCGAACGTGCCGGGCTATACGGCGTGGCTTGCGAAGCAGGACCTGACGCCCGTCTATACGTATCTGAAGCGGATGCTGCAGTTCCTGCAGTGGCAGAAGGCGCGGCGCGGCGTCGCGCCGGCCGAGCGCTGGCTGCTGAAGACGCCGCAGCACCTGCATGCGCTCGACGTGCTGTGCCGCGTGTTTCCGCGCGCGCAGGTGGTGCTCACGCATCGCGATCCGGCGCAGACGATTCCGTCGATGGCGAGCATGGCACACACGCTGTGGCAGATGTACGCGGACGACCCGGATCCGCGCACGGTCGGCGCGCAGTGGAACGCGGGGATGGCGCGCGCGATCGGCGCGGCGATGGCGGCGCGCGACGCGCTGCCGCCCGAGCGGTTTCTCGACGTGCGTTTCGAGGACACCGTGTCGAATCCGCTCGGCGTCGCGCAAGCCGTGTACCGATTCGCCGGCATGCCGCTCGATGCACGGCAGCGCGCGGCGATGACGGACTGGATCGCGCGCAACGGCCGCGACAAGCGCGCCGCGCACGACTATTCGATCGCGCGCTTCGGCTTCACCGATGCGCAACTGGCGCACGACTTCGCCGCGTATCGCGCGCGGCACCTGCGGGCCGCCGGCTGACGGCGCGCCCGCGAGACCAACGACAACCAGGAGACAACCCATGTTGCTGAAGGACAAGATCGTCGTGATTTCCGGAATCGGGCCGGGGCTCGGCGTGAAGCTCGCCGTCGAGGCGGCACGCGAGGGTGCGCGCGGCGTGGTCGTCGCGGCACGCACGATGGAAAAGCTCGACGACGCGGAAACGCGGATCCGCGCACTCGGCGTCGCGTGCGACGTGCTGAAGGTGCGAACCGACATCGCCGAGCGCGCGCAGTGCCGGCAGCTCGCGACGCAGGCGGTCGAGCGCTTCGGCCGGATCGACGCGCTCGTGAACAGCGCGTTCGTGCACGGCACGTTTCCGGAGGCGGTCGAGGAAGCCGATCTCGATGGCTGGCGCGCGGTTTTCGACACCAACGTGTTCGGCACGATGACGCTCACGCAGGAAATCGTCCCGCACATGAAGCGGCAGAAACGCGGCGCGATCGTGATGATCAACACGCAGGCGACCCGCAAGCCGTTTGCAGGGGAATCGGGCTACGCTATGTCGAAGGGCGCGCTCGCGGTTGCGGCAAAATACCTGGCACGCGAGCTCGGCGTGCACGGGATCCGCGCGAACAGCATCCACATGGGCTGGATGTGGGGCGTGCCGACGCAGACGTATTTCCGGCAGGCGGCAGCCGAGTACGGGATGACGGAGGAGGAGATCATCGCGCCGATCGCATCGAACATCGCGCTCGCGAAGTTGCCGACCGACGACGACTGCGCGCGCGCGGCGCTGTTCCTCGCGTCGGATTACGCGAATGCGGTGACCGGCGCGACGCTGGACGCGAACGGCGGCGACTTCATGCCCTGAGGACGGAGCGACGGATGATGCAGGAACGGCAACCCCGGCGGGGACGACATTTCTTCGCGTTCAACGGCGACGCGGACGGCCTGTGCGCGCTGCAGCAACTGCGGCTCGCGGAGGGCGAACGCGGCACGCTCGTGACCGGCGTGAAGCGCGACATCAGGCTGCTCGAGCGAATCGACGCGCGAGCCGGCGACCGCGTGACCGTGCTCGACGTGTCGCACGACCAGAACCGCGACGCCTGCGCGCGGCTGCTGCGCGACGGCGCGGCGGTCCGCTACTTCGACCATCACTTCGCGGGCGAGCTGCCGGGCGATCCGCGCTTCGACGCGTATATCGATACGGCCGCCGACGTCTGCACGAGCGCGCTCGTGAATCGCCATCTCGGCGGCCGCCATGTGCGCTGGGCGATCGTCGCGGCGTTCGGCGACGAACTGCCGGCGCTCGGCGACGCGCTTGCGCGCGAATACGCGCTCGACGAGGCCGAGCGCGGCACGCTCGCCGAACTCGGGCTCTACCTGAACTACAACGCATACGGCGACTGCGTCGACGACCTGCATTTCGATCCGGCCGTGCTGGCCGATGCGATGCTGCCGTGCGCGGATCCGCTCGACTTCGTGCGCGGCACGCCGGTGTTCGCCGCGCTGCGCGATGGCTATCGCGACGACATGGCGCGTGCATGCGCGCTCGCGCCGCTGCGCGACGTCCCGGGCGCGACGCTGATCAGGATGCCGGATCATCCGTGGGCACGGCGCGCGACGGGGATGCTCGCGAACGAGCGGATGCGCAATGCACCGCATGCGGCGCTCGCGGTGCTGTCGCCGCGTGCGCAGGGCGGGCTCGTCGTCAGCGTGCGCGTGCCCGACGGCCGGCCGCTCGGCGCCGACGAATTCTGCCGCGGTTTCCCGACCGGCGGCGGACGCAAGCGCGCGGGCGGCATCAACCATCTGCCGGAAAGCGAGTTCGACGCGTTCGCCGAGCGTTTCGAGGCGGCCTTCCGTCTCGACTGAACGCGGGGGCCGGCGACGCGCGCGCCGTGCAGCGATGCCACGGCGCGCGCGCACATCGGCCGTTCTCCGTCACGCGCTTTTGCGCCGACGTGACGCGTACAGCGCTTCCGCGCGCCGCTTCACGTCGCGCGCGCACTGGTCGAACCCCTGTTTTACCCAGCCGCCGTGCTCGCGCATGATCGTTTCCGCGTTGATGCCGAGAAACTGATCGGTCGTGAAGTAGCGGCAGCGTTCGGCGCCGTCGGCTTCGACGTACTGGTCGCGGCGCGCGGCGTCCTTGTTGTCGTCGGTCGGGCGCTGCTCCCACGACAGCAGACGCTCGGGCTCGCACGCGACGAGGATTTCGTTGACGGGAATCACCGTCTCCGTGCCCGGGATGCGCACCTGCATGTACACGAAGTCGCCGATCCGGCCGGTCGTTTCGAGGCCGACGCAGAAGGTGTTCCATTCGCCGTAGCGCGGGAAGTCGGTCAGCACTTCCCAGACGACGGCAGCGGGGGCGTCGATCGCGACGGTGATCGAGGTGACGAGATTGGCGGGTTTGGTCATGGCGGGTATCGGATGAGATTGACGGTGAGGACGGGACCGCGGGCGCGCCCGGGCGGATGCGTCGCGCGATGCGCGTGGCCGACCGGCGGCTGGCGCGTGCCGCGCATTGCGGCGAACCCGACATCGAGCGTAGGCCGGCGCGTGCGGCGAAGAATCGTCGGAATGGACTAAGGCGTTTCACCGGGCTCGCGATCCGGCGGGGCGGCGTCGTCGGTACGCGACGCGTTTGCGCGCGCCGGCTGCGCGTTGGACATCGACATCGCGCGACCGTGCCGCGACAATACCGGTCACTTTTCCGTTTCCTGCCCCGAGGTGCCCGTGCCAGTGAAGTCGTCCGTTGCTCCTGCCGTCGTGTGGTTCCGCGACGATCTGCGCGTGACCGACCAGCCCGCGCTGACGCGCGCGGTCGCGTCGGGCCGGCCGCTCGTGTGCGTGTACGTCGACGACACCGGCGAAAGCGCGGGGCGCGCGCTCGGCGGCGCGGCGCGCTGGTGGCTGCACGGGGCGCTCGCCGGACTCGACGCGGCGCTCGCGCGTCATGGCGGCCGCCTGCTGCTGCTGCGCGGCGATGCGCCGCGCGAGATCGAACGCGTCGTGCACGACACGGGTGCGGCGGCCGTGTACTGGAACCGCCGCTATGCGCTGCCGCAGCGCGATGCCGATGCGGCGTTGAAGGCGTCGCTGAAGGCGCGCGGCCTCGAGGTCGAGAGCAGCAACGGCAGCCTGCTGAACGAGCCGTGGGACGTGCTGACGGGCGCCGGCACGCCGTTCCAGGTGTTCACCGCATACTGGCGCGCGGTGCGGCGCGATCGCACGGTGGCGGCGCCGTTGCCGGAGCCCGAAAGGATCGCGTTTCACCCGTGGCCGGCCGGTGTGCGCGAACGTGCGCTGGCGCTCGACGCGCTCGCGTTGCGTCCGGGCGCGCCGGACTGGGCGAGCGGCCTGCGCGACGCATGGCCGGCACCCGACGAGGCCGGCGCGCATGCGCGGCTCGACGCGTTTTCGGTCGAGTCGCTGGCCGGCTATGCCGATACGCGCGACCGGCCCGACCGGCCGGCGACGAGCCGGCTGTCGCCGTTCCTGCGCTTCGGCAACGTGTCGCCGCGCCAGGTGTGGCATGCGGTGCAGGGGGCCGCACAGGCGGGCGGCGCAGCCTGCGCGGCCGGCGCCGAGAAATTCCTGAGCGAGCTCGGCTGGCGCGAATTCAGCCACGTGCTGCTGTATCACTTCCCGGCGCTCGCGACCGACAACTTCCGCGCGCAGTTCGACGCGATGCCGTGGCGCGACGATCCCGCCGCGCTGCGCGCCTGGCAGCGCGGGCTGACCGGCTATCCGCTCGTCGACGCGGGGATGCGCGAGCTGTGGGCGACCGGCTGGATGCACAACCGGGTGCGGATGGTCGTCGCATCGTTTCTCGTCAAGCATCTGCTGATCGACTGGCGGGCCGGCGAGCGCTGGTTTTACGACACGCTCGTCGACGCGGACGTCGCGAACAACCCGGCGAACTGGCAATGGGTCGCCGGCTGCGGCGCCGACGCCGCGCCGTATTTCCGCATCTTCAATCCGGTGACGCAGGGACGGAAGTTCGATCCGCAGGGCGCCTACGTGCGCCGCTGGGTGCCGGAACTCGCGGGCCTCGACGAGGCGACCATCCATGCGCCGTGGGAGGCGTCGCCGGTGGAACTCGCGGCGGCCGGCGTGCGGCTCGGCGTCGACTATCCGGCGCCGATCGTCGATCACGACGGCGCGCGGCGGCGTGCGCTCGATGCGCTGGCCACGCTGCCGAAGCGTCACTAGACGTCGCGGGGCGCAGCCGTCACACTCGTGCGCGCGGTGCGGCTTGCCATGTCAGTCGCAGAACGCCGCGTGCTCGAGCAGCGCAAGCGCGACGCCCGCATCGAAGTAGGCCGCGCCGCACCACGCGACGAACGCGAGCGCGCCGACGGCCAGCGCCGCGCGCATCACGCCCACGCGGCCTTGCCCGGCACCGGACGCGCCATGCGCGCGTCGTCGATCGGCAGGTGCAGCAGCGCGGCCAGCACGCCGAGCGCGATCGAACCGATCCACAGCGGCAGATACGAATGCGTCGCGTCGTAGACGAGCGCGCCGAGCCATACACCGAAGAAGCTGCCGAGCTGGTGCCCGAAGAAGACGAAGCCGAACAGCGTCGCGATGTAGCGCACGCCGAACACCTGCGAAATCACGCCGGTGGTCAGCGGCACGGTGCCGAGCCACGTGAAGCCCATCACGGCCGCGAACACGTAGACGCTCGCGGGCGACAACGGCGCGGCGACGAACGCGGCCATCGCCAGCGCGCGGACGAGATACAGGACGGACAGCACATACTTGCGCCGCAGCAGGCCGCCGAGATGGCCGCATGCGTAGGTGCCGGCCACGTTGGTCAACGCGATCAGCGCGAGCGCGACGCTGGCATGGCGCGCCGGCAGGCCGTGATCGAGCAGGTAGGCGGGCAGGTGGGTCGCGACGAACGCGAGCTGGAACCCGCAGGCGAAGAACCCCGCGTTCAGCAGCCAGAAGCCGCGATGCGCGAACGCTTCGCGCACCGCCGCGCCGATCGACTGGTCGGGGCCGTCCGCGCGACTCGCGGCCTGCGCGGGCCGGTCGCGCACCAGCACGGCGAGCGGCGCGAGCAGCCCGGTGACGAGCGCGAGCGCGACGAATGCATGCTGCCAGCCGATACCGCCGATCAGCACCTGCGCGACCGGCACCATGCAGAACTGGCCGAGCCCGCCGATCGCGCCGGCGACACCGAGCGCCCAGCCGCGCCGGTCGGGCGGAAACAGCCGGCTCAGCGCGCCGTAGATCGACGCGAAGGCCGACCCCGACAGCGCGACGCCGATCACGAGTCCCGAGCCGACCGTGAACACGCCGGCCGACCCGGCGAACGCCATCGTGACGAGCCCGGCCGCATACAGCAGCATGCCGGCGACGATCACGCGCACCGACCCGAAGCGGTCGGCGATCATCCCGGTGAACGGCTGCGCGATGCCCCAGATCAGGTTCTGCAGTGCGAGCGCGAGGCCGAACGCTTCGCGCGACCAGCCGTGGTCGAGCGTGACGGGAGCGAGGAACAGCCCCTGCACGTGGCGGATGCCGAGCGCGGCGCCCATGATGAGGCCGCCCGCGAGCACCGGCAGCCAGCGGCGCCGGGTGTCTTGTTCGATCGGGGTCATGCGGGTCTCCGGATGAATGCGTGCGGCACGACGCCGCGTTCGATCCGATTAGACGATCCGGTCGCGGCGCGCTCAAGCGATCATTCGGTCGCGTTCGCATGCGCGTGGGGAATGCGGTGCTGATGACGAGGGTGGCGTGGGCCGGAGGGTGGAGCATATGAGACACATGCAGCCGGCGTGACTCGCGGCCGATGCAGCGGAGTCGGGGCGCCAGTGCGTCGCCTGCGGCGGCGCGATTCCGCGCGCAACGGCGTGCCGGCATCGGCTCGATGCGGAAATTCGCTCGTGGCTTACCGCCGCGCCACGTCGTACGCGCGCATCGCCGCGTCGCATTCGGCTGCTTCCGCGAGAATCCAGTCGCGCACGTCGGCGACTTCGCGGCGCGGTGCGGGATCGTGCCGGAACAGCCAGTAGCCGTACGCATCCGACAACGCCTGCGAGTGCGGGCCCAGCACCGCGAGCCGGCCGTCCGCGAGCATCGGCGCGACGAGCGCGAGCCGCCCGAGCGCGACGCCCTGGCCGGCGATCGCGGCGTGGATCACCTGATCGTACTGGTTGAAGCGCAGCACGCCCTTCGGGCGCGCGTCGCCGAGCCCGGCCGCGTGCAGATGCGCGCGCCATTGCAGTGGCGTTTGCGGTGGCCCGTCGAATTCGAGCAGCACGTGGTCGGCGATCGCGGCCGCGTCGGTGACGGGCCGCGCGGCCAGCGCCGGATGCGCGACCGGCACGACGACTTCGTCGAACAGGTGCAGCGCGCCGGCCGGCGCGCGCTCGCGCGGGCAGTAGCGGATTCCGAGGTCGATGCCTTCCGCGCGCAAATCGAGTACCTTGTCGTTCGCGGCCACGCGCAAGTCGACGTCGGGCAGGCGCGCCTGCAGGCGCCCGAGCCGCGGCAGCAGCCACAGCGCGGTGACGCCGATGCTCGCGGTGATCGTGACGGGCTGGCGCTCGCGCGCGGCGGCGAGCGACGCGACGGTGTCCTGCAGGGTGAGCAGCGCCGCGTCGGCGGCGCGAAACAGCCGCTCGCCTTCCGGCGTGAACGCGATCTTGCGATAACCGCGCTGCAGCAGCGCGACGCCGAGGTGCGCCTCGAGCGCGTGCACCTGGCGGCTGACCGCCGACTGCGTGACGCACAGGTCCTGCGCGGCGAGCGTGATGCTCATGCGGCGGCCGACGGCGACGAAGCCGCGCACGAGGTCCAGCGACGGGAGACGGACGAGCGGCGTTGACATGCGTAGGGCTCATGCGAACGGAGCAGCAAGATTGGTTGAGAACGCCGGGCGCGTCAAGTTCAATGGGGGCTGGCCGATCGGGCGGGCGCCGGGTGACGCGGCGCCGCACAGGAGACAGGATGACGATTTCGAACGAAGCAGCCGGGGCGGATCAGGCGGCCGGGCGCGCGGCGGGTGCGTTGCCGCCGGAGGCCGTGACGCTGACCGCGGCCGACGGTTACCAACTGCGCGGCTACGTGTGGCGGCATCGCGGCGGCGCCGCCGCGCGGCCCGTGACGGTCGTCAATTGCGCGACGTCGGTGCGCTGCGACTATTACTTCCGCTTCGCGGCCTGGCTGTTCGCGCAAGGGCGTGACGTGCTCGTCTACGACTATCGCGGGATCGGCGGCTCGCGCCCCGCGCGGCTCGCGAAGCTGCGCGCGAACTGGCTCGACTGGGGGCGGCTCGATTGCGAGGCCGCGCTGCAGTATGCGCGCGACGCGTTTCCCGGCCAGCCGCTCGACGTGGTCGCGCACAGCATCGGCGGCTGCGTGCTCGGGCTGGCGGCGTCGAACGCGTACGTGCGTCACGCGGTGACCGTCGGCGCGCAGTATGCGTACTGGCGCGACTATCGGCAGGAAGAGCGGCGGCGCATGTGGTGGAAGTGGCACGTCGCGATGCCGGCGCTCGCGGCCGTGTTCGGCTACGTGCCCGCGAAGCGGCTTGGCTGGATGGAGGATACGCCGCGTGGCATCGCGCTGTCGTGGGTGCGTTCGCAGGCGCGCTTCGAGGATGCCTACACGCATGGCCCGCTCGCCGAAACCGCCGCGAGTCGCGCCGCGCTGCCGGCGCGCTTCGCGCGGCTGCCGGCGCCGATGCTCGCGATCGGCCTCGACGACGACGGGTTCGGCACGGTCGACGCGATCGAGCGGCTGGTCGGCTACTACACGGGCAGCGACGTCACGCATCTGCGGATCGCGCCGCGCGACATCGGCGTCGACGCGATCGGCCACTTCGCGTTCTTCCACAGCCGCTTCGCCGACACGTTGTGGCCCGTCGCGCTGTACTGGCTGCAACACGGCGCGTTGCCGGCCGATGCGCCGGGCCGCGTCCACGCGCGCCATCCGGCGCAGCGCGCGCGGCTGGCGGCGAGCGGCGCGCCGGGTGTCGTCGCGCACGGGTGATCGCGCACGCGCGTGCGACCCGGCCGTCGCGTCGATGCGGCGGCCTCGCCTGGTGCCGCTGCCGACGAACGCGGCCCGGCCGCGTCGGTATCCGCACCGCGCGATCGATTAACATCGGACGTTTCATTCGACTGGCTGCCCCGTGCCGATGTCCATTCCGCCCGATTCCGAGATTCCCGCCGACCTGACCCGCGCGTGGCGCGTGCACCTGCTTGACGTGCCGCCGGCCGCGTCGCGGGCCGGCGTGCAGGTCGCGCGCGTCGATTTCGACTGGCACGTGCCGCTCGCGTCGCCCGCCTATGCGGCGCTGAGCGATGCAGAGCGCGCGCGTGCCGGGCGCTACCTGCGACATGAGGATGCGGTGCGCAGCGCCGCGACGCGCGCCGCGCTGCGCGATGTGCTCGGCGCGACGCTCGACGTGGCGCCGAAGGACATCGCGATCGTCGTCGACGAATCGGGACGGCCGTCGCTCGACCCCGCGCATCGCGCATCGCTGGATTTCAACGTGTCGCACGCGGGCGATCACGCGCTCATCGCGTGGACCGGGGCAGGCCGTGTCGGCGTCGATATCGAAAGCTGCAATCGGTCGACCGACTGGCGTGCGCTGACGCGCGAGGTGTGCGCGACCGCCGAGGCCGCGTATCTCGACGGCCTGCCGCTCGCCGCGCGTGCCGACGCGTTCATGCGCGTGTGGTCCGCGAAGGAAGCGTTGCTGAAGGCGCTCGGCACCGGCATCGTCGGCGGGCTGCGCGCGTTCGCGGTCGTGCCGCCGCGCGATGCCGCGACGCCCGCGACGACGATCGTCGATCCGGCCGCGCCCGCGGCCGGCGTGGCCGCGTTCGACGCGGGCTGGCTCGACGCGGCGCCCGGCTACGCGGCGTGCGTCGCGTGGACGCGCTGAACCCGTTTCAGCACGCGACGCTCACTCGAGCGGCACGTCGTTCGGCGCCGCGTAGCGCGCCTTGATCACGTCGCTCATCGGGAAGTCGAACGCGAGCCCTTTCGGCGGCACCGGCTTCATGAACCACTTGTCGTACAGCGCGTTGATCTCGCCGCTCTTCATCAGCTGCACGAGCACGCCGTCGACGAGCGCCTTGAACTGCGGATCGTCCTTGCGCAGCATGAACCCGTACGCTTCCGACGACTGCGGCGTGCCGACGATCGTCCAGTCGGCCGGCTTCGCCGCGAGCTGGCGCACGCCGGCGAGCAGCACGTCGTCCATCATGTAGGCGGCCGCGCGGCCCGATTCGAGCGTGAGGCGTCCTTCGCCGTAGTCCTTCGCGCTGATGATCTGCATGTTCATCTTCTTCTCCTCGTTCATCTTGCGCAGCAGGCGTTCGGACGTCGTGCCCTGGTTCGTCACGACCGTCTTGCCGGCGAGATCGGGGAAGTCGCGGATGCCCGAGCTCGTGCGCGTGAGCAGGCGCGTGGTCGCGACGAAGAAGGTGGTCGAGAACGCGACCTGCGCGTGACGCGCCGCGAGGTTGGTGGTCACCCCGCATTCGAGATCGACCGTGCCGTTCTGCACCAGCGGGATGCGGTTCTGCGACGTGACCGGGACGAAGCGCACCTGCAGGTCGGGCTTGCCGGTGCGCGCCTTCACGGCGGCGATCACGCGGTCGCACAGGTCCTGCGAGAAGCCGATCACCTTGCCGCTCGCGTCGACGTAGGAGAACGGCACCGACGTCTCGCGATGGCCGATCGAGATCAGGCCGCCTTGCCGGATCTTTTCGAGCGTGCCGGACAGCGGTTCCGCGGCGAGCGACGCGCCGCACGCGAGCGCGCATGCGGCGACGAGCAGGCTGCGGCCGAGGAGGGCGGTCAACCGGGGCGGGATGGTCATGGCAGGTCTCCGTGGACGGATCGTGGGAAAGCGTCGATTCGTATGTTGCCAAAGACAAAATAATTGCAACATATGTTAATTACGGGGTCTGTCGGGCAACGGCGGCGGGCCGCGCCGGACATCAGGGAAACTCCCGAGTCGAAATCGTGAAAAACGGGGTTGTCTAGACAAGTTGCGATGGCTACACTGCAATCCATCACGAACTTGTCTAGACAGGATTGCTCACATGATTACGTTGACCCCCGGCCACCTGACCCTTCCGCAACTGCGCAAGATCGCTCGCGAATCCGTGCAGCTCAAGCTTGACCCGGCGAGCTTCGCGAAGATCGACGCAGGCGCGAAAGCCGTCGCCGACATCGCGGCAAAGGGCGAGCCGGCATACGGCATCAACACGGGCTTCGGCCGCCTGGCCAGCACGCACATCCCGCACGACCAGCTCGAGCTGCTGCAGAAGAACCTGGTGCTGTCGCATGCGGTCGGCGTCGGCGAGCCGATGGCGCGCTCGTCGGTGCGCCTGCTGATGGCGCTGAAGCTGTCGAGCCTCGGCCGCGGCCACTCGGGCATCCGCCGCGAGGTGATGGACGCGCTGATCACGCTGTTCAACGCCGACGTGCTGCCGCTGATCCCGGTGAAGGGCTCGGTCGGCGCATCGGGCGACCTCGCGCCGCTCGCGCACATGTCGGCCGTGCTGCTGGGCGTCGGCGAAGTGTTCATCCGCGGCGAGCGCGCCAGCGCGCTCGACGGTCTGCGCGTCGCGGGCCTCGCGCCGCTGACGTTGCAGGCGAAGGAAGGCCTCGCGCTGCTGAACGGCACGCAGGCCTCGACGGCGCTGGCGCTCGACAACATGTTCGCGATCGAAGACCTGTACCGCACCGCGCTCGTCGCGGGTGCGCTGTCGGTCGATGCGGCCGCCGGCTCGGTGAAGCCGTTCGACGCCCGCATCCACGAACTGCGCGGCCATCAAGGCCAGATCGACGCGGCCGCGTCGTACCGCGACCTGCTCGAAGGCTCGCCGATCAACCAGTCGCACCGCGACTGCGACAAGGTGCAGGATCCGTACAGCCTGCGCTGCCAGCCGCAGGTGATGGGCGCGTGCCTGGACCAGATGCGCCACGCGGCCGACGTGCTGCTGGTCGAAGCGAACGCCGTGTCGGACAACCCGCTGATCTTCCCGGATACCGGCGAAGTGCTGTCGGGCGGCAACTTCCACGCCGAACCCGTCGCATTCGCGGCCGACAACCTCGCGCTCGCCGCATCGGAAATCGGCGCGCTGGCCGAGCGCCGCATCGCACTGCTGATCGACGCGACGCTGTCGGGCCTGCCCCCGTTCCTCGTGAAGGACGGCGGCGTGAACTCGGGCTTCATGATCGCCCACGTGACGGCAGCCGCCCTGGCATCGGAAAACAAGACGCTCGCGCACCCGGCGTCGGTCGACTCGCTGCCGACCTCGGCGAACCAGGAAGACCACGTGTCGATGGCGACGTTCGCCGCGCGCAAGCTCGCCGACATTGCGGACAACACGAAGCACATCCTCGCGATCGAACTGCTGGCCGCCGCCCAGGGCGTCGACCTGCGCGCACCGCACCACACGAGCCCGAAGCTCGCGCCGGTGATGGAAACGATCCGCAGCAAGGTCGCTCACTATGAACTCGACCACTACTTCGCGCCGGACATCGCCGTGATCGCGAAGCTCGTCGGCGAGCGTGCGTTCGCGAAGATCGCGCCGTTCTCGTTCGCATCGGAACAGTAAGCCCATGAGCGCGCCGGTCTACCAGGAGATCAAGGATTTCATCCTGGGCCGCATTCATGCCGGCGAGTGGGCGGAGGGCGATCAGGTGCCCTCCGAGAACGAACTGGCCCGCGAGTTCAAGGTCGCGCGCATGACCGTCAACCGCGCGTTGCGCGAGTTGACGGCCGAGCAGGTGCTGACGCGCATGAAGGGCGCCGGCACCTACGTCGCGCGGCCGAAGTACGAGTCGACGCTCGTCGCGATTCGCAGCATCTCGGAGGAAGTCGACGCGCGCGGGCATGCGTACCGCGCCAGCGTGCTCGGCCTCGAGACGATCCGCGCCGACGAGGCGCTCGCCGACGAGATGCAGATGACCGTGCGCGCGAAGCTGTTTTATTCGCAGGTGTTGCACTTCGAGAATGACGAACCCGTCCAGCTCGAAGAACGGTGGGTGAATCCGGCGGTCGCGCCGGATTATGCCGAGCAGGATTTCACGAACACGACGCCGAACCTGTATCTGATGCGCGCGGCACCGCTGCAGCGCGTCGAGTACCGGATCGAAGCGGCGGCCCCGGCGCCCGAGCGACGCGAGCAGCTGCGGATGGACGACGTCGAGCCGTGTCTGGTTTTACATCGGCGCACCTGGTCGCAGGGCGTCGTCGCCTCGGTGGCGAATCTGTGGCACCCCGGCAGCCGTTATCGCTTCACCGGGCATTTCTGATTCCTATTTGAATATTCACTTTCCCTCGGGAGCAGCCGTCATGAACCATCCGAAACACATCGATCCCCGTCTCGATCCGACGCGCACGATCCGCGCGCCGCGCGGCAGCGAGAAGGTCTGCAAGACCTGGCTGGCCGAAGCGGCCTACCGGATGATCCAGAACAACCTGGATCCGGAAGTCGCCGAGCATCCGCACGCGCTCGTCGTGTACGGCGGCATCGGCCGCGCGGCGCGCAACTGGGAATGCTACGACCAGATCCTCGCGTCGCTGAAGGAGCTCGGCGAAGACGAGACGCTGCTCGTGCAATCGGGCAAGCCGGTCGGCGTGTTCCGCACGCACAAGGATGCGCCGCGCGTGCTGCTCGCGAACTCGAACCTGGTGCCGCACTGGGCGACCTGGGAGCACTTCAACGAGCTCGATCGCAAGGGTCTGATGATGTACGGCCAGATGACGGCCGGCAGCTGGATCTACATCGGCAGCCAGGGCATCGTGCAGGGCACCTATGAAACGTTCTTCTCGGTCGCGAACCAGCACTTCAACGGCGACCCGTCGGGCCGCTGGATCCTGACGGGCGGTCTCGGCGGCATGGGCGGTGCGCAGCCGCTGGCGGCGACGATGGCCGGCTTCTCGATGATCGCGGTCGAGTGCGACGAGACGCGCATCGACTTCCGCCTGAAGACGCGCTACGTCGACAAGAAGGCGACGACGCTCGACGAGGCGCTCGGCATGATCGAGGAAGCGAAGCGCACCGGCAAGCCGGTGTCGATCGGCCTGCTCGGCAATGCGGCCGACGTGTTCACGGAGTGCGTCGAGCGCGGCATCACGCCGGACTGCGTGACCGACCAGACGAGCGCGCACGACCCGATCAACGGCTACCTGCCGCAAGGCTGGAGCGTCGCGCAATGGCGCGAGACGCAGAAGGTCGATCCGGAAGGCATCGTGCATCCGGCGAAGCAGTCGATGGCCGTGCAGGTGCGCGCGATGCTGACGCTGCAGGAGCGCGGCGCGGCCACGCTCGACTACGGCAACAACATCCGCCAGATGGCGCTGGAAATGGGCGTCGAGAACGCGTTCGACTTCCCGGGCTTCGTGCCGGCCTATATCCGCCCGCTGTTCTGCGAAGGCAAGGGCCCGTTCCGCTGGGTCGCGCTGTCGGGCGATCCGGAAGACATCTACAAGACCGACCAGAAGGTGAAGGAGCTGATCCCCGACGATCCGCACCTGCACAACTGGCTCGACATGGCACGTGAGCGCATCGCGTTCCAGGGCCTGCCGGCACGGATCTGCTGGGTCGGCGTGAAGGATCGCTATCGCCTCGGCCAGGCGTTCAACGAGATGGTGAAGAACGGCGAACTGAAGGCCCCGATCGTGATCGGCCGCGACCACCTCGACACCGGTTCGGTCGCGAGCCCGAACCGCGAGACGGAATCGATGAAGGACGGCTCGGACGCCGTGAGCGACTGGCCGCTGCTGAACGCACTGCTGAACACCGCGGGCGGCGCATCGTGGGTGTCGCTGCATCACGGCGGCGGCGTCGGGATGGGCTTCTCGCAGCACTCGGGCGTCGTGATCGTCGCCGACGGTACCGCCGAAGCGCACGAGCGTCTCGGCCGCGTGCTGCTGAACGATCCGGCGACGGGCGTGATGCGCCATGCGGATGCCGGCTACGAACTCGCGCAGCAGACGGCCCGCGAAGCCGGCCTGAAGCTGCCGATGCTCGGCCGCTGAGCATGACGGCGCTCGATCAGGCGCCGGTGCACGCAACGATGATCCGCGCGGCGGATCTCGTTGCGACGCCGTGGAAGAACGGCGGCGGGGTGACGCGCGAAATCGGCGCGTTTCCGCCGGGCGCCGCGCTCGACGCGTTCGCCTGGCGCGTGAGCGTCGCGGACGTCGGCGCGGCCGGGCCGTTCTCGCGTTTCGACGGCATCGACCGCACGCTCGTGTTGCTGTCCGGTGCGGGCATGACGCTCGCGGAAGCGGGCGGCGCGCGCCACGTGCTCGACGCGCCGCTCGCCCGCGCGGATTTCGCCGGCGAAACGGCGATCGACGCGACGCTGCACGACGGCGCCACGCGCGACTTCAACCTGATGACGCGCCGTTCGGCCGCGCGCGGGACGGTCGATGTGTGGCCCGAAGGCACGCACCGCGTCGAGCGCGCCGATACCGTGCTGCTGTTCTGCGCGACCGGCGCCGTCGGCATCGACATCGACATCGACGGCGCGCACTATGCACTGCAGGAAATGGACACGCTGCGGCTCGACGGGCCGCGGCGTGCGTTTGACGTCGTCGTGAGCGGAGGCGGCGCGCTGCTCGCCGTGTCGCTCGCCGTCGGCGAACGAGACTGAACGCATGAAACCGATTGTCTGGCATCACCTGAGGCTGTGTCCGCACGGCCATCCCGACGAAACGATCGACGATGCGGCGATCGCCGTCGACGAAACCGGCACGATCGTGTGGCTCGGCGCGTTTTCCGCGCTGCCGCACGGTTATGCGCACTGGCGGCGGGAAGACCTGCACGGCGCGTGGGTGACGCCGGGCCTCGTCGACTGCCATACGCACCTCGTGTACGGCGGCACGCGCGCCGACGAGTTCGCGCAGCGTCTCGCCGGCGTCAGCTACGAGGAGATCGCGCGGCAGGGCGGCGGGATCGTGTCGACGGTGCGCGCCACGCGCGCGGCCGACGAGACGGCGCTGTTCGTGCAGGCGGCCGCACGCCTGCAGCCGCTGCTCGCCGAAGGCGTGACCGCGATCGAGATCAAGTCGGGCTACGGGCTCGACCTCGCGAGCGAGCGCAAGATGCTGCGCGTCGCGCGCCAGCTCGGCGAGCGCTTTCCGGTCACGGTGTACACCACGTTCCTCGGCGCGCACGCGCTGCCGCCGGAATACGCGGGCCGCGCGGATGACTACATCGACGAAGTGTGCGGGCGGATGCTGCCGGCGCTCGCCGACGAAGGCCTCGTCGACGCGGTCGACGTATTTTGCGAGCGCATCGGCTTCTCGCTCGCGCAGACAGAGCGCGTGTTCGAGGCCGCGACGCGGCGCGGCCTGCCGGTGAAGCTGCACGCGGAGCAGTTGTCGAATGCCGGCGGCACCGCGCTTGCCGCGCGGTATCGCGCGCTGTCCGCCGACCACCTCGAATTTCTCGACGAAGCCGGCATCGAGGCGATGAAGGCGGCCGGCACGGTCGCCGTGCTGTTGCCCGGCGCGTATTACTTCATTCGCGAAACGCAATTGCCGCCGATCGAGCTGCTGCGCAAGCACGGCGTGCCGATCGCGCTCGCGACCGATCACAACCCCGGCACGTCGCCGCTCGAATCGCTGCTGCTGACGATGAACATGGGCTGCACGCTGTTCCGCATGACGGTGCCCGAGGTGCTGCAGGGCGTGACGCGCCATGCGGCCGCGGCGCTCGGCAGCGCGGATCGTCACGGCGCGCTCGAGGTCGGTCGCCAGGCCGATTTCGCGGCCTGGTCGGTCGGCTCGCTGTCGGAGCTCGCTTACTGGATCGGCCGGCCGCTGTGCGAGCAGGTCGTGCGCGGCGGTACGACGGTGTTTCGCCGGATCAACGGCTAGCCTTGCAACAGACGAGACTCACGATGACCGAAATGACGCTGTTCGCGGACCATGCCCGGCTGCCCGATGGCTGGCGCCGCAACGTGCTGCTGCGCTGGGACGCGGCCGGCACGCTGACCGACGTGACGCCCGATGCCGACGCGCCGGCCGGCGTCGCGCGCGCGGCAGGGCCCGTGGTGCCCGGCATGCCGAACCTGCATTCGCACGCGTTCCAGCGCGCGATGGCGGGGCTCACCGAATACCGCGCGAATCCTGCCGACAGCTTCTGGAGCTGGCGCGATCTCATGTACCGCTTCGCGCTGAAGATCACGCCCGACGCGCTCGCGGCGATCGCGCGCTGGCTGTACGTCGAGATGCTGAAGTGCGGCTACACGTCGGTGTGCGAATTCCACTACGTGCATCACGCGCAGGACGGCTCGCGCTATCCGCAGATCGCGGAACTCGGCACGCGCGTGATCGACGCGGCCCGCTCGGCCGGCATCGGCATCACGATGCTGCCCGTGTCGTACCAGTTCGCCGGCTTCGGCAACAAGCCGCCGCGCGACGACCAGCGCCGCTTCATCAACACGCCGGACGGGCTGCTCGAACTGCTCGACGCGATGCGCCGCGTCGCGCCCGAGCATGGCGGACTGCGCTACGGCGTCGCGCCGCACTCGCTGCGCGCGGTGTCCGAGAGCGGATTGCGCGTGCTGCTCGACGGCCTGCCCGACGATGCGCCCGTGCATATCCATATCGCCGAACAAACGGCTGAAGTCGACGATTGCGTGCGTGCGTACGGCACGCGTCCCGTGCAGTGGCTGCTCGATCGCTTCGACGTCGATGCGCGCTGGTGCCTCGTGCACGCGACGCACGTCGATGCGGCCGAAACGGCCGCGCTCGCGAAGCGTCGCGCGGTGGCCGGCCTGTGCCTGACCACCGAGGCGAACCTCGGCGACGGCGTGTTCCCGGCCGTCGACTATCTCGCGCAGGGCGGCGTGATCGGCGTCGGCTCGGACAGCCATGCGTCGGTCGACTGGCGCTCGGAGCTGCGTCTGCTCGAATACGGGCAGCGGCTCGTGCATCGCGCGCGCAACGTGCTCGCGAGCGACACGCAGGCGCATGTCGCCGACCGGCTGTTCGACGCGTCGCTCGCGGGCGGCGCGCAGGCCAGCGGGCGGCGCATCGGCGCACTGCGTGAAGGCTGCCGCGCCGACTGGCTCGTGCTCGATCCCGATCATCCGGCGATCGCCGAACACGACAGCACGGCGTGGCTGTCGGGCGCGGTGTTCGCCGAGCATGGCGACACGCCGGTGCTCGACGTCTACACCGGCGGCGAACGCGTCGTGAGCGGGCGCCGCCATCGCGACGAAGCCGTCGCGTATGCCGACTACCGCGCCGCGCTGGCGCAACTGCTGCGCTGAACGCGCGGCACCCGGCGCGCCGCGTGCGCGCGCCGGCAGACTCTTACGGTGATGCGACATGACTGAACAACCGGCTGTTTTCACGCTGAAGCAGGGCACGCTGCCGCTGCTGATCTCGATTCCGCACGCAGGCACCCACATTCCCGACGACATCGCCGCGACGATGACGCCCGATGCGCGCTTCGTCGACGATTGCGACTGGCACCTCGAGCGGCTGTACGGGTTCGCGGCGACGCTCGGCGCGTCGATCCTCGTGCCGTCGCACGCGCGTTACGTCGTCGACCTGAACCGTCCGCCCGACAACGAGAACCTGTACCCGGGGCAGGACACGACCGGGCTCGTGCCGGTCGACACGTTCGACAAGGCGCCGCTGTATCGGGCGAACGCGCTGCCCGGCAACGACGAGATCATGCGCCGTCGCGACCGCTACTGGCGCCCGTATCACGACGCGCTGCAAGGCGAGATCGCGCGCCTGAAGCGCGAGCACGGCCGCGTGCTCGTGTGGGAAGCGCATTCGATCCGCTCGCACGTGCCGCGCTTCTTCGAAGGCCGCCTGCCGGACTTCAACTTCGGTACGTCGGGCGGCGCGAGCGCCGCGCCCGGCCTCGCCGAGGCGCTGGCGGCATGCGTGAGCGCGCACGGCGGCTATACGGCCGTCGCGAACGGGCGTTTCAAGGGCGGTTACATCACGCGTCATTACGGCGTGCCCGCCACCGGCGTCGAAGCCGTGCAGCTCGAACTGTCGCAGATCACCTACATGGAAGAGACGCGTCCGTACGCGTACGACGAAGCGCGTGCCGCGCGGATCGTGCCGCTGCTGCAGACGCTTGTCGAAACCGCGCTCGCGCATCGCTGAGCCGCCGGCGCGCGTGGCGTGCGGCGGCGCGGTGTCGCCTCGCGTCACGGCCTGTCAGCGGGCACTGCACGCGCCGACGCAGCGCACAAAACGGCATCGACCGGTCGGGTCGATGCCGTTTTTTTTCGTCTGATCGATGTCGGGATCGATACCTGAAAATTTGACGCAATTTTTAGGTGATATAAGCTGAATGTCAGGAAGTCGTCACGCGCGCCGGCCGCGACGGCGTCGATCAGCGCCGCACCGCGCCGGAATCCGTTGCGAAACACCTTGCCGACGTGTCGCCGCGCGGCATTGCCGCCTCCGCTTCATCGCGACACGTGTCCTGTCTTCACCAGTCAGTCGAGTACGATCGTGAAAGCCGCCAGCCCTTCGATATGCCGGACCCGAAGTCCGTCGGCGGGCGCGTCGCCTCAGGCCGGGCCGATCCGGCATGCTGATCGCGGCACGCGCGCCGCCCTCATACGCGAGCCTCGTCTTTTCGCTGTGTCCCATTGCGGCCTGCGCCGCTTCAACCTCGTGACCGCGCACGTGTTCAGCGCGGTGCAGTGCGACGGCAGCGCTTCATTGTTGCCCTAGCGTCCGTTTCCGCTTTCGCATCGGGTCGCACCGTCCGTTGCCGCGCCGTTCGCCCGGCAGGATCGCGCATGGGCGCGTGCGGCGCGACCGCGCGTGGCCATCGCCCCGCGCGGATGCCCGCGTCGCACGTTCATCCTGGAGGCGATCATGCGACCGCGCCCGCTCGTAGCCGTCACCGCTGACCGCGTGATGCGCGGCGCCCATCCGAACCACACGGCCGGCGAGAAGTATCTCGTCGCGCTGGTCGACGGTGCCGGCGCGCTCGCCTTCGTGCTGCCCGCGCTCGGCACACGCCAGCCGGTCGACGCGATCGTCGCGTCCATCGACGGGCTGCTGCTGACCGGCAGCTATTCGAACGTCGAGCCGCATCACTACGGCGGCCCGGCGAGCATGCCCGACACGCTGCACGATCCCGCGCGCGATGCGACCGCGCTGCCGCTGATCCGCGCGGCGATCGACGCGGGCGTGCCCGTGCTCGCGATCTGCCGCGGCATGCAGGAGCTGAACGTCGCGTATGGCGGCACGCTGCATCAGCGGCTGCATGCGAGCGCGGGCTTCCACGATCATCGCGAGCGCGACGGCGATCCGCTCGAGCGGCAGTACGGCCCCGCGCACTGCGTGCAGCTCGCGCCGGGCGGCGTGCTGCAACGGGTCGCGCGCGGCGCGCATGACGCGATGGTCAATTCACTGCACGACCAGGGCATCGCGCGGCTTGGTGCGGGGCTCGCGGTCGAAGCGAGCGCGCCCGACGGGCTGATCGAGGCCGTCAGCGTGCGCGGCGCGCGCGCGTTCGCGCTCGGCGTGCAGTGGCATCCGGAATGGCGCTTCGCGGAACAGCCGCTGTCGCGCGACATCTTCGCGGCATTCGGCGCGGCGTGCCGCGCACGCATGACACACCGTATTCATGCGGCCGGCGGCACCATGCCGTCGCCGGCCGCATCCGACATCGACTGAACGAGGCCGATCATGCAACCCGAACTGAGCGAATTCCTGCGTCAGCACCGCATCACCGAAGTCGAGGCGATCATTCCCGACATGGCCGGCATCGCGCGCGGCAAGATCATTCCGCGCAACAAGTTCGAGTCCGGCGAATCGATGCGCCTGCCGCAGGCGGTGATGGTGCAGACCGTCACCGGCGACTATCCGGAAGACGGCTCGCTGACCGGCGTGACCGATCCCGACATGGTGTGCGTGCCCGATCCGTCGACGATCTGCCTGATTCCGTGGGCCGTCGATCCGACCGCGCAGGTGATTCACGATTGCGTGCATTTCGACGGCTCGCCGGTCGAGATTTCGCCGCGCTACGTGCTGCGCCGCGTGCTCGACCTGTACAAGGCGAAGGGGTGGAAGCCGGTCGTCGCGCCCGAACTCGAGTTCTATCTGGTCGACATGAACGCCGACCCGGACCTGCCGTTGCGTCCGCCGGTCGGCCGCACGGGCCGCGCGGAGACGGGGCGTCAGTCGTATTCGATCGAGGCCGTCAACGAGTTCGATCCGCTGTTCGAGGACATCTACGAATACTGCGAAATGCAGGGCCTCGACATCGAGACGCTGATTCACGAGGTCGGCGCCGCGCAGATGGAGATCAACTTCGTGCACGGCGACGCGCTGTCGCTCGCCGACCAGGTGTTCCTGTTCAAGCGCACGGTGCGCGAGGCCGCGCTGCGTCACAACATGTACGCGACGTTCATGGCCAAGCCGATGGAAAACGAGCCGGGCTCCGCGATGCATATCCACCAGAGCCTCGCCGATGCGCGCACCGGCCACAACCTGTTCGCCGACGAGGGCGGCGTCGTCTCGCCGATGTTCCACAGCTATCTCGCGGGGCTGCAGAAATACACGCCCGCATTGATGCCGATCTTCGCGCCGTACATCAACTCGTATCGCCGGCTGTCGCGCTTCATGGCCGCGCCGATCAACGTGCAGTGGGGCTACGACAACCGCACCGTCGGCTTTCGCATCCCGCAGTCCACGCCGGTCGCGCGGCGCATCGAGAACCGGATTCCGGGCGTCGACTGCAATCCGTACCTCGCATTCGCGGCGACGCTCGCGGCCGGATATCTCGGTCTGACGCAGCAGCTCGCGCCGACCGAACCGATCGCGTCCGACGGCTACGACCTGCCGTACCAGTTGCCGCGCAATCTCGAGGAGGGCATCTCGCTGATGGCCGCGTGTGCGCCGCTCGCCGACATTCTCGGCAACAAGTTTGTGAAGGCGTATCTGGCGCTGAAGGAAACCGAATACGAAGCGTTTTTCCGCGTGATCAGCTCGTGGGAACGCCGCCATCTCCTGCTGCACGTGTGAGCGTGCGGCACCGACCTGCGGAGGCAACATGACAGAACGAAGCGAAGCCGTCGCCGCGCGCTCGACCGCCGAATACCGCGCGCTCGACGCCGCGCACCACATCCACCCGTTCTCCGACATGGGCGCGCTCAACCGCGCGGGCAGCCGCGTGATCGTGAAGGCCGACGGCGTCTACTTGTGGGACTCGGACGGCAACAAGGTCATCGACGGCATGGCCGGCCTCTGGTGCGTGAACGTCGGCTACGGCCGCAAGGAACTCGCCGACGCCGCGTATCGCCAGCTCCAGGAATTGCCGTTCTACAACACGTTCTTCAAGACGACGCACCCGCCGGTGATCGAACTGTCGGCGATGCTCGCCGAAGTCACGCCTGCGGGCTTCAACCACTTCTTCTATTGCAACAGCGGCTCGGAAGGCAACGACACGGTGCTACGTCTCGTGCATCAGTACTGGCGTGTGCAGGGCAAGCCGCAGAAGAAGGTCGTGATCTCGCGCAAGAACGGCTACCACGGCTCGACGATCGCGGGCGGCACGCTCGGCGGGATGGGCTACATGCACGAGCAGATGCCGTCGAAGGTCGAGAACATCGTGCACATCGACCAGCCGTATTTCTTCGGCGAAGCGCAGGCCGGCGAGACGCCCGAAGCCTTCGGCCTCGCACGCGCGCAGCAGCTCGAGGCGAAGATCCTCGAACTCGGCGCGGAGAACGTCGCCGCGTTCATCGGCGAGCCGTTCCAGGGGGCGGGCGGCGTGATCTTCCCGCCGTCGACCTACTGGCCGGAAATCCAGCGGATCTGCCGCAAGTACGACATCCTGCTCGTCGCCGACGAAGTGATCGGCGGCTTCGGCCGCACCGGCGAATGGTTCGCGCATCAGCACTTCGGCTTCGAGCCGGACCTGATCACGATGGCGAAGGGCCTGACGTCGGGCTACGTGCCGATGGGCGCGGTGGGCATCCACGAACGCATCGCGCGGCCGATCATCGACAACGGCGAATTCAATCACGGCCTCACGTACTCGGGCCATCCGGTCGCGGCGGCGGTGGCGGTCGCGAACCTGAAGCTGCTGCGCGACGAGGGGATCGTCGAGCGCGTGAAGCGCGACATCGGGCCGTATTTCCAGCGTCGGTTGCGGGAAGCGCTCGGCGATCATCCGATCGTCGGCGAGATCGCCGGGGCGGGACTGGTCGCGGGTGTCCAGCTCGCGGGCGATCGCGCGCGGCGCGAGCGGTTCGACGCCAGCGTCGATATCGGCACCATCTGCCGCGACTTCTGCGTCAACGGGAATCTGATCATGCGCGCGACCGGCGACCGGATGCTGCTGTCGCCGCCGCTGGTGATCAGGGAGGCGGAGGTCGACGAGATCGTCGACAAGGCGAAGCGCGCGTTCGATGCGACGGCGGAGCGGGTGGGGCGGGCAGGGTAGTCAGTCGTCGCGGCGCTGCGATTGCATGTGGTCGGAGCGTCGTTGCCCGTCGAACGGGTTCGCGAGCGCAAGGAAGCGTGCAGGGGAGACGGGCCGCAGCAGAAAGGCGGCCGCAAAACGAAAAGGGCCTGCGTCGTGAGACGCAGGCCCTTGAATTCTTTGGTGGGCGGTACTGGGATCGAACCAGTGACCCCTGCCGTGTGAAGGCAGTGCTCTACCGCTGAGCTAACCGCCCAAAGAAGCTGAAATTATGTCAGAGCTTTTCGGGTTCGTAAAGCACTTTCTTCAAATATTTTTCAGCCGGTGCAAAAGATTCGTCAGCCGGCCGTCGACGGCTCGACGAGATCGAGGATCGAGCCGTCGCGCTTGAGCGTCGCGAGCACGATGCTCGAATTGATCGACATCACGCCCGTCGCGCGGTGCAGGCGGTTGATCACGAAGTCGGAATAGTGGTCGAGATCGCGCGCCCGCACCGTCAGCACGTAGTTCGAGCCGCCGGTCACGATCTGCGCGGCGATGACTTCCGGCCACTGCTGGATCGCCTCCACGAACCGGTCGTGCCATTCGGGCACGTCCGGCCGCATCGACACGTGCACGAGCGCCTCGAATGCGACGCCGACCTTCTTCGGATCGATCGTGCAGCGGTAGCCCGAAATGGCGCCGCGTTCCTCGAGCAGCTTCACGCGCCGCAGGCACGCCGACGGCGACAGCGCGACCGCATTCGCGAGGTCCTGATTGCTGATGCGTCCGTCCCGCTCGAGATGCCGGAGGATCCGCATGTCGGTTCGATCCAGATTCATTTCGCAGAATCCCATATTTTTTGAGATGACAAGCGCAGACTCTACTGCAATGGCGGCGATTCGTCATCGAAAAGTGAAGCTCATTCTATTTCGTCCTCGATAACATGCGCCCCATGCCTCGACCGCACGGCCTGACGCGCTGTCACGCCGCCGGCCGACTTGCCGCCTTCAACTTCCAGCGTCATTCCGCCATGTACGAACACATTCCCGCCTATCCGGGCGACCCGATCCTGTCGCTGTTCCAGGCGTTCCAGCAGGATGCCCATCCGCACAAGGTCAACCTCAGCATCGGTCTCTACTACGACGAAGCGGGCCGCATCCCCGTGCTGGAGAGCACGCGTCTCGCGGCCGAGCGCGTGCGCGAAGCCGGCGCGCCGCATACGTATCTGCCGATGGAAGGGCTCGCCGCGTATCGGCAGGGCGTGCAGCGCCTCGTATTCGGCACCGACTGCGCGGCGCTCGCGCAAGGGCGTATCGCGACGCTGCAGACGCTCGGCGGCTCGGGCGCGCTGCGGCTCGGCGCGGAGTTCGTGAAGCGCTATTTCCCCGACAGCGCGATCTGGATCAGCGATCCGACGTGGGACAACCATCGCGTGATCTTCGCGGCGGCCGGCCTCGACGTGCACACGTATCCGTACTACGACGAAGCGCGCAACGACCTGCGCGTCGACGCGATGCTCGCGGCGCTCGACGCGCTGCCCGCGCGCAGCATCGTGCTGCTGCAGCCGTGCTGTCACAACCCGACGGGCCTCGACCTCGGCCGCGACGCATGGCGCGCGGTGATCGACGTGCTCGCGCGCCGCGGGCTGATTCCGTTCCTCGACATGGCGTACCAGGGCTTCGGCGACGGGCTCGACGACGACGCATGGGCCGTGCGCGCGATCGTCGAAGCGGGACTGCCGGCGATCGTCAGCAACTCGTTCTCGAAGAACTTCTCGCTGTACGGCGAGCGCGTGGGCGGCCTGTCGATCGTCTGCGCGAGCGCGGGCGAAGCGGCGACGGTGCTGAGCCAGTTGCAGGCCGGCGTGCGCCGCACCTATTCGAGCCCGCCGCTGTTCGGCGCGCAGCTCGTGTCGGCCGTGCTGAACGACGACGTCCTGCGGGCGTGCTGGGAAGACGAGGTGGCCGAGGTGCGCACGCGCATCAAGCGCATGCGCGGCGCGCTGAAGACGCGGCTCGACGCGCGTCTACCGGCGAGCGCGTTCGATGCGCTCGTCACGCAGCGCGGCATGTTCAGCTACACGGGCATCGCCGCGACCGACGTGGACCGGCTGCGCGCGTCGCACGGCGTCTACCTGCTGCGCTCGGGCCGCATGTGCATCGCGGGCCTGAACGACGCGAACGTCGACCACGTCGCGAACGCGATCGCCGACGTGCTCGGCGGCACGTCGCGCCAGGCCGCCTGAGCGGCCGGTCCCGAACCGAAGGAGGACACGATGGCAGACACGATCCCGGTCGACTTGCCGCAACTCGCGCAGCCGTTCTCGTGGGCGACCCGCGCGAGCGGGCTGATGTTTACCGGCCACGGGCCGGTCGATGCGTCCGGCGCGATCGCCGGCGATACGATGACCGAGCAGGCGCGCATCACGCTCGGCAATCTCGCGAAGGCCGTCGCGGCGGCCGGCGCGACGATGGACGACGTCGCGCAGGTGCTCGTCTATCTGTCCGACGTGAAGGCGATGCCCGAATTCGACGCCGAATACCGGCGCCACTTTCACGAACCGTACCCGAACCGCACGTGCGTGGGCGTGCAGGGCTTCGCGCACCCGGACATGCGCGTCGAACTCGTCGCGTACGTCGCGCTGCCGGCGGCACGCGGCTAGCCGGCACGCGACTTCGCGACGATCGCAGCACCCACGATTAACGACAAGCATCAACACCCCCGACGAACATCAAATATTCAGACAAGGATGGAGACGAAGATGAGGCGTATCACTCGATTCGCAGTACCGACGATGGCGGGCCTGCTCGCCGCGAGCGGCGCGATGGCGCAGAGCAGCGTGACGCTGTACGGCATCGTCGACCAGAGCATTCGCTACACGACGCATGCGAACGCGTCGAACGACGCGAGCGTGCAGATGACCAACGGCGCGATCACCAACAGCCGCTGGGGCCTGAAGGGCAGCGAAGCGCTCGGCGGCGGGCTGAAGGCCATCTTCCAGCTCGAGAGCGGTTTCGAGCCGCAGAACGGGCAGCTCGACGGCGCGCTGTTCGGTCGCTACGCGTATGTCGGCCTGGCGAGCGACTGGGGCACCGTGAAGCTCGGCCGGCAGGCGACCGAGGCGTTCAACCTGTTCGGCGATCTCGATCCGCTGACGGTCGGCAACTATACGGCCAACATGTGGCCGTACTTCCTCACGCAGGGCCGCGCGAGCAACGTCGTCAGCTACGACGGCACGTTCGGCGGGCTGAACGTCGGCGCGAGCTACGGCTTCGGCGGCGTCGCGGGCAGCCTCGGCGCGAATGCGTACTGGGGCACGCACGTGTCGTACACGCTCGGCGGGCTGATGGTCGGCGCGACCTACCAGCAGGCGCGCGACCTGAACAGCCGTGCGCAGCAGGCATGGGGCGCGGGCGCACGCTACGCGTTCGGCGCGGCGACGCTGTACGCGGGCTACCTCGGCGGCATCGACCGCACGGGCCTGCTCGACCGGCAACTGCTGAACGCGCCGGGCCGCGACGTGACCTACGGTTCGTTCGCCGACAATCCGCGCCGCGACGCGATCTTCTATACCGGCGCGAGCGTGAAGGTCACGCCGGCGGTGTCGGTGACGGGCGTCGCGTACTACGACGACATCCGCAACGTCAACGGCGTCGCAGGTAACGGCGGGAAGCGCTATACGGGCGTGCTCGAGGCCGAGTACGCTCTGTCGAAGGCGACGCAGGTCTACGCGACGGTCGACTACAACCGGGTGACCGGCGGCGCGTTCACCGAAATGCCCGGACGCGGCAACCAGACGGGTATCGCGGCCGGCTTGCGCCACATGTTCTGAGCACGCGGCGCGCGGTGGCCGGTGCGGTCCGGCACCGGTCCGTGCGCCGTCGATGTTTCGACCGGACACACGTTTTCGAACGAGGTCATTCGATGCAACCAGAAGGGCAATTCCAGCACATCGCGGCGCGCGAGCAGGGTCTGCGCCGCACGCTTTCCGCACGGCAGATGGCGATGATCGCGATCGGCGGTGCGATCGGCACGGGTCTCTTTCTCGGCAGCGGGTTCGCGATCGGCTTTGCCGGCCCGAGCGTGCTCGTCAGCTACGCGATCGGCGCGTTCATCTCGCTGCTGCTGATGGGCTGTCTCGCGGAAATGACGGTCGCGCACCCGACTTCCGGGTCGTTCGGCGCGTACGCCGAACATTACGTGAGCCCGTGGGCCGGGTTCCTCGTGCGCTATGCGTACTGGGCGTGCATCGTGCTCGCGGTCGGCACCGAAGTCACCGCGATCGCGCTGTACATGAAGTACTGGTTCCCGGGTGTGCCGGGCTGGCTGTGGATCGTCGGCTTCTCGGCGCTGCTCGTGTTCGTCAACGCGCGCAGCGTCGACGTGTTCGGCGCGGTCGAATACGGCTTCTCGGTCGTGAAGATCGCGGCGATCGTCGGCTTCATCGTGCTGGGCGCGTACGTCGTGTTCGGCAATCCGGCGCTGGTCGGCGACGGCGCGGCCGGCGCGGGCTTCCACCATTACACCGAGCATGGCGGGTTCTTCCCGAAGGGGATGTGGGGGATGTGGGTCGCGGTGATCGTGTCGATCTTCAGCTACCTGAGCATCGAGATGATCGCGGTCGCGGCGGGCGAGGCGGAAGATCCCGAGCGCGCGGTGACGCGCGCGTTCCGCTCGACGATCGTGCGGCTCGTGCTGTTCTATCTCGTCACGCTCGCGTTGATGCTCGCGATCGTGCCGTGGACGGCGGCGGGGCGCGACGAGAGCCCGTTCGTGAAGGTGATGGAGGCGATCCACCTGCCGGGCGCGGCCGGGCTGATCAACTTCGTCGTGCTGATCGCCGCGCTGTACGCGATGAACAGCCAGCTCTACATCACGACGCGGATGATGTTCAGCCTGTCGCGCGCGGGTCATGCGCCGAAGGCGCTCGGCGAGGTGAACACGCGCGGCGTGCCGTTCGGCGCGCTGATGCTGTCGACGCTCGGCATCGCGCTCGCGACGGTCCTGAGCGTGCTGTATCCGGACGCGTCGTTCACGATCATGATGTCGGTGTCGATGTTCGGCGCGCTGTTCACGTGGATGATGATCTTCGTCACGCATTACTGCTTCCGGCGGCGTCGCGCGGCGCTCGGCCTGCCGGCGCCCGCGTTCCGGATGCGCGGCTTCCCGCTGCTGACGCTGCTCGGCGCGGCGCTGATGCTCGCGGTGATGGTGACGACGTACTTCACGGCCGAATTCCACATGACGCTGATCTTCGGCATTCCGTTCCTGGTCGCGCTGTCCGTTGTGTATGCGGTGTGGTATCGGCGCGCGCAGCCGGTGCTGCAGCCGGAAGCGAAGTAGCGGAGAAGTAGCGGCGCGGCGTACCGGCGCGCCGGCTCAGCCCGCGAGCGCGGGCAGCGCGTCGATCGACGCGCGCACGTAGTCGGCGAAGCGCAGCGCGACCGGTTCGGCGGTGCCGCTGCGCTTCAGCTCCAGCGTGCGCGATTCCAGCGACGCATCCTTCAGCGGCCGGAACGCGAGCCGGTCGCTCTTCACCTGCTGCAGCACGCGCGGCACCAGCGCAATGCCCATCCCGAATTCGATCATCGACAGGATCGTCTGCCAGAGCCGCGCCTCGTGACGGATCAGCGGGCTGAATCCCGCGTTTACGCATTGCGCGATGATCAGGTCGTGATAGTGCGGCGCCGCGTCGCGCGGAAACAGGATGAACGGTTCCGCGGCCAGCGCGGCGAGTGCGACCTGCCGGCGCCGCGCGAGCGGATGCGCGGCCGGCAGGCAGCACACGAACGGTTCCGCGTAGACGGGCGTCGATTCGACCTCGGGCGGGCAGTGGCCCCAGTGCGCGTAGCCGAGATCGATCTGGCCGCGCTGGATCGCCTGCACCTGCGCCTGCGTGTTCATCTCGCTCAGCACGATCTCGACGCCCGGATAGTCGGCCTCGAAGCGTCGCACGGCGTCGGGCAGCCCGCGATACAGCATCGAATGGACGAAGCCGATCCGCAGCCGTCCCGCGAGACCGGACGCCGAGCGCACCGTGAGCCTCTCTGCCTCCGCCGCCTGCAGCAGCAGCCGGCGCGCTTCGCCGAGCAGCACCGCGCCCGCGTTGGTCAGCGCGACCGTCTTGTTGGTGCGGGAAAAAAGCTGCACGCCGAGCGCATCCTCGAACTTGCGGATGTCGAAGCTCAGCGCCGGCTGCGAGATGAACAGGCGCTTCGCCGCGCGCCCGAAATGCAGTTCCTCGGCGACCGCCACGAAGTAGCGCAACTGCCTCAGTTCCATGTTGTTTCCTCCCCCGCATCGACATCGATAAGCATCGTCTATCGTACCGGATAAATCCTGTATTGGACGCTTATCGATCGCGCGCCTACGCTCTGCTGAACGCCTGGCACCAGCCGGCCGCGCCGCCACGGCGCGGGCACCGGCCGGCAGCCGGGCCACCATGGAGACGCATGCATGAACGACACCGCTCGCACGCCGGACACCGGCGCGGCCAACAACATCCCCGATAGCCGGGGCATCAACTTCTTCACGGCCGATCCCGATCTCGGCGCGTTGCTGAAACTGCATCTCGGCGCGACCCGATACGCGGAACTCGAACCGCAGCTGCACGCGCTCGGCGCGCGCGTGTCGGGCGAACTCGACGCGTGGGCGTCGCGCGCGGACAAGCATCCGCCCGTGCTCGAGCATCGCAACCGGCGCGGCGAAGCCGTGCAGCGGATCGACAAGGATCCCGCGTATGTCGCGCTCGAACGGGTCGCTTACTCGGAACTCGGGCTCGCGGCGCTGAGCCATCAGCCCGAGGCGGTGGCGCCACTCGTCAAGTACGCGCTGACGTTCCTGTTCGTGCAGGCGGAATTCGGGTTGTGCTGCCCGGTCAGCATGACCGATTCGCTGACGCGTACGCTGCGTCGTTTCGGCGACCCGGCGCTCGTCGAACACCATCTGCCGAGGCTCGCGTCGCGCGATTTCGACACGCTGTTCCAGGGCGCGATGTTCATGACCGAGCAGGCGGCCGGCTCCGACGTCGGCCGCATCGCGACGCGCGCGGTGCGCGAAACCGACGCGCAGGGCGGGGCGGTGTGGCGCCTGTACGGCGACAAGTGGTTCTGCTCGAACGCGGACGCCGACCTGGCGATGGTGCTCGCGCGGCCCGACGGCGCGCCGGACGGCATCAAGGGCCTCGCGCTGTTCCTGCTGCCGAAGACGCTGCCGGACGGCACGCGCAATCGCTACCGGATCGTGCGGCTGAAGGACAAGCTCGGCAGCCGTTCGATGGCGAGCGGCGAGATCGCGCTCGAAGGCGCGCAGGCCTGGTTGATCGGCGAGATCGGGCGCGGCTTTCACCACATGGCCGACATGATCAACATGTCGCGGCTGTCGAACGGCGTGCGCGCGGCGGGCCTGATGCGGCGCGCGCTGAACGAGTCGCTGCACGTGGCCGCGCATCGCGCCGCGTTCGGCCGTAAGCTGATCGAGATGCCGCTGATGCAGCGTCAGTTGATGAAGATGCTGCTGCCCGCCGAGGCCGCGCGCGCGATGTTCATGCAGATCGCGCTGCTGCTGCCGCAAGCGGACGCGGGCGACGAGCAGGCCGCGCGCTGCGTGCGCATCCTGACGCCGCTGATCAAGTTCCGCGCGTGCCGCGATGCGCGCCGCGTGACGGGCGACGCGATGGAGGTGCGCGGCGGCACCGGCTACATCGAGGAATGGAGCGATGCGCGCCTCGTGCGCGACGCGCATCTCGGCTCGATCTGGGAAGGCACCAGCAACATCGTCGCGCTCGACGTCGCGCGCGCCGCGCAGCGCGAGCAGGCGCTCGACGCGCTGCGCACGTTCCTCGGCGACCGGCTCGGCGCGGCGCCGCTGCCCGACGCGAGCCGCGCGGCGCTGCGGCGCATTCTCGCGCGCGCGTGCGATGCGCTCGCGCGGGTCGCGGCGGAAGGCGACGACGCGCGCGTGCGGCAGGCCGCGTCGGCGCTTTACTACGCGAGCGCGGCCGTGCTGATGGCGTGCGAGGGCGCACAGCTCGCACCCGATTACCGGCGCCTCGCGCTCGCGCACCTGGTCGTGCGTCACAAGCTGCTACCGGTCGATCCGCTCGCACCGGCGTCGCGCGACGACGAAGCGGCGGCGTTCGACGCGCTGCTGCGCGGCACACCGGTGCCGCTCGACATGGCGCTCGACCTGCTGCCGGAGGTCGAACGATGAGCGCGAAGGAAGCGATGAACGCGCCGCGCGGCGCGCTTGGCGGGCTCAAGGTCGTCGACCTGAGCCGCGTGCTCGGCGGTCCGTACTGCACGCAGGCGCTCGCCGATCACGGCGCGACCGTGATCAAGATCGAGCCGCCGGACGGCGACGAGACGCGCGGCTGGGGGCCGCCGTTCCTCGGCGACACCGCGTGGTATTTCATGGGCGTGAACCGCAACAAGGAGGGGCTCGCGCTCGACCTGTCCCGCGACGAAGGGCGCGCGATCCTGTGGCGCCTGCTGGAGGACGCCGACGTGCTCGTCGAGAATTTCAAGCCCGGCACGCTCGCGCGCTGGGGCATGGACTATGCGCGCGACCTGCAGCCGCGTTTCCCGCGCCTGATCCACTGCGCGGTGACGGGCTTCGGCGAGGACGGCCCGCTCGGCGGGCTGCCCGGCTACGACGCGGTGATCCAGGCGATGGCCGGGCTGATGAGCGTCAACGGCGAGCGCGACGGCGACGCGATGCGTATCGGATTGCCGATCGTCGACATGGTCACGGGGCTCAACGCGCTTGCCGGCATCCTGCTGGCGCTCGCGGAGCGCGAGAAGAGCGGGCAGGGGCAGTCGATCGACATCGCGCTGTACGACTGCGGCGTGTCGCTGCTGCATCCGCACCTGCCGAACTTCTTCGGCTCGGGGCGCGTGCCCGGGCGCAGCGGCAACGCGCATCCGAACATCGCGCCGTACGACAGCTATCGCACGGCGACGGTGCCGATCTTCCTCGCGGTCGGCAACGACCGGCAGTTCGCGCGCCTCGTCGCGCATCTTGGCGCGCCGGCGCTCGCGGGCGATCCGCGCTTCGCGGACAACCGCAGCCGCTGCGCGCACCGGCCCGAACTGAAGGCCGAACTCGAGGCACGGCTCGCCGCCCATCCGTGCGAGCCGCTGGCGCGCGACCTGATGGCGGCGGGCGTGCCGTGCGGGCCGGTGCGCACGGTCGCCGACGTCGCGCGCGACCCGCATGCGCTGCATCGCGAATTGTTCGTCGAGATCGGCGCATATCGCGGCACGGCATCGCCGGTGAAGCTGTCGCGCACGCCGGCGACCTATCGTTCGCCGCCGCCCGCGCTTGGCCGCGACACGCGCGCGGTGCTCGACCGCCTCGGCGTCGATCCCGCGCTCCAGCAACGATTGCTCGATGCTGGCGTGCTGAAGGTCGCGCCGGACCCGGCGTGACCGGCCGAGTGGTGCTCGCACGCGAGCATCCTCGGCCGGCGCATCGCAGGGATAAGACCCTCAACGCAAGGCAATGAAAGCGACGTAAAGCGACGTAAAGCACCACCGCCAGCCGGCGGCGCAAGGCCGGCCATCCGGCAAGGCGCGCGACAGTCGCGCCGCCGATCACAAACATGGAGACATCGATGAGCCGTCCGCAATCCCCGTCCGCCGCGCAGCCGCGGCCCGGCCGCGCCGCCCTCGCGGCGTTCGTCGGCACCACGATCGAGTGGTACGACTTCTACATCTACGGCACCGCCGCCGCGCTCGTATTCGGCAAGGTGTTCTTTTCGAGCACGATGGATCCCGGCGTCGCGACGCTGCTCGCATTCGTCACGTTCTGGGCCGGCTTCGCCGCGCGGCCGCTCGGCGGAATCGTGTTCGGGCATCTCGGCGATCGCGTCGGCCGAAAGACCGCGCTCGTGATCACGCTGGTGATGATGGGGCTGGCCACGACGGGCATCGGCCTGCTGCCCGGCTACGCGTCGATCGGTGTGTGGGCGCCGGCGGGCCTCGTCGTGCTGCGCGTGTTGCAGGGCATCGCGGTCGGCGGCGAGTGGGGCGGCGCGGTGCTGATCGCGAGCGAGAACGCGCCGAAGCATCGCAGCATCCTCTATGCGGCGTTCGCGCAGCAGGGTTCGCCCACCGGCAACCTGCTCGCCACCGCGGCCTTTTTCGCGCTGAGCGCGCTGCCGACGCCGTCGTTCCTGATGTGGGGCTGGCGCATTCCGTTCCTGCTGTCGGCGGTGCTCGTGATCATCGGGATGGTGATCCGGCTGCGGCTCGAGGAATCGATCGACATGCAGCGCGTGCTCGCGCGCAAGCGCACGGTGAAGCTGCCGCTGCGCGACGTCGTGCGCGACCACTGGCCCGTCGTGCTGCTCGCGGCCGGCACGCTGCCGGTGATCAACGTCACGTATTTCCGCAGCACCTTCGCGCTGTCGTGGGCGACGAAGGAGCTCGGCTACGCGCAGGGCACGTTTCTCGGCATCCTGTCGATCTCGCTCGTCGTGCAGTTCCTGATGCAGCCGGTCGGCGCGTGGTTCGTGTCGAAGGTCGATATGCGACGCGCGATGTGCTGGATCCTGATTCCCGAGATCGTGCTGATGCCGGTGATGTTCCATGCGCTCGCGACGCGTTCGTACTGGATCGCCGTCGCCGGGATGTGCATCTCGACGATCCCGTCGGCGATGTTCTACGGCGCGGTCGGCGGCGTGCTCGCGCGCGTGTTTCCGGCCAACATCCGTTACACGGGCCTGTCGCTCGCGTATCAGTTGAGCGCGCTCGTCGTCGGCGGCGGCACGCCGGTGCTCGCGCAGGCGATCCTGAACGCGACTGGCAGCATCGTCGGTGTCGCGATCGCGTCGGGGCTGTACGCGCTCGTGTCGCTTGCGTGCATGCTCGCGCTGCTGAATCGCACCGGCTACCGCGCGGACGAGTTGTCGACGGCCGAGCGCAGCGATGCGGCCGAATGGGGTGCCGAAGGCACGAGCGCTGAAGGTCCGACCGGCGAGACCGCGCAGGCGGGCGATCGCGGTGCGTTGAAACCGGCGGGTTGAATCCGCCGGGCCGGCGTGACTTGCCGATTCGGCGGCAGCGCACGTGCCGGCCGGATCGCATCGACCCGATTCCGCACTCCCAAAAGCAAACGGCACCGTGCGATACACGGTGCCGTTTGCCTTGCTTCGCTTCGCAACGCGGCCGGCGCGACCGGCCCGCGCGATTCGCGGTGCTTCAGCCTTCCGTCGGCGGCACGTAGCCGGACGCCTGGTCCGCGCCGTCGCCGAAGAAGTACTTCTCGGTCTGCTTCATCAGGTACTGGCGCGCGCGCGGGTCGGCCATGTTCAGGCGGTTCTCGTTGATCAGCATCGTCTGCTGCTTGAGCCAGCCTTGCCACGCTTCCTTCGACACGCTTTCGTAGATGCGCTTGCCGAGTTCGCCCGGCAGTGGCGGGAAATCGAGACCTTCGGCTTCCTTGCCGAGCTTCGCGCATTGGATCATTCGAGCCATCGTGTACTTCTCCTGTAATCGGTCTGGGGGAGGGCAGTCGTGCCTGCGCTCAGAGCTGCTTCATCAGCACGAGCGACTTGCGCTGCCAGTTATAGAGTTTGCGGCGGTCTTCCGGCAGGTCGTCGACGCTGACCTTGACGAAGCCGCGCTTGAGGAACCAGTGCTCGGTGCGCGTCGTGAGCACGAAGATGTGCGTGAGGCCGCGCGCGCGGGCACGCTGCTCGATGCGCTTGAGCAGGCGTTCGCCGTCGCCCGAGCCCTGCGCTTCCGGCGCGACCGTCAGGCACGCCATCTCGCCGATCTTCTCCTGCTGATACGGATACAGCGCCGCGCAGCCGAACAGCACGCCATCGTGCTCGATCACCGAGAAGTGGTCGATGTCGCGTTCGATCTGGTGGCGGCCGCGCCGCACCAGCGTGCCGTCGGACTCGAGCGGCTCGATCAGCGACAGGATGCCGCCGACGTCGTCCGGCGTCGCTTCGCGCAGGCTCTCGAGGTTCTCGTACGAGATCATCGTGCCGACGCCGTCGTGCAGGAACAGTTCGAGCAGCATGCTGCCGTCGAGCGACTGCGGAATCAGGTGGGCCCGGGTCACGCCGCCGCGGCAGGCGCGGATCGAGTGCTTCAGGAAGAACGCGTCGTCGCCCTGGATGTTGCCGGAGTCGAGCAACTCGGCGGCCGCGTCGAGCGACATTTCGCGGATCAGGCCGCCTTCGTCGTCGACGATGCCGGGCGCCTCGGTCAGGAAGATGATCTTGTCGGCGCGCAGCGCGATCGCGGCAGCCGACGCGACGTCTTCCATCGACAGGTTGAACGCCTCGCCGGTCGGCGAGAAGCCGAGCGGCGACAGCAGCACGAGCTTGCGGCTCGCGAGCGAATGACGGATCGATTCGGCGTCGATCTTGCGCACGATGCCCGTGTGCGCGAAATCGACCCCGTCGAGAATCCCCACCGGCCGGGCGGTCACGAAGTTGCCGGACACGACGCTGATGTGCGCGTGCGCCATCGGCGAGTTCGGCAGACCCTGGCTGATCGCGGCCTCGATGTCGAGACGCACTTCGCCGGCCGCTTCCTTCGCGGATTCGAGCGCGCGCGCATCGGTGATGCGCAGCCCGTGCGAAAACTCGGATTCGACACCATGCAGGCTCAGCTGCTCCTCGACCTGCGGCCGCGAGCCGTGCACGAGCACGATCTGGATGCCCATCGCCTGCAGCAGCGCGATGTCGGACACGAGCGCGTTCAGCAGCCCCTGCTGCACCACCTCGCCGCCGAACCCCACGACGAACGTGCTGTTGCGGAACTTGTGGATGTAGGGCGCGACGGAGCGCATCCAGTCGACGAACTGCGCGTGGCTGGCGGCCGAATCGTCGGCGGCCGGCGGCGTCGCGGCGCCGGTCTGGGCGGGTGGGAGGTCGGTTTGGGAATTCATGGGCGGGATTATAATGCGCCCCCATGTCGAATGTACCTAAAAGTCCCGCGCCGACGCGGGCCAAAGCGCCGTCGGCCCGGCACCCGGAGGGGGCGGCCGATGCGCGTCAGCAGCAGGGCCAGCCGCCGCGCCAGCAGCAACAGCAGGCGGGTCAGCCGCCGCGCGGGCCGCGCGGCGACGAGCGGCGCCGCGAGCCGGGCCAGCCGGCCGCGCCCCAGGCCGCCGGCGAGCGCGCGCCGCGCCGCGAGCGTCCGCCGCGCGCGGCCGTCGCGCCCAATCCCGTTCCGCCGATCACCTACCCCGAAAGCCTGCCCGTGTCGGGCAAGCGCGACGAAATCGCGCGCGCGATCGCCGGTCATCAGGTCGTCATCGTCTGCGGTGAAACGGGTTCGGGCAAGACCACCCAGCTGCCGAAGATCTGTCTCGATCTCGGCCGCGGCCTCGGCGCCGGCGGCACGGGCCTGATCGGCCATACGCAGCCGCGGCGCCTGGCCGCGTCGTCGACCGGCCGGCGCATCGCCGAGGAACTCGGCACGCCGTTCGGCGAGGTGGTCGGCTACAAGGTGCGCTTCACCGACAATCTCGCGCCGGGCGCGTCCGTCAAGCTGATGACGGACGGCATCCTGCTCGCCGAGACGCAGACCGATCCGCTGCTGAAGGCGTACGACACGCTGATCATCGACGAGGCGCACGAACGCAGCCTGAACATCGACTTCCTGCTCGGCTACCTGAAGGAAATCCTGCCGAGGCGGCCGGACCTGAAGCTGATCGTCACATCCGCGACGATCGACGCCGACCGCTTCGCGCGCCATTTCGGCACCGACGCGCGCCCGGCGCCCGTGATCGAGGTGAGCGGGCGGCTGTATCCGGTCGAGATGCGCTACCGGCCGGTGGCCGAGGATCGCCCGGCCGTGAAGCACGCCGAAGGCACGGGCGGCCGCGATCGCGTGAAGACCGCGCGCGAGGCCGAACGCGACCTGATGGACGCGATCGTCGACGCGGTCGACGAACTGTGCCGCGAAGGCCCCGGCGACGTGCTGGTGTTCCTGCCCGGCGAGCGCGAGATCCGCGAGGCGGCCGAGGCGCTGCGCAAGCATCATCCGCCGCATACCGAGATCCTGCCGCTGTTCGCGCGGCTGTCGGCGGCCGACCAGGACAAGGTGTTCAAGGCGTCGAACGCACGCCGCATCGTGCTTGCGACCAACGTGGCCGAAACGTCGCTGACGGTGCCGGGCATCCGCTACGTCGTCGACACCGGGCTCGCGCGCGTGAAGCGCTATTCGTACCGGAACAAGGTCGAGCAGCTGCAGGTCGAGTCGATCTCGCAGGCCGCCGCGAACCAGCGCGCGGGTCGCTGCGGCCGGGTGGCCGACGGCGTCTGCATCCGCTTGTACGAGGAAAGCGACTACCAGGCGCGCGCGCGTTTCACCGATCCGGAAATCCTGCGCTCGTCGCTCGCGTCGGTGATCCTGCGGATGAAGTCGCTGCACCTGACCGCGATCGAATCGTTCCCGTTCCTCGAACCGCCGCCCGGCCGCGCGATCGCGGACGGCTACCAGCTGCTCAACGAACTCGGCGCCGTCGACGACGACAACGCGCTGACGCCGCTCGGCCGCGAACTCGCGCGGCTGCCGCTCGATCCGCGCGTCGGCCGGATGATTCTCGCCGCGCGCGACCAGCAGTCGCTGCGCGAGGTGCTGATCATCGCGAGCGCGCTGTCCGTGCAGGATCCGCGCGACCGTCCGATCGAGGCGCAGGAGCAGGCCGACCAGGCGCACCGCCGGTTCGCCGACGAGCGCTCCGAATTCCTGCAGTGGCTGAAGATCTGGGCGTGGTTCGAGGAAGCCGTCGCGCACAAGAAGTCGAACCGCCAGCTGATCGACGCGTGCCGGCAGAACTTCCTGTCGCACCTGCGGCTGCGCGAATGGCGCGACGTCCATTCGCAGCTGCTGACGGTCGTGCGCGAGCACGGCTGGCGTCTCAACGAGGTCGAGGCGACCTACGAGCAGGTCCATCTGGCCCTGTTGACGGGCCTGCTCGGCAACCTCGGCATGAAGGCCGACGACGATCCGCACTACCTCGGTGCGCGCGGGATCAAGTTTTACCTGTGGCCGGGCTCGGCGCTCGCGAAGAAGGCCGGCCGCTGGGTGATGGCGGCCGAACTCGTCGAGACGAGCCGGCTGTATGCGCGCTGTCTCGCGAAGATCGAGCCGGAGTGGGTCGAGAAGATCGGCGCGCACCTGCTGAAGAAATCGCTGTCGGAGCCGCATTGGGAAAAGCGTCCCGCGCAGGTCAGCGCGTTCGAGCGCGCGACGCTGTACGGGTTGCCGATCTACCACCGCCGGCGCGTCGCGTTCGGCAAGCAGGATCCGGCGCGGGCGCGCGAGCTGTTCATCCGCGGTGCGCTGGTCGAGGGCGAATTCGACACGAAGCTGCCGTTCTTCGCGCACAATCGCAAGCTGCTCGCCGACATCGAGCAGCTCGAGCACAAGTCGCGCCGCCAGGACGTGCTGGTCGACGACGAGCTGATCTACGCGTATTACGACCAGGCGATTCCGGAGGGCATTCACACCGGCGCCGCGTTCGAGCGCTGGTATCGCGACGAGGTGAAGAAGGGCGGTCAGGCGGAGGAGAAGCAGCGCCTGCTGTACCTGTCGCGCGATGACCTGATGCGCCACGAGGCGGCCGGCGTGACGACCGAGCTGTTTCCGAAGCGCGCGACGATGGCCGGTGTCGAGATGGCGCTCACGTACCATTTCGAGCCCGGCACGCCGCGCGACGGCGTGACGCTCGCGGTGCCGCTGTACGCGCTGAACCAGGTCGACGCGCGCCGCTGCGAATGGCTCGTGCCGGGGATGCTGAAGGAAAAGGTGCAGCTGCTTCTGAAGTCGCTGCCGCAGAAGCTGCGACGGCACTGCGTGCCGCTGCCCGAATACGCGGCCGGCTTCGTCGAGCGGACGGGCCGCGAGCGCTTCGGCGCGGGCGGCCTCGTCGAGGCGCTGATCGCCGACGTGCGCGGCGAGACCCAGGTCGCGATGAAGACGGCCGACTTCAAGCTCGAGACGTTGCCCGCGCACCTGTTCATGAACTTCAAGGTGATCGACGAGCACGGCCGCCAGCTCGCGATGGGGCGCAATCTGGCGCAACTGCGCCAGGAGCTCGGCGCGCAGGCGCAGCAGCAGTTCCAGAAGATCGCGGCGGCATCGACGATCGCGCCGGGCGGCGAAGCGGGCGACGGCGACGCGGGCGGCGCGCCGGCGCTCGCCGCGGCGGCGGGTTCGACGGCGAAGGGCGGCAAGCCGGGCAAGGGCGCGGCGCCGCACACGGCCGCCCCGGCGGAAGCCGGCGCGACCGCGCTGTACGAGAACCTGACGACGTGGAACTTCGGCAAGCTCCCCGAGCTGCTGGAGATCCGCCGCCGCGGCCAGACGCTGTACGGCTATCCGGCGCTCGTCGATCGCGGCACGCATTGCGACGTCGAAGTGTTCGACTCGCCGGAGGAGGCCGCGCGGATCCACCGGGCGGGCTTGCGGCGGCTGTTCGCGCTGCAGCTGAAGGAGCCGATCAAGTTCCTCGAGAAGAACCTGCCGGGGCTGCGCGAGATGGCGATGCAGTACATGTCGCTCGGCACGCAGGACGAGCTGCGCGACCAGCTGATCGACACGGCGCTCGACCGCGCGTGCCTGCAGGATCCGCTGCCCGACGACGACGCGAGCTTCCACGCGCGCCGCGACGAGGGCAGGAGCCGCCTGAACCTGCTCGCGCAGGAGATCGCGCGGCTGGTCGGGCAGATCCTCGCCGAATATGCGGGGCTTGCGAAGAAGCTCGCGCAGGCGAAGCCGTTCGCGCAGGCCCATGCGGATCTGCAGCAGCAGCTCGCCGCGCTGGTCGGCAAGCGCTTCGTGATCGACACGCCTTACGTGCAGCTTGCACACTTCCCGCGCTACCTGAAGGGCATCGCGCTGCGGATCGACAAGCTGAAGGCCGACCCGGCGCGCGACGCGAAGCAGTCCGGCGAGCTGCTGCCGCTCGTCCAGCAGTATCAGCGCGCGGTGTCGCAGCGCGGCGGCGTCGCCGATTCGCGCCTCGCGGAATTCCGCTGGCTGCTGGAGGAGCTGCGAATTTCGCTGTTCGCGCAGGAACTGCGCACGCCGATGCCTGTCTCTGTCAAGCGTCTGCACAAGGTGTGGGAGTCGATGCAGCGTTAGCGCATCGGCGACCGGCGGGGCCCGCACCGGTTGCGGGCCTGGCCGCGGCCGGCCGCACGGCAGCCGCGACGTGCGTCGAAGTGGCGCAACCCCGCCTTCCGTCAACCGGTGGGGCCCGCCGAGCGTTTTACAATGACTGCTGTTCCACGACGTGAGTCTTCATGCGCACTTTCCTTTCCTTCGGCCGCACGCTTGCGCTGGCCGCCGCCGTGCTGGCGCCCGCCGCACACGCCAATAACGTAATCATCCTCAATTCGGCCGAGGCGACGCTTTCCCTGATCGACCAGCAGACCCGCCAGGTCGTCGGCACGATGCCGACCGGCAAGGAGCCGCACCACCTGATGGCGACGCCGGACAATTCGTCGCTGATCGTCGCGAATTCGGTCTCGAACAGCCTGATGTTCGTCGATCCGAAGACGGGCAAGCTGCAGCGCACGGTCGAAGGCATCGAGGATCCGTACCAGCTCGGCTTCTCGCCCGACAACAAGTGGTTCGTGTCGACCGGGCTGCGCCTCGACCGGCTCGACATCTACGGCTACGACGGCCGCGACCTGCATCTCGTGAAGCGCTTGCCGCTCGCGGTGATGCCGAGCCACATCGCGTTCACGAAGGACAGCAAGACCGTGCTCGTGTCGCTGCAGGTGTCCGGCGAGATCGCGGCGGTCGACCTCGCGACTCAGACGGTCAAGTGGAAGATGAAGGTCGGCAAGGTGCCGGCGGGCCTGTGGCTCACGCCGGACGACAAGTTCCTGCTGGTCGGGATGACCGGCGCGGATTACGTCGCGGTGGTCGACTGGCGCAACCAGAAGATCGTCAAGCAGATCCACACGGGCAACGGCGCGCACAACTTCCGCTCGCTCGCCGACGGCACGCACGTCGCGGTCACGAACCGGGTCGCGAACACGATCAGCATCATCGACGAGAACACGCTCACCAACGTCGGCGACATCACCGGCCTGCTGCCGGGACCGGACGACATGGAACTGTCCGCCGACAAGAAGACGCTGTGGGTGACGTTCCGCTTCGCGAAGAAGGTCGGTATCATCGATCTCGCATCGCGCAAGCTGGTGCAGACGATCGCCGTCGGCCGTTCGCCGCACGGGATCTACTTCTACGACCGCGCGCCGTGGAAGGCTGCGAACGGCGCGTGACGGGCGGAGGCGAGCGATGCTGCACCTGATCGATGCGTTCGTGTCGGACATCCAGACCTGGCTGTACGTCGACGTCGTGCAGCCGCTCCTCTTCAAGTTCAACCTGATGGGCTATGACGAGGACACCTACGACGCGCTGTACTGGGTGATCATCGGCGCGCTGCAGATGGTGCTGATGTTCGTGCTGCTGCGCCCGCTCGAGGCGCTGCTGCCGGTCGAGCGCTGGCAGAACCGCCGCGCGGTGCGGGTCGACGTGATCTATACGGCGATCGCGAAGCTCGGCATCTACGCGCTGTTCTTCTTCTTCGCGCTGCAGCCGGTGTTCGACGGCTTCCAGGCATGGCTGCGCCTGCACGGTGTCGTGAACGTCAACCTCGACTATCTGTGGCCCGGCGTGACGTCGCGGCCGATCGTCGCGTTCGCGATCTACCTCGTCGTGCTCGACTTCGCCGGCTACTGGTATCACCGTTGGCAGCACAAGTTCGGCATCTGGTGGGAACTGCACGCGGTGCATCACAGCCAGCGGCAGATGTCGCTGTGGTGCGACGACCGCAACCACCTGCTCGACGACGTGATCCAGTCGTGCTTCTTCGCGTCGATCGCGCTCGTGATCGGCGTGACGCCGTCGCAGTTCGTCGTGCTGACCGCGGTCACGAACTTCATGCAGAGCATCCAGCATACGAATGCGCGGCTGTCGTTCGGCCGGCTCGGCGAGCGCCTGCTCGTGAGCCCGACCTTCCACCGGCGCCACCACGCGGTCGGCTACGGCCACGAAGGCACCAAGTACGGCTGCAACTTCGGCGTGCTGTTCCCGTGGTGGGACATGATGTTCGGCACCGCGTCGTGGAACCGCACGGTCGAGCCGACCGGCATCCGCGAGCAGATCGAAGGCGTGTCCTACGGCGACGGCTTCTGGGCGCAGCACGGCCTCGCGTTCGTGCGCATCTTCCGGCGCCTCGTTCCCGCGAAGCGCGGCGCGGCGTCGGCCTGACCCCGTCGCTTTCCCGTTGAACGGCTCTCCCGCACGGCCCGCATGCGCTTTGGCGCATGCGGGCCGTGTGGTTTATCCTTTCCCCGTTTTTCTTCGTCGATACAGGTTCGCATGAACGACTTGCTGCGCTCCTTCGTCCGGGCCTTCGTCAGCGCGCTGCATCCGCGCATGCTGTGGCTCACCCTGATGCCGTTCGTCGTCTCGGCGCTGCTGTGGGGCGTCGTGCTGTGGTTCTCGTGGCAGACGCTGATCGACGCCGCGCGCGGCGCGCTCGACGGCTTCGTGCTCACGGCCGTGCTGTACCGCATGTTCGACGCGATCGGGATGTCGCAGCTGCATGCGGTCGTCGCGCCGTTCGTCGTCGTATCGCTCGCGATTCCGCTGATCGTGCTGACCGTGCTGCTGCTGATCGCGACGATCTCGATGCCGGTCGTGATCAAGCACCTGTCGAACCGGCAGTTCGCCGCGCTGGAGGCGAAGCGGGGCGGCACGTTCTTCGGCAGCGTGTTCAATTCGCTCGGCGCGGCCGTCGTCGGCGTCGTGCTGCTCGTCGTCACGATCCCGCTGTGGCTGATTCCGCCGTTCTTCGCGCTGCTGCCGCCCGTGATCTGGGGCTGGCTGACCTACCGCGTGATGACCTACGACGCGCTCGCGCAGCACGCGAGCCGCGACGAGCGCCGTGCGCTGGTGCGGCAGCATCGCTGGCCGCTGATCGGCATCGGCGTCGCGACCGGGCTGCTCGGTACCGTGCCGACCTTCGTGTGGGTGTCGTCGGTCTGGATGATGGTGCTGTTTCCATTCGTGGCGGCGGCCATGATCTGGGTTTACGCTTTCATCCTCGTCTTTTCGGCGCTGTGGTTCGGGCACTATTGCCTGCGCGCGCTGGACGACCTGCGCGCAAGTTCGCGCGCCACCGCAATCGACATGGGGCAGGCATGAGCATCGGCATCATCATCATCGGCGACGAAATCCTTTCGGGCCGCCGGCAGGACAAGCATCTGGCCAAGGTCATCGAGCTGCTCGGCGCGCGCGGCCTCGCGCTCGACTGGGCCGAATACGTCGGCGACGATCCGGCGCGGATCACCGCGACGATCGCGCGCGCGGTCGCATCCGGCGACATCGTGTTTTCCACGGGCGGGATCGGCGCGACGCCGGACGACCACACGCGCCAGTGCGCGGCCGCCGCGCTCGGCGTGCCGCTCGAGCTGCACCCGGAAGCGAAGGCGCTGATCTCGGAGCGCATCCGCGAGACGCACACCGATCCGGCCAGGCCGGTCGATTTCGAATCGCCGGAAAACCAGCACCGGTTCAACATGGGCGTGTTCCCGGCGGGCGCGACGATCATCCCGAACGGCTACAACCGGATTCCCGGGTTCTCGGTCGGCGATCTCCATTTCGTGCCGGGCTTTCCGGTGATGGCGTGGCCCATGATCGAATGGGTGCTCGATACGAAGTACCAGCATCTCCATCACGCGACGCCGCACGCGGAGCGCTCGCTGTACGTGTTCGAACTGCCGGAATCGACGCTCACGCCGCTGATGGAGAAGATCGAGCGCGATTTCCCGGGCGTGCGCGTGTTCAGCCTGCCGAGCGTCGGCGATGCCGAGCGCGGCGGGATCTACGCGCGCCGGCATATCGATCTCGGCGTGAAGGGCGAGCCGGAGGCGGTCGCGGCCGCGTTCGTGAAGCTGCGCGAAGGCGTGCACCTGCTCGGCGGCGACGTGGTCGAACCGGACGTGCCGCGCGCCTGAGGGCCGCGCAACGGCCGCACAAAAACCACGGGCCGCGCAATGCGGCCCGTCATCGGGATGTCATCGCCCGGCTCGACGATGTCGCAGTCGGGCGTGCCTGGGCGGATGCGCCGTCAGGCGCCGATCCACGGCAGTTTCCGGAAGCACCAGCCGTCGACCGTCTTGCGGTGGCCTTCGGCATCCTTGCCGCCCTCGAAGCCTTCGAGCAGGTCGAAGGCCTTCGTGAAGCCGGCCTGCGTCGAGGCGACCGCGGCGAGCTTCGAGCGCGCCGCGCTGCGGCACAGGAACAGGATGGGCGTATCGGCCGGGAGGGCCGCTTTCAGTTGATCGACGAATTCGGCGTTCGGCACGCCGCCCGGATAGCGCGTCCATTCGAGGTGCAGGTACTGGCCGTCGCCGACGAGCGGGCGGCCGATCCAGTCGAGCTCGGCGCGGGTGCGCACGTCGACGAGGCGTGCCGACGGGTCGAGCTGCAGCAGTTCGAATGCCTCGACCGGCAGCAGTGCGCCGGCATAGTGGAGCGCGCCCTGGGCGCGGCGTTCTTCGGCCTTCGCGTAAAGCTGGTCGAGCGTACTCATGGCAGGAGGTCTCCGTATCGGTCAAACAATCATTCTAGCGCGGCGCCGCCGCGCGGATGTCCGGTTGCCCGGCAGGGTATGCACCGCCCACGCATTCACCAAAAAAGTGCAGAATGGCGTGCGTGCACCAGAATGAATCTACGGCATGGGCATGCTTCGCCATTTGCACCATGGAGGTGCGGCCATGCGATCGCCGATGCGGCGCCTGGCCCCGGAATCGCGCAGCCGGGCCCTGCCGTGGCGCGGTCTGGCGCGATTCATGTCGCTTCTGTGCATGGCTGGCACGGTTGCTGCTATATAGAATTCGGTCGACCCGGGGCGCGCTGCGCCAAAGCCAGACTCCGGGCAGCTCGATAAACGAGGCGGTTCCCAGTCCGCCGGAATTGTTCAATCAGGAGAAGAGGTTATGAGTAAAACCGTCGCCGACGTCATGCAGCTCGTGAAGGACGAGGACGTCAAGTTCGTCGATTTCCGCTTCACGGATACGCGCGGCAAGGAACAGCACGTGTCGGTGCCGGTTTCGGCGTTTGACGAAGACAAGTTCGAAAGCGGTCATGCATTCGACGGCTCGTCGATCGCCGGCTGGAAGGGCATCGAGGCGTCGGACATGCTGCTCATGCCGGACCCGACCGCCGCATTCATCGACCCGTTCTACGAAGAATCGACGCTGGTGCTGACCTGCGACGTGGTCGAGCCGGCCGACGGCAAGGGCTACGAGCGCGACCCGCGTTCGCTCGCGAAGCGCGGCGAAGCGTACCTGAAGAGCACGGGCCTGGGCGACACCGCCTACTTCGGTCCGGAGCCGGAATTCTTCATTTTCGACTCGGTCCAGTGGAACACGGACATGTCGGGCTGCTTCGTGAAGATCAACTCGGAAGAAGCGCCGTGGTCGGCAGGCAAGGAATTCGAAGGCGGCAACACGGGTCACCGTCCGGGCACGAAGGGCGGCTACTTCCCGGTCGCGCCGGTCGACACGTTCCAGGACATGCGTTCGGAAATGTGCCTGCTGCTCGAACAGCTCGGCATCCCGGTCGAAGTGCACCACCACGAAGTGGCGGGCCAGGGCCAGAACGAAATCGGCACGAAGTTCTCGACGCTGGTGCAGCGCGCCGACTGGACGCAATGGTCGAAGTACATCATCCATAACGTCGCGCACTCGTACGGCAAGACGGCGACGTTCATGCCGAAGCCGGTCGTCGGCGACAACGGTTCGGGCATGCACGTTCACCAGTCGATCTGGAAGGACGGCCAGAACCTGTTCGCGGGCAACGGCTACGCCGGCCTGTCGGAATTCGCGCTGTTCTACATCGGCGGCATCATCAAGCACGCCCGTGCGCTGAACGCGATCACGAACCCGACGACGAACTCGTACAAGCGTCTGGTTCCGCACTTCGAGGCACCGGTCAAGCTCGCCTACTCGGCACGCAACCGTTCGGCATCGATCCGCATTCCGCACGTGTCGAACCCGAAGGGCCGCCGTATCGAAACGCGCTTCCCGGACCCGATGGCCAACCCGTACCTGTGCTTCACGGCACTGATGATGGCCGGTCTCGACGGCGTGCAGAACAAGATCCACCCGGGCGAAGCCGCGGACAAGAACCTGTACGACCTGCCGCCGGAAGAGGATGCAAAGATCCCGACCGTCTGCGCAGGCCTCGACCAGGCACTGGAAGCGCTCGACAAGGATCGCGAGTTCCTGACGCGCGGTGGCGTGTTCACCGACGGCATGATCGATGCGTACCTCGCGCTGAAGGAGCAGGAGCTGGCGAAGTTCCGCATGACGACGCATCCGATCGAGTTCGAGATGTACTACTCGCTGTAATCGGCGATGGCGCTTCGATTCAGCGCCGTCATGCCGGTTCGTTCCCGTCGCGCGGCTTGCGGCGGGAACCGCGGAGTCTGAAAGGGGACGGCGTCCAGCCGTCCCTTTTTTGTTCCGAGCATTTCCATTTTCCGACCCGCTGAGGCGCGACGACACGCACGATGGCTCTGAAGAATCTGATCAAGGCGAGGACGGGGCAGCCCGAGCGACTGACGGACGACGAGCGGCTCTCGCGCTCGGGCCTGCTTGCCGGGCTGGAAGCGCTGCCGACGGTCGTGATCGTGCTCGACCGCAAGACGCTGCGGGTCGCGTTCGCGAACCCGTCCGCGGAGGCGATGCTCGACATCTCGCGCCGGCAGCTCGCGCAGCGGCCGTGGGGCGAGATTTTCCCGAACGCGAACGAGCTCGCGTCGACGATCACCGCGATCGGCGAGGAGCGCTTTCACGCGACGCATCTCGATACCGTGCTCGACCGGCCGGGCCGCGAACCGCTGCACGTGCACGCGATCGTCGGCTTCCTCGAGACCGCGCCCGATTTCGTGCTCGTCGAGCTGTTCGAGAACGAACGGCAGTCGCGCACCGATCGCGAGGAGCGCATCCACGACCTGACCGCGGTCAACAAGCAACTGATCCGCAACCTCGCGCACGAAATCAAGAACCCGCTCGGCGGCATTCGCGGCGCAGCCCAGCTGCTCGAATTCGAACTGAGCGAGCGCGAGCGCGGCGAGTTGCGCGAATACACGCAGGTGATCATCAAGGAGTCCGATCGGCTGCAGACGCTCGTCGACCGGTTGCTGGAGCCGCATCGGCATCCGCACATCGTCGGCGACGTCAACATTCATGAAGTGTGCGAACGCGTGCGCGCGGTGATGCTCGCGGAATTTCCGCGCGGGCTCACCATCGAGCGCGATTACGACGTGAGCGTGCCGGACCTGCGCGGCGACAAGGAGCAGCTGATCCAGGCGCTGCTGAACATCGTGCGCAACGCCGCGCAGGCGCTGCGCGAACGGATCGCGCAGGGCGACGCGAAGATCGAGCTGCGCACGCGCGTCGCGCGCAAGGTGACGATCGCGAAGCGCCTGTACAAGCTGGCACTGGACTTGCACGTAGTCGACAACGGGCCCGGCATTCCGGAGGAGATCCGCGACCGGATCTTCTACCCGCTCGTGTCCGGGCGCGACGACGGCAGCGGCCTCGGCCTCACGCTCGCGCAGACCTTCGTGCAGCAGCACGACGGGATGATCGAGGTCGAGAGCCGGCCCGGCCGTACCGAATTTCAGATCCTGCTGCCGCTCGATCACTGAGCGACGGCATGGCGATTCACCGGATTCACCCATACCTGACCGACCTATGAAGCCGATCTGGATAGTAGACGACGACCAATCGATCCGCTGGGTGCTCGAAAAGGCACTCGCCCGGGACAGCTTCGCGACGAAGAGCTTCGCGAACGTGCGCGACGCGCTGGCCGCGCTCGACCACGAGACGCCGCAGGTGCTCGTGTCCGACATCCGGATGCCGGGCGGCTCCGGCCTCGAGCTGTTGCAGGCGATGCACGAGCGTTTGCCGGGCCTGCCCGTCATCATCATGACGGCGTTCTCCGATCTCGACAGCGCCGTCGCGGCGTTCCAGGGCGGCGCGTTCGAATATCTCGCGAAGCCGTTCGACGTCGACAAGGCCGTCGAGCTGATTCGCCGCGCGGTCGAGGAGAGCCTGCGCGGCGGCGCGCCGCAGGACGAGCGCGTCGCCGAGGCGCCCGAGATGCTCGGCCAGGCGCCTGCGATGCAGGACATGTTCCGCGCGATCGGCCGCTTGTCGCATTCGGCCGCGACCGTGCTGATCACCGGCGAATCGGGCACCGGCAAGGAACTCGTCGCGCGGGCGCTGCACCGTCACAGCCCGCGGGCGAACGGCCCGTTCATCGCGCTGAACACGGCGGCGATTCCGAAGGACCTGCTGGAATCCGAACTGTTCGGCCACGAGCGTGGCGCGTTCACCGGCGCGCAGACGACGCGCCAGGGTCGCTTCGAGCAGGCCGAGAACGGCACGCTGTTCCTCGACGAAATCGGCGACATGCCGTTCGATCTGCAGACGCGCCTGTTGCGTGTGCTGTCGGACGGCCAGTTCTATCGGGTCGGCGGCCACAACCCGCTGCGCGCGAACGTGCGCGTGATCGCCGCGACGCACCAGAATCTGGAGGCGCGCGTGCGGCAGGGGCTGTTCCGCGAGGACCTTTACCACCGGCTCAACGTGATCCGGCTGCGGCTGCCGCCGCTGCGCGAACGCAGCGAGGACATCGCGCTGCTCACGCGGCACTTCCTGCAGAAGAGCGCGCGCGATCTCGGCGTCGAGCCGAAGCGCGTGTCGGACGAAGCGCTCGCGTATCTGACGTCGCTGCCGTTTCCCGGCAATGTGCGGCAGCTCGAGAACCTCGCGAACTGGCTGACCGTGATGGCGCCCGCGCAGACGGTCGAGATCAAGGACCTGCCGCCCGACCTCGTGCCAGCAGGCGCGCCGGTGACCGCGACGGCCGATGGCGCGGATGCACTCGGCGGCGTGAGCGGCGGCGTCGCGGGCGACGCGGCGCGCGCGCAGCTGGCGGCCGGTGTCGTCCCGTTGACGGCGGCGCCCGTCGCGGCCGCGCCGAACGGTGCGCCGGCCGGCTATCCGATGTGGGAAAGCGGGCTGCGCACCGAAGTCGCGCGGCTGCTGCGCGAGAATTCGGCCGACGTGATGGACGAGCTCGCGCGCCGCTTCGAGGCAGCCGTGATTCGCGAGGCGCTCGACTTCACGCGCGGCCGCAAGGTCGAGGCGGCGGAGCGGCTCGGCATCGGCCGCAACACCATCACGCGCAAGATCCAGGAACTGCATCTGGAGCCGTAAACCTCTGTCGCGGCATGCGCGGACGTCGCGCATGCCGTGATCGGACATAATCGCGGTTTGCCGTCAGGTGCGTTCCGTCATGTCCGATTCCTTCCGCTGGCCCGCCGGGGCCGATCCCTTCCGCTTTCTCGAAGCGCTCGACAGCAAGCGTGCCCGCGCTTGGGTCGACGAGCAGAACGCGCGCACGCGTGTCGCGCTGCGCGACGACGATGCGTATCGCGCGCTCACCGCGCGGCTTGCGCAGGCGTATCTGCCGCGCGAACGCCCGGTGATTCCGACCCGCTGGCGCGACTGGGCGTACGACCTGTGGCAGGACGATCTCCATCCGAAGGGACTGTGGCGCCGCGCGCGCTGGGACGACTGGCGCGCCGGCCGGCCCGAATGGGAAACGCTGCTCGACGTCGACGCGCTCGGCGCGCAAGAGGGCGAGTCGTGGGTGTTCGAGCAGGACGCGATCCTGTACCCCGACGGTGACCGCGCGCTGCTGTCGCTGTCGCCCGGCGGGGCCGACGCTGTCGTCGTGCGCGAGTTCGATCTCGTGCAGCGTCGTTTCGTCGACGGCGGTTTCATGATCGACGAGCCGGGGCATCACACGGTCGGCTGGATCGACCGCGATACCGTCTACGTGAGCTGGGATCGCGGCGAAGCGCATGCGACCGCGGCCGGCTATCCGTACGACGCGCGCCGCTGGGTGCGCGGCACGCCGCTCGCCGATGCGCCGGTCGTGTTTCGCGGCGAACCCGACGACATCAGCGCGGGCGCGTGGTTCGACCCGATCGATGGCCGTCACGTCGCGTGGCGCAGCGTGGATTTCTTCGACGCACACGCGTACTGGCTGACCGACGCGGGCGAGTGGGCGCGCTACGACGTGCCGACGCATGTCGAGGTCGGCTTCTGGGAAGGCTGGCTCGTGCTGGAGCCGCGGCTCGACTGGGACTGCGGCGGCGTGCATCACGCGGGCGGCTCGCTGCTCGCGATCCGCGAGCAGGCGTACCTGGCGGGGTCGCGCGAGCTCACGACGCTGTTCGCGCCGCGGCCGTCGACGTCCGCCTGCACGTGGACGCACACGCGCACGATGCTGATCGCGAGCTGGCTCGACGACGTGCACAACCGCACGATGCTGTGGCAGCCGCGTCAGGGCGAGGACGGCGCGTGGACGTGGGACGCGCGGCCGTTCGACTGGCCGGGCGATGCGCAGATCGACGTCGAGCCGGTCGAGTCGACGCTGAACGACGACGTGTACGTGGACGTCGATACCTATCTCGATCCGCCCGAATGCTGGCTCGCCGACCTGGCCGATCGCGCGGCCGATGCGCCGTCGCGCCGCGTGCTGCTCGACCGGCCGCCGGTGCGGTTCGATGCGGCCGGGCTCGTCGTGCGCCGCGCGAATGCCCGTTCGCGCGACGGCACGGTGGTGCCGTACACGCTGATCGGGCCGCGTGACGCGCTCGATGCACTCGATGCGCCGGAGCGCGCCGACGGCCGCACCCGCGTCGCGCGCCCGTGCCTGCTGTCAGGCTATGGCGGCTTCGCGATTCCGAACCTGCCGGGCTACAGCGATGCACTCGGCATTGCGTGGCTCGAACGCGGCGGTGTCGCGGCGTTCGCACACATCCGGGGTGGGGGCGAATTCGGGCCGGGCTGGCACGTCGACGCGCAGCGGGAACATCGGCAGCGCTCGTTCGACGACTTCATCGCGGTGGCCGAGGACCTGATCCGCACCGGCGTGACGACGGCCGCGCAGCTCGGCATCGAGGGCGGCAGCAACGGCGGGCTATTGGTGGGCGCCTGCATGGTGCAGCGTCCGGAACTGTTCGGCGCGGTGCTGTGCCGCGTGCCGCTGCTCGACATGCGGCGCTATCCGAAGCTGCACGCGGGCGCCGCATGGCTCGACGAGTACGGCGACCCGGACGATGCGCGCGAGGGCGCGGCGCTTGCCGCCTACTCGCCGTATCACCGCGTGCGCGACGGTATCGTGTATCCGCCGCTGCTGCTGACGACGTCGACGCGCGACGACCGCGTGCATCCCGCGCATGCACGCAAGATGGCCGCGCGCATGCATGCGCTCGGACACGAACGCGTGTGGTACTGGGAGAACACCGACGGCGGTCACGGCAGCGCCGACGATCTGGAGCGCGCCGAATCCGATGCGGCGGAATTCGGCTTCCTGTGGGCCCATCTCGGGCCCGCGCCCGCGCGCGATTGAGCGCGGGCGTGAGCGGGCAGGGGGCTCAGCCGACGATCGCGACGACGGGCGTGTGGTCGGACGGCTGGTCCCACGTGCGCGGCACGCGGTCGACTTCGCACGACGTGCAGGTGGCGGCGAGCGCCGGCGACAGCAGGACGTGGTCGATACGCAGCCCCGCGTTGCGGCGGAACGCGAACATCCGGTAGTCCCACCACGTGAAGGTCTTCTCCGGCTGTTCGAAACGGCGGAATGCATCGACGAAGCCGAGTTCGATCAGCTTCGCGAAGTGCGCACGCTCCTGCGGCGACACGAGGTTCTGGCCTTCCCATTTCGCCGGGTCGTGCACGTCGCGGTCTTCCGGCGCGATGTTGTAGTCGCCGAGCAGCGCGAGCTTCGGGTAGCGCTGCATCTCGGTGCTCAGCCACGCATGCAGCGCGTCGAGCCACTGCATCTTGTAGACGAACTTGTCGGAGTCGGGCGCCTGGCCGTTCGGGAAATAGGCGGACACGATGCGCACGCCGTCGACCGTCACGGCGATCACGCGTTGCTGCGGATCGTCGAAGCCGGGGATGTTGCGCACGACGTCCGATTCGTCGACGGCGAGCGTGTCGCGCACGAGGATCGCGACGCCGTTGTAGGTCTTCTGGCCCGTGAACCAGCTGCGGTAGCCGGCAGCCTCGAGATCGGCGCGCGGATACTTCTCGTCGGGCAGCTTCAGTTCCTGCAGGCACAGCACGTCGGTTCCGCTTTGCGCGAGCCAGTCGAGCACGTGCTGCTTGCGGACGTTGAGCGAGTTGACGTTCCAGGTGGCGATTTTCATGAACGGGAATGCGTGCGGGGTGAATGCGAAGGCCGCCATCTTACCGCGAGCAAGGGGCGCGAACGCGCGCGACACGCGACGCGAAGCAGGCGCGATGCATTGCGTTATCGACGACCTGCAAAGAAATTGTGACAAAAGTGTTGACGTGAGTACTTCATCACCCTATAATTTATTTCTCTGACGCGGGGTGGAGCAGTCTGGCAGCTCGTCGGGCTCATAACCCGAAGGTCGTAGGTTCAAATCCTACCCCCGCAACCAAGCACACCAGACGATGTGCAGCGCAAGTGACCGATGCGCGCTTCGTCGACAGGAACCCGGCCTCGTGCCGGGTTTTTTGTTTTCAGCCCGCCGCCCACTCGACCGCCGCCTTCGCATGCAGTGCGGTCGTATCGAACACCGGCAGCGGCGAATCGTCCGCACCAATCAGCAGCGTGATTTCCGTGCAGCCGAGTATCACCGCCTGCGCGCCGCGTGTTGCCAGCTCGTCGATGATGGCCACGTAGGTCGCGCGCGACCCTGCATCGATCACGCCATGACACAGCTCGTCGTAGATGATCCGGTGCACGTCGCTGCGCGCGGATTCGTCCGGCACCAGCACGTCGAGACCGAATTTGTCGCGCAGACGCGCCGCGTAGAACGGCAGTTCCATCGTGTAGCGCGTGCCGAGCAGCGCGACGCGCTCGACGCCCGCTGCACGCAGCGCGGCGCCGGTCGGATCGGCGATGTGCAGGAACGGCAGCGCCACCGCAGCCTCGATCGGGCCGTGCACGCGGTGCATCGTGTTGGTCGTCAGCACGATGAGGTCGGCGCCGGCCGCTTCGAGCCGGCGCGCGGCATCGGCCATCCGCTCGCCGAGCGCGGCCCAGTCCTGCGCGCGCTGCAGCGCTTCGATTTCAGCGAAATCCACCGTGACCAGCACGCTCTTCGCATTGTGATGGCCGCCGTGCAGCGCCTTCGAATGGCGATTGATCATCCGGTAGTACTCCGCCGACGATTCCCAGCTCATCCCGCCGATCAGTCCGATCGTCTTCATCCGTCACCCGTGCGTTTCGTAACCTGTGGCAGACGAGTATAGGGGGCGGTCCTTGCGCGCGGCGGTACGATCCGCGCGAAGCAGACCGGTACGGTGCGGCCGGTCGGGACGTGCCGGAACTGCGTGGAGGCGACCGAACGCGACAGCACGTGACAGTTGAAACGGCCACTGTGTTTTTGTACAGTATCGGCACCGTGAATCCGACCATCATCCCGCCTGCCGATCCGCGCGTGCCGCCACCCGGCGACGCGCCGTCGCGCGTGCGCAAGATCATCCATTGCGATTGCGACTGCTTTTACGCATCGGTCGAGATGCGCGACGACCCGTCGCTGCGCAACCGGCCGCTCGCGGTCGGCGGCAGGCCCGACCAGCGCGGCGTGATCGCGACCTGCAACTACGAGGCGCGGCGCTACGGCGTGCATTCGGCGATGTCGTCGGCGCTGGCGATGCGCAAGTGCCCGGACCTGCTGATCCTGCCGTCCGCGATGGACAAATACCGCGCCGCGTCGCGGCAGATCATGGCGATCTATCGCGACTACACGCGTGACGTCGAGCCGCTGTCGCTCGACGAGGCGTACCTCGACGTCAGCGGCTCCGAACTGTGCCAGGGCAGCGCGACGCTGATTGCGCGGGAGATTCGCCAGCGCGTGTACGACACGGTCGGCGTGACGGTGTCGGCGGGCGTCGCGCCGAACAAGTTCATCGCGAAAATCGCGTCCGACTGGAACAAGCCCGACGGCCTGTTTGTCGTGCGCCCGCACGAGGTCGATGCATTCGTCGCGGCGTTGCCGGTGCGCAAGCTGCACGGCGTCGGCCAGGTGACGGCCACGCGGCTCGACCGGCTCGGCATCCAGACCTGCGCGCAGCTGCGCGACTGGTCGCTGATCGACCTGCATCGCGAATTCGGCGCGTTCGGCCGGCGGCTGTACCAGCTGGCGCGCGGAATCGACGAGCGGCCGGTGCAGGCCGATCAGGAGCGCAAGTCGGTCAGCGTCGAGATGACCTACGTGACCGACCTGACGACGCTCGAGCAATGCGCGGACGAGATCCGCCGCCTGGTCGTGCAACTCGACGCGCGCATCGCGCGCGCGGGCGCGGCCCGCACGATCCGCAAGCTGTACGTGAAGATCCGCTTCGCCGATTTCCAGCGCACGACGGTCGAGTGCGTGGCCGACGCGACGAATGCGCAGACGGCCGTCACGCTGCTCGCGAAGGGGCTGCAGCGGCGCGCGCAGGCCGTGCGGCTGCTCGGCGTCGGTGTGCGCATCGACGAGGATACGGCCGAGCGTCACGGGCAGTTTTCGCTGTTCGACGACGAGGCCGACCGCAACACCGACAACACGGACGAAGTCGGCGGCGAAACGCCGGCACCATGAAAAAAGGCACCGCCGAAGCGGTGCCTTTCGATGCTGCCGGACGAGCCGGGCAGCGCATGCTCAGTGCGCGGGGGAAGCCATCCCGTTGTGGCGCAGCAGCGCGTCGATTTCCGGCTCGCGGCCGCGGAACGCCTTGAACGAATCCATCGCTGGCCGGCTGCCGCCGACTTCGAGGATCTCGCGGCGATAGCGCGTGCCGGTCGCCGCGTCGAGCACGCTGCCGCTTGCGGCAGCCGCTTCCTCGAACGCCGCGTACGCGTCGGCCGACAGCACCTCCGCCCACTTGTAGCTGTAATAGCCGGCCGCATAGCCGCCCGCGAAGATGTGGCTGAACGTGTTCGGCCAGCGCGAGAACGCTGCCTGCGGGATCACGTGGTAGCGCTCGTTGATCTCGCGCGCGAATGCGTTCACGCCGGTCGTGCCGGCCGGGTCGAAGTCGACGTGCAGCAGCATGTCGAACATCGAGAACACGATCTGGCGGAGCGTGCCGAGGCCGCTCTGGAAGTTCTTCGCGGCGATCATCTTGTCGAACAGCTCGCGCGGCAGCGTGGCGCCCGTATCGACGTGCGACGACATCGACGACAGCACGTCCCATTCCCAGCAGAAGTTTTCCATGAACTGCGACGGCAGTTCGACCGCATCCCATTCGACGCCGTTGATGCCCGACACGCCGAGTTCGTCGACGCGCGTGAGCATGTGATGCAGCCCGTGGCCGAATTCATGGAACAGCGTGATGACTTCGTCGTGCGTGAAGCATGCGGGCTTGCCGCCGACCGGTGCCGAGAAGTTGCAGGTCAGATACGCAACCGGCGTCTGCACGGCGTTGCCGCGCTTCGCGCGCGCACGCGCATCGTCCATCCACGCGCCGCCGCGCTTGCCTTCGCGTGCATACAGGTCGAGATAGAACTGCGCGACGAGCGAGCCGTCGCGGTTTTCCACGCGGAAGAAGCGCACGTCCTTGTGCCACACCGGTGCGTCGTCCGGCTTGATCCGCACGCCGAACAGCGTTTCGGTGACGGTGAACAGGCCCTTCAGCACGGCCGGTTCCGGGAAATACTGCTTGACCTCGTTTTCCGAGAACGCGTAGCGCTGCTGGCGCAGCCGCTCGGCCGCGAACGCGACGTCCCACGGCGCGAGCTCGGCCAGACCGAGTTCCTTCGCGGCGAACGCGCGCAGTTCGTCCCAATCCTTGTCAGCGTGCGGGCGCGCGCGCGTCGCGAGATCCTCGAGGAACGCGATCACCTGCTGCGGCGATTCGGCCATCTTCGGCGCGAGCGACACTTCGGCGAAGTTGCGGTAGCCGAGCATCTGCGCTTCTTCGCGGCGCAGCTTCAGTTCGTCGGCGACGATCGCCGTGTTGTCCCACTCGGCCTTGCCGCCGCCGTACTGCGGGCCGAGTTCCGATGCGCGGGTTGCATACGCGCGGTACAGCGTCTCGCGCATCGCGCGGTTCTCGGCGTACTGCAGCACCGGGAAGTAGGACGGGAAGTGCAGTGTGAACTTCCAGCCTTCCTTGCCTTCCTTTTGCGCGGCTTCGCGGGCCGCTTCGATCGCGTCGCCCGGCAGGCCGGCCAGCTCGGCTTCGTCGTGCGCGAAATACGCATACGCGTTGGTCGCGTCGAGCACGTGGTCGGAGAACGCCTTCGACAGCGCAGCCTGCTGCTCCTGCAGTTCCGCGAAGCGCGGCTTCTGGTCCTCGGGCAACTCGGCGCCCGACAGGCGGAAATCGCGCAGCGCGTTGTCGAGGATCTTCTTGCGTTCGACGGACAGCGTCGCGTATTCGGCGCTCGCGGCGATCGCCTTGTACTTCTCGTACAGCGCGAGGTTCTGGCCGACGCTCGACCAGAACTCGGTCACGCGCGGCAGGTTTTCGCCGTAGGCGGCGCGCAACTCCGGCGTATCGGCGACCGCGTTCAAGTGGCCGACGACGCCCCATGCACGCCCGAGCGGTTCCGTCGCCTGCTCGACCGTCTCGACGATCGCGGCCCACGTCGCCGGCGTCGCCGGTGCGCTCGCGGTGTCGACCGCGCGGTTGGCGGCATCGAGCAGCGTGTCGAGCGCGGGCGTCACGTGTTCCGGACGAATCTCGCCGAAGCGGGGCAGGCCGGAGAAATCGAGGAGCGGATTGGTGTTGGCGCTGGCGGACATTAAGACTCCCTGTCTGTTGCCGGATGAACCGGAGTGAAAAGGGTGAGGCGCGATGCGGCGGCGCCCGATACCGACATTATTGGGGCGCATCGCGCGCTTTCCAATCGTTAGTTTCTAACGACGCGATTGGTTGCGCTCGGTGCGGGGTCGGATACGGGGGAGTTTGGTGCAACGGCGCGGCCGCGACGGCGGCCGGCCAGACGCCGGCGCACGAATGCGCGCCGGCTGGGCGGGCAGGGGCGATCGCGTTGCGATCAGGCGGCCGCGGCGGCGCGCTCGGCGGCTTCGATCGTGTTGATCAGCAGCATCGTGATGGTCATCGGGCCGACACCGCCCGGCACCGGCGTGATGTGACCGGCGACTTCCTTCACGCCGGCGAAGTCGACGTCGCCGCACAGCTTGCCCGCGTCGTCGCGGTTCATGCCGACGTCGATCACCGTCGCGCCGGGCTTGACCATGTCGGCCGTCAGGATGTTGCGCTTGCCGACCGCGGCGACCACGACGTCGGCCTGACGCGTGTGCGTGGCGAGGTCGCGGGTCTTGCTGTGGCAGATCGTCACGGTCGCGCCGGCTTCGAGCAGCAGCATCGCCATCGGCTTGCCGACGATGTTCGAGCGGCCGATCACGACGGCGTTCGCGCCTTGCAGCGGGATGTCATGTGCTTCGAACATCTTCATCACCCCGTACGGCGTGCACGGGCGGAACAGCGGCTTGCCCGTCATCAGCGCGCCGGCGTTCGCGACGTGGAAGCCGTCGACATCCTTCTCCGGCGCGATCGCCTCGATCACCTTGTGGCTGTCGATGTGCTTCGGCAGCGGCAGCTGGACCAGGATGCCGTGGATCTTCGGGTCGCGGTTCAGTTCGTCGATGCGCGCCAGCAGGTCGGCTTCCGACAGAGTGTCCGGGTACGCATCCTTCAGCGAGAAGAAACCGTTGTCCTCGCACGCCTTGATCTTGTTGCGCACGTAGACTTCGCTCGCCGGGTTGGCGCCGACGAGGATCACCGCGAGACCGGGCTGGTGGCCGCGTGCGGTCAGGGCGGCGGCGCGTTCGGCGGCCTGCGCGCGCAAGGTCTTCGAGAGGGCGTTGCCGTCGATGAGGAGGGCTGTCATGGTGGTGGTCCTGCCGGGAAGTTGGAATGCGGGCGTGCGGCGCGCGAAGCGCCGCAGCAAAACACGCAATTATACCGGTCGCCTGCCGTCGTCCGACAGCGAATACAAGGAAAGCGTCATGGCGGCGGTGCCGGCGCGCCGGGAGGAAGCGCCGGGCCGCGCCGCGCGAGTGGGCCGCATCGCACGGCGCGGCAGGGTGACGGTGCGGCCGGCCGGGCAGGTGCCCCGCGGCCGCGCGCGACGTTCAGGCCTGCTTCTTCGACAGCGCGAGGCGCAGCAGATCGGCGACCGTGTTGACGTTGAGCTTTTCCATGATGTTCGCGCGGTGCGCTTCGACCGTCTTGATGCTGATCCCGAGATCGTCGGCGATCTGCTTGTTCAGGCGGCCGGCGATGATCCGCTCGAGCACCTGCTGCTCGCGCGCGGTCAGCTTCGACAGGCGCTCGCTCGCGGCGCGCTGTTCCTGGACGCTCTTGCTTTCGCTTCGGGCCTTGTCGAGCATCCGCTCGACGAGCTTGCGCAGCTCGGCCTCGTCGAACGGTTTCTCGATAAAGTCCATCGCACCCTTTTTCATCGTCGACACCGCCATCGGCACGTCGCCGTGGCCCGTGACGAAGATGATCGGCAGCGCGGCGTTGTCCGCGATCAGGCGTTCCTGCAGTTCGAGGCCGCTCATGCCCGACATCCGCACGTCGAGGATCAGGCAGGCGATCTGGCCGGCCTGCTGCGCCGGCTGATAGGCATCGAGGAACTGCTCGGCGCTCGAGAAGCATTGCACGCGATAGCCGTTCGCCTCCAGCAGCCAGCGCAGCGAGTCCCGTACGGCCTCGTCGTCGTCGACGACGAAGACAGTTTCCTGAGTGGTGGTGACAGGGCTATTCATAGTTCTCCCGTAACGGTATGTGATGCCGATGCCTCGCGCCCCCCTTGGCCGAGATCAGCGGGTTCCCCAATGGGCAGGCTGCAGTGGAATGTCGCGCCGGAAATGCGGCCGTCCGGTTCGACATTGTTGACCACCCACAGACGCCCCCGATGCGATTCGATGATCGAACGGCAGATGTTCAGCCCCATGCCCATGCCGTCGGACTTGGTGCTGTAAAACGGTTCGAACAGGCGTTCGGCGGTCGCTTCGTCCACGCCCGGACCCTGGTCGATCACGCGGATGTCGACGAAACCCGCGTCGATGTCGGCGACGACGCGGATCACGCCGTCCGCCGACGCCGGCTTCACGTCGGCCATCGCCTCGGCCGCGTTCTTCATCAGGTTCACGAGCACCTGCTCGATCAGCACGGGGTCGACATAAATAATAGGCATTCTTGCGAGGATTTCCGTGACGATCCGGATCCTGCGCTTCCTGGCCTCGATTTCGGCGAGCCCGACCGCGTCGGCGACGATGTCCGCGACCCGCGCCGGCTGGCGTTTCGGCTCGCTGCGCTTCACGAATTCGCGGATCCGCTTGACGATCATCCCCGCGCGCAGCGCCTGCTGCGCGGTCTTTTCCAGCGCGGGCTGCAGCGTTTCGGGCGTGCCGCGGCCGCTCTTCACGAGCGCGAGCGTGCCCGAGCAGTAGTTGTTGATCGCGGCGAGCGGCTGGTTCAATTCGTGAGCAATCGACGACGCCATTTCACCCATCGTCATCAATCGGCTCGTGAACTGCAGCTTCTCTTCCTGCTGGTGCGCGAGTTCCTGCGCCTTCTTGCGGGTCGTGATGTCGGTCGCGATCTGCATCTGCGCGAGGTGGCCGTCCACCCACTGGATGTACTGGCGGCGCACCTCGAACCACTTCTGGATGCTCTCGACGTACACCTCCTGCGCGTCGGCCGTGCTGCTCGTCAGCGCGGCGGCCGGCAGGCCCGCGAACGCGTCGACCATGTCGATCGAGTCGGACGACGCCTGCGCGCGGTCGAAGCCGCCGCCGGACAGCTCCAGGTGGCCGTCCGGGCGGATCCCGAACAGATGGCGGTAGTAGCGGTTCGCGAACAGCAGCTCGGCTTCGTCGGCGGCGAGCACCGACACGGCGGCGTCGAGGCTTTCGAGCACCGTCGTGAAGCGCTCGTGCGCGGCCGCGAGTTCCTCGCGCGCGCGCTTCGGCTCGGTGATGTCGGTCATCGACGACATCCAGCCGGTCTGGCGGCCCGAGCTGTCGATCAGCGGCGACACGTAGAGGCGCGCATGGAACAGCGTGCCGTTCTTGCGCCGCACGCGCAGCTCGAAGCCCGAACTCGGCGCCTTGCCGCGCAGCGTCATGTCGAGCTGGCGCTGCATTTCGGGGTAGGCGTCGCGCGGCCAGTACGGGAACGGCGCGACCTTGCCGACGAGGTCGGTCTCGTCCCAGCCCGTCATCCGGCAGAACGCGGGGTTCACGTGCGTGATGCGGCCGTGCATGTCGAGCACGCGCATGCCGATCAGCACCGAGTTTTCCATCGCGCGGCGGAAGAATGCTTCCGCGTACAGCGCCTGCTGCGCCTCGAAGCGCTGGCGCGTGTGCTTCCACAGGCTCCAGAGGCTCCACAGCACGAAGCACGACAGGCCGGCGACCAGCCACACGAGCGTGTTGTTGGTCAGGTTCGTGAGCTGCGGGAATGCGTACACGCGCACGGTCAGCCCCTGGCCGGGCGGATCGAGCGGCAGGTCGTAGTGGGAGTCGCGCGGCAGGCGCGGGCGCGTCGACGTGGACGACAGCTCGCGGTTGTTCGAGTCGGTGATCGAGATCTTGTACTTCGACGACAGCTCCTGCGGGATGTCGTGCTTCAGGATCCCTTCGACCGAGAACACCGCGGCGATCGAGCCGAGATATTCGCGGTCGCCGCGCATCACGGGCGTCTGCAGCGTGATGAAGCCGTTGCCGAAGTCGTCGTAGATCAGCGGCGAATAGGCCTGGCGGCGCGTGCTGCGCGCCTCGTCGTACGCGCCGCGCACGGCGTCCTGCATCTGCGCGTCGCCGGGCTTCGCGAGCCGCTGGCCGAGCAGCGGCGGGTGCACGGTCGGCCAGCGCTGCACGCCGGGCGCGGTGTACCAGTTCAGATAGAGGATTTCCGGATGCGTCTGCATCACGTCCGCGACGGCCATCTGGAATGCGTTCTGGTCGAGACGGCCGGACGCGAGATCGCGCGACAGCGCCTGCAGCTGCTCCTGCGCGCCCGTCATCGACAGGCGGATCTGCTGCTGCGCCCAGGCGACGTTACGGAACAGGGTGTCTTCCTGCTGCTGCTGTTCGCGGCGATTGAGGCTCCATAGAATCAGGCTCATCACCACGAGGAACACGAGGATCGACAGCAGCGGCGTCAGCAAATAGGAGTTGGACCACCACGGTCCGTGGTGCCAGCGGGACGGCTGCGACTCCGCCGGCGGGCCCGACGGTCGCGCCGAGCGTGCGAAAAGCCGATCGGTCAACATGGCAGGATTGTAGCGCAGCGCAATACATGGAAAACCCATACCGGATATGTTGAACGGAAACGGATTTGTGCTCGCGGCGCGTGCCGGAGAGGCCCGAAACGAGGGTGCAGTGCAGCAATATTCCGCATTGCGAGAAAAGATCTCACAATTCGAAAATTTTGTTGCGCGTGGCCGTGCACGATCATTACAATCCGTCGGAGCTTGCCCGCAGCCGGCCGCGTCGCGTCGTCTGCACGAGAGCGATCCTCACATTCCAGGACCCAGGAGACGAGAATGTCCGCTGTACCGAACGAAGTGATGAAATATGTCGCCGCCGATCGTGACGACGACCCGCAAGAAACCGTTGAATGGCTCGAGTCGCTCGACGGCGTGATCTCCTCCGTGGGCACGGGCCGCGCGCACTACCTGATCGAAAAACAGATCGAATTCGCCCGCATGCACGGCGAACACCTGCCGTTCTCCGCCAACACCCCGTACATCAACACGATCCCGGTCGAAGCCCAGGCGAAGATTCCGGGCGACCAGGACGTCGAGCACCGCATCCGTTCGTACACGCGCTGGAACGCGCTGGCGATGGTGCTGCGCGCAGGCAAGGACACGAACGTCGGCGGCCACATCGCGTCGTTCGCATCGGCCGCGACGCTCTATGACGTCGGCTACAACCACTTCTGGCACGCGGCGTCGGACCAGCACGGCGGCGATCTCGTGTTCGTGCAGGGCCACTCGTCGCCGGGCGTGTACTCGCGCGCGTTCCTGCTCGGCCGCCTGTCGGAAGAGCAGCTCGACAGCTTCCGCCAGGAAGTCGACGGCAAGGGCATCTCGTCATACCCGCACCCGTGGCTGATGCCGGACTTCTGGCAGTTCCCGACCGTGTCGATGGGTCTCGGCCCGATCATGGCGATCTACCAGGCACGCTTCATGAAGTACCTGGAATCGCGCGGCATCGCGAAGACCGCCGGCCGCAAGGTCTGGGCGTTCCTCGGCGACGGCGAGACGGACGAGCCGGAATCGCTCGGCGCGATCGGCATGGCGAGCCGCGAGAAGCTCGACAACCTCGTGTTCGTGATCAACTGCAACCTGCAGCGTCTCGACGGCCCGGTGCGCGGCAACGGCAAGATCATCCAGGAACTGGAATCGGAATTCCGCGGCGCCGGCTGGAACGTGATCAAGGTCATCTGGGGCAGCCGCTGGGATGCGCTGTTCGCACGCGACAAGACGGGCGCGCTGATGCGTCGCATGATGGAAGTCGTCGACGGCGAATACCAGACGTACAAGTCGGAGTCGGGCGCGTTCGTACGCGAGCACTTCTTCAACACGCCTGAACTGAAGGCGCTCGTCGCCGACTGGTCGGACGACGACATCTGGGCGCTGAACCGTGGCGGCCACGACCCGCACAAGATCTACGCGGCATTCCACGAAGCGACCAACACGAAGGGCGCGCCGACCGTCATTCTCGCGAAGACCATCAAGGGCTACGGGATGGGCGAGTCGGGCCAGGCGATGAACATCACGCACCAGCAGAAGAAGCTGCCGGTCGAGCAACTGAAGAAGTTCCGTGACCAGTTCCGCCTGCCGATCACCGACGAGCAGATCGCCGACGTGCCGTACCTGAAGTTCGAGGAAGGTTCGAAGGAACTCGAATACATGCGCCAGAAGCGCATGGACCTCGGCGGCTACCTGCCGCATCGCCGCGAGAAGGCGACGTCGCTGCCGGTGCCGGCGCTCGACGCATTCGAGCCGCTGATGAAGGGCACGGGCGAAGGCCGCGAGATCTCGACGACGATGGCGTTCGTGCGGATCCTGAACATCCTGCTGAAGGACAAGGCGCTGGGCAAGCGCGTCGTGCCGATCGTCCCGGACGAATCGCGTACGTTCGGCATGGAAGGCCTGTTCCGCCAGATCGGTATCTGGAACCAGGAAGGCCAGAAGTACGTGCCGGAAGATTCCGACCAGCTGATGTTCTACAAGGAATCGGAAACCGGCCAGATCCTGCAGGAAGGCATCAACGAAGCGGGCGGCATGTGCGACTGGATCGCGGCGGCGACGTCGTATTCGACGCACGGCGAGATCATGGTGCCGTTCTACATCTTCTATTCGATGTTCGGCTTCCAGCGGATCGGCGACCTGGCATGGGCGGCGGGCGACATGCGCTCGCGCGGCTTCCTGCTGGGCGGCACCGCGGGCCGCACGACGCTGAACGGCGAAGGCCTGCAGCACGAAGACGGTCACTCGCTCCTGTGGGCGGCATCGGTGCCGAACTGCGTGAGCTACGACCCGACGTTCGGCTACGAACTCGCGGTGATCATCCAGGACGGTCTGCGCCGCATGGTGCAGGACCAGGAAGACGTGTACTACTACATCACGGTGATGAACGAGAACTACGAGCACCCGGCGATTCCGCAGGGCGAGCACGTGGCGGCCGACATCATCAAGGGCATGTACGCGTTCAAGAAGGCGGACGCCGACCAGAAGGCGCCGCGCGTGCAGCTGCTCGGCGCGGGCACGATCTTCAACGAAGTGATCGCCGCCGCCGACCTGCTGAAGAACGACTGGGGCGTCGCGGCCGACCTGTGGAGCGTGCCGAGCTTCACCGAACTCGCGCGTGAAGGTCACGAAATCGAGCGCTGGAATCTGCTCCATCCGACCGAAGAGCGTCGCCTGTCGCACGTGCAGAAGTGCCTGAAGGACACGCAAGGCCCGGTCATCGCATCGACCGACTACGTGCGCGCGCTGGTCGACCAGATCCGCGGCCAGATCGATCGCCGCTTCGTCGTGCTGGGCACGGACGGCTTCGGTCGTTCGGACACCCGCGAGAAGCTGCGTCACTTCTTCGAAGTCGACCGTCACTGGGTCACCGTCGCCGCGCTGAACGCGCTGGCCGACGAAGGCACGATCGAGCGCAAGGTGGTCGCGGACGCGATTGCCAAGTACAACCTCGATCCGTCGAAGCCCAACCCGATGACCGTTTAACGCACACGCGCCGTGTGATGCCGCGCGCCGCTTCCGGGAGGGGCGCGCGCGGCCATGGAGACACAAAAAGATGAGTCAAGCGATCGAAGTGAAGGTGCCGGATATCGGCGATTACAAGGACGTGCCCGTCATCGAGGTGCTCGTGAAGGTGGGCGACACGGTCGAGCCCGAGCAGTCGCTCGTCACGCTCGAGTCGGACAAGGCGACGATGGACGTCCCGAGCCCGGCAGCCGGCACGGTCAAGGAAGTGAAGATCAAGGTGGGCGATTCCGTATCGGAAGGCTCGCTGATCATCCTGCTCGAAGGCGGCGCCGCGGCGCAGGTGAACGGCGCGGCCGCGCCGGCAGCAGCGCCGGCACCGGCCGCAGCCGCGCCGGCTGCCGCTCCCGCTGCGTCGGGCGGCACGCTCGAGGTGAAGGTGCCCGACATCGGCGACTACAAGGACGTCCCGGTGATCGAGATCGGCGTGAAGGTCGGTGACACGGTCGAGAAGGAGCAGTCGCTCGTCACGCTCGAATCGGACAAGGCGACGATGGACGTGCCGAGCCCGGCCGCCGGCGTCGTGAAGGAAATCAAGGTCAAGGTGGGCGATTCGGTGTCGGAAGGCACGCTGATCGTGCTGCTCGACGCCGCCGGCGCCGCGCCGGCCGCCGCGCCGCAAGCGAGCGCACCGGCACCGGCCGCTGCCGCGCCGGCACCCGCCGCCGCACCGGCCCCCGCGAAGGCCGCGCCGGCTCCGGCTGCTGCCGCGCCGGCCGCCGCACCGTCGGGCGAGTATCGCGCGAGCCACGCATCGCCGTCCGTGCGCAAGTTTGCGCGCGAACTCGGCGTCGAAGTCGCACGCGTGCAGGGTAGCGGTCCGAAGGGCCGTATCACGAAGGAAGACATCACGGGCTTCGTGAAGGGCGTGATGACGGGCCAGCGCGCAGCGCCGGGCGCGGCAGCCGCGCCGGCAGGCGGCGGCGAGCTGAACCTGCTGCCGTGGCCGAAGGTCGACTTCGCGAAGTTCGGCCCGTTCGAGGCGAAGCCGCTGTCGCGCATCAAGAAGATCTCGGGCGCGAACCTGCATCGCAACTGGGTGATGATCCCGCACGTCACGAACAACGACGAAGCGGACATCACCGAGCTCGAAGCGCTGCGCGTGCAGCTGAACAAGGAGCACGAGAAGGCCGGCGTGAAGTTCACGATGCTCGCATTCGTGATCAAGGCGGTCGTCGCCGCGCTGAAGAAATTCCCGACCTTCAACGCGAGCCTCGACGGCGACAACCTGGTGTTCAAGCAGTACTACCACATCGGTTTCGCCGCGGACACGCCGAATGGTCTCGTCGTGCCGGTGATCCGCGACGCGGACAAGAAGGGCCTCGTCGACATCGCGAAGGAAATGGCCGAGCTGTCGAAGGCCGCGCGCGACGGCAAGCTGAAGCCGGACCAGATGCAGGGCGGCTGCTTCTCGATTTCGTCGCTCGGCGGCATCGGCGGCACCAACTTCACGCCGATCATCAACGCGCCGGAAGTCGCGATCCTCGGGTTGTCGCGCGGTCAGATGAAGCCGGTGTGGGACGGCAAGCAGTTCGTGCCGCGTCTGACGCTGCCGCTGTCGCTGTCGTATGACCATCGTGTCATCGATGGCGCGGAAGCCGCGCGGTTCAATGCGTATCTCGGTGCGTTGCTTGCCGATTTCCGTCGCATCATTCTTTGATGAGCGGGGAGCGTGCTCGCGGGGCGTGGGTTTTCTTTCGGTGATCCACGCCCTGTCGTTGAACTGGCTTTCTTGACGGTCTGCTAGCGTCGCCCCTGCGCGGGGCGGCGGTCACTTTTCTTTGTCTTCCAAAGAAAAGTAACCAAAAGAAAGGCGCGTCCTTGGGCGGACGGCAAAGGTGGTCCTGCCCAAGTGTGCGTTCTCTTGTCAGGCCGTAGTTCTTCCGCGAGCGGCTCCCTCTCTGTCTGCAGCTAATCAAGAAGGGGACAGTAATGAGTCTCATCGAAGTCAAGGTTCCGGATATCGGCGATTTCAGCGGCGTCGATGTCATCGAAGTCAACGTGAAGCCGGGCGACGTGATCGAAAAAGAGCAAACGCTCATCACGCTCGAATCGGACAAGGCCTCCATGGAAGTGCCCAGCGACGTCGCCGGCACGGTCAAGGAAGTCAAGGTCAAGGCCGGCGAGCAAGTCTCGCAAGGCACGGTCATCGCCATCGTCGAAGCTTCGGCAGGCGCCGCCGCTCCGGCGAAAGCAGCCGAACCCGCGAAGGCCGCAGCACCGGCTCCGGCCGCTGCGCCCGCCGCCGCTCCGGCACCCGCGCCGCAAGCCGGCAGCTACGGCGGCTCAGCCGACATCGAGTGCGACATGCTCGTGCTCGGCGCCGGCCCCGGCGGCTATTCGGCCGCGTTCCGCGCAGCCGACCTCGGCATGAAGACGGTGCTGGTCGAACGCTACTCGACGCTCGGCGGCGTCTGCCTGAACGTCGGTTGCATTCCGTCGAAGGCACTGCTGCACACGGCGCTCGTCGTCGAGGAAGCCGAAGCGCTCGCGGCGCACGGCATCTCGTTCGGCAAGCCGCAGGTCGATCTCGACAAGCTGCGCGACTTCAAGGGCGGCGTCGTCAAGAAGCTGACGACGGGCCTCGCCGGCATGGCGAAGGCGCGCAAGGTCGAAGTGGTCACCGGCGTCGGCGCATTCGTCGATCCGTATCACATGGAAGTGCAGGGCGAAAACGGCAAGAAGGTCGTCAAGTTCAAGCAGGCGATCATCGCCGCCGGCTCGCAGGCAGTGAAGCTGCCGTTCATGCCGGAAGACCCGCGCGTCGTCGATTCGACGGGCGCGCTCGAACTGCGTCAGCTGCCCAAGCGCATGCTCGTGATCGGCGGCGGCATCATCGGCCTCGAAATGGCGACGGTGTACTCGACGCTCGGCACCGAGATCGACGTCGTCGAAATGATGGACGGCCTGATGATGGGCGCGGACCGCGATCTCGTGAAGGTCTGGGAAAAGTACAACGCGAAGCGCTTCGGCAACGTGATGCTGAAGACCAAGACGGTCGGCGCGGAAGCGAAGGAAGACGGCATCTACGTGAAGTTCGAGGGCGAGAAGGCGCCGGCGGAAGCGCAGCGCTACGACCTCGTGCTCGTCGCGGTGGGCCGCAGCCCGAACGGCAAGAAGATCGGTGCCGACAAGGCCGGCGTCGCGGTCACCGACCGCGGCTTCATCGACGTCGACAAGCAGATGCGCACGAACGTCCCGCACATCTTCGCGATCGGCGACATCGTCGGTCAGCCGATGCTCGCGCACAAGGCCGTGCATGAAGGCCACGTTGCTGCGGAAGCTGCACACGGCGAGAAGGCGTACTTCGACGCGCTGCAGATCCCGTCGGTGGCGTACACGGATCCGGAAGTGGCCTGGGCCGGTAAGACGGAAGACCAGTGCAAGGCCGAAGGCATCAAGTACGGCAAGGCCGTGTTCCCGTGGGCCGCATCGGGCCGCGCGATCGCGAACGGCCGCGACGAAGGCTTCACGAAGCTGATCTTCGACGAGGAAACCCATCGCGTGATCGGCGGCGGTATCGTCGGCCTGAACGCGGGCGACCTGATCAGCGAAGTGTGTCTCGCCGTCGAGATGGGCGCCGACGCGGAAGACATCGGCAAGACGATCCATCCGCACCCGACGCTCGGCGAATCGGTCGGCATGGCCGCCGAGCTGTACGAAGGCGTCTGCACGGACCTGCCGCCGCAACGCAAGAAGTAACGCGACCGGCATGGCCGGCCTCGTGCCGGCCACGAAAAAACGCCGCCGCCCGGGATATCCGGACGGCGGCGTTTTCTTTTGCCGCAGCCGACGGCAGTGCCCCAACGCGCCGGCGACGACCGGATGCCCGGATGCCCGGATGCCCGGATGCCCGGATGCCCGGATGCCCGGATGTTCCGACGCCGGAAACGAAAAAAAGCCGCGCAGTGCGCGGCTTTTTCAGGAGCAGGGGACGCTTACGCGGCCGGCTTGCTCGAACGGCGCGATGCAGCAGCGCTCGCAGCCTTCGTCGCGACAGCGGCAGCCGCGTTGAAGTTCGTTTCGGCGATCTCGACGGCTTGCTTGGCAGCCTTCTGGACCGTTTCGTACGTCGTGTTCGCTGCGTTCAGTGCCGACTTCAGGGCGGCGACAGCCGTTTCCGAACCGGCCGGGGCGTTCTTCGCGACGTTGTCGACGAGCGCTTGGACCTTCTTGTTCTGCTCTTCGAATTGCGCTTCGGCAACCTTCGCGAACTCGGCTTGCGTCGACGAGGCGATTTCATACAGGTGACGGCTGTACGACAGCACCTTTTCCGCGACCGGCTGCGACAGGCTCGCTTGCAGCGCGATCAGTTCCTGCGCGTCCTTCACCGACAGCAGGCGCTGCGCGTTTTCCTGGCTTTCCGCCAGCGACGACTTCACGACCTGCAGGTTGAGTTCGATCAGCTTTTCGACGCCTTCGAACGCCTTGGTCGTCAGACCGAACAGGCTTTCGAGGTTGGCTTTCTGTGCGGCGGCGATTTGCTCGGGGGTCAGCAAGGACATGTCAAGCTCCTGAAAAGCGATCGCGTCGATCGCAGGGTAAGGGGCACTACGCTGGGGAACCACGGATCCGCGTGCTTTGTGCAACGCAGCAATGTGTCGTATTTTAGGGCAGAGAAAACGCTTGTCAAGTATTTTTTGTGCGTTGCACAATCGCGACAAATTATCGATAAAACAACGAGTTATCAGGCCCATCCGGAATCGGTTTCAGGCGTGGTCCCACATGGTGCGCACCGGGCCGGGGAAGGCGCGGCGCACCATGATCATGCACAGGTAAACCTGACAGGCATGTGGAACGTTATGCTTCTGTTCCTGTCGAAAAGCGCGCCGTTTCACTGCGCGTGCCGTGGCGATGTGCCGCCGCCGCGGTCGACACCGGTGCCGCAGGCACACCGAGCGCCGGGTACGTACTTTCCCCGCTTTAATTCGTCGCCAAAGTGACGTTATCTCAATTAACCGTGTGGTAATCGGGAGACGGGTGCTGTCGGGCAGCGCATCTCATCAATTTTTTCGATGGGAGCGGGAGGGTTGATCGACTCGTCGTTGGTCAACTCTTACATTCCGGTTTAACGACGATCGGTAAGTGCCTAATATTGCTCTTTTTTTCAGCTTTAACTACACTTGCGGAAACTCCCGCCCGCTTTGTCCAGACCCCAATGAAAGCCGAATCGTTTTCACCGCGCAGATTGTTGCAGAGCATGACGCTCAGCACGGCTGTGTCGGTCGCCGTCGCCTTGCTGGCGACCGCTGCGTCCGTCGCACCCGCTGACGCCTTTGCCGCCACTGCGAAGACCCACCAGGCCGCCAAGAAAGCCGCTTCCACATCTTCGGCGAAGAAGAAGACGGTGAAGGCCGCCTCCGCGAAATCCGCCAACGTCGCGTCGGCCGATGCGCCGAAGGCAACGCGCAAGCGCGCGACGCTCGCGTCGAACGTGCACGGCCACCGCGGTGCGGTGCGCAAGGTCGCGTTCCAGCCGCGTCGCCCGACGGTCGGTCAGGCATTCGGCCTGCACGACACGCCGGACGCGCTTGCGCTGCGCTCGAGCGTCGCATACGTCGTCGACCAGAACACCGGCGAGCCGCTGTTCGACAAGAATTCGCACGCCGTCGTGCCGATTGCGTCGATCTCGAAGCTGATGACGGCGATGGTCGTGCTCGACTCGAAATCGCCGATGACCGACCAGCTCGAAGTCACCGACGAAGACCGCGACTACGAGAAGGGCACGGGCTCGCGCCTGTCGGTCGGCTCGGTCCTGTCGCGCGAGGACATGCTCCACATCGCGCTGATGGCGTCGGAAAACCGTGCCGCTGCCGCGCTGTCGCGCTACTACCCGGGTGGCCGTCCCGCATTCATCGCCGCGATGAACGCGAAGGCGAAGTCGCTCGGCATGAACGACACGCACTTCGAGAATTCGACGGGTCTGTCGAGCTCGAACGTGTCGAGCGCGCGCGACCTCGTGAAGATGGTCAACGCGGCGTACCAGTACCCGATGATTCGCCAGTTCTCGACCGACCGCACGTACGACGTCAATACGGGCAAGCGCAACCTGGTCTACAACAGCACGAACGCGCTGATCCGCGGCAACGGCTCGTGGGACATCGGCCTGCAGAAGACGGGCTTCATCAACGAGGCAGGCGAATGTCTCGTGATGCAGGCGACGATCCACGGCCGGCCGATGGTGATGGTGCTGCTGGATTCGTTCGGCAAGTACTCGCGTTTCGCCGACGCGGCGCGCCTGCGCAACTGGCTCGACGCCGGCGGCGGCGAGCGCCTGACGGCGGCCAACACGGCGAGCGGCGGCACCTGATCGTGCCACGGCGGTTCGCCGCCGTACCTTCGCCGCAAAGAAAAAGCCCCGCAATCGCGGGGCTTTTTTTCGTCCGGCCGCCGTGCGGCGGGCGGTGCGGGTCATGCGTGCCGTTGCAGCCCTTCGGCGTCCTTCGCGGGCTCCGGCCGATAGCCGAGCGATTCCGAAATGGTGAGGGCGGTGCGGCTCAACTGGCCGAGCCACGCGTCCTGCAGGCGATCGGCCGGTGCCGACAGCGAGAGACCCGCGACGAGCTTGCCCGAGTCGTCGTAGATGCCGGCCGCGATACAGCGCACGCCCAGCTCCAGTTCCTCGTTGTCACGCGCGCACGATTGCTGGCGCACGAGCGTCAGTTCGCGCTCGAGCTTCGCGATGTCGGTAATGCTGTTCTGCGTATGGCCGGACAGCCCGGTGCGCGTCGCGTAGGCGCGCACGCGCGACGTTTCGTCGACTGCGAGAAACAGCTTGCCGACCGACGTCAGGTGCAGCGGCGCGCGGCCGCCGATCGCGCGGACGACCTGCATCCCCGAGCGCTCCGAATACGCGCGCTCGATATAGACGATTTCGTCGCCCTGGCGTACCGATAGGTTCACGGTCTGGCCGGTCAGGCGGTGCAGTTCGCGCATCGGCATCAGCGCGGCGTCGCGTACCGACAGGCGCGCCTTCACGAGGTTGCCGAGCTCGAGCAGCCGCATGCCGAGCCGGTAGGTGCCGGGGTCGGAGCGGTCGACGAGGCGGCAGGTCACCATGTCGTTGAGGATGCGGTGCGCGGTCGACGGATGCAGCTCGGTGCGCTGCGCAAGCTCCTTCAGGCTGACGGGGTCGCTGTGCGCGGCGAGCGCGTCCAGCAGCCGCATCATGCGTTCGATCACCTGGATCGACGTTTTGGAATCCGGGGTGGGTTGGCTCATGTCGGGGGGGAATCGGTTGACGCATCAAGCGGTGGTTGCGTCGATTGTATCTCGTATCGTGAAAAAAGCGAACGCCGTTCGAGGAAGTCCTCGTTTCCGGCCGTGCATGCTTGCGCACGCGCCGGCGTTGGTCTTGCCGGCCAAACGGCGGATAATGAGAGCCGTTTTCTCGAAGGAGCGCATATGCGAGTCGGTTTGTTCGTGACCTGCCTGGTCGACCTGATGCGTCCGGAAATCGGTTTTTCCGCGCTGAAACTGATTCGCGAAGCCGGCTACGAGGTGTTCGTGCCGCCCGCGCAAACCTGCTGCGGCCAGCCGGCCTACAACTCGGGCGACCGCGTGCTCGCACGCGATCTCGCCGAAAAGACGCTGCGCGAGTTCGAGCAGTTCGACTACGTCGTCGCGCCGTCGGGCTCGTGCGGCGGCATGATCCGCACGCACTACGGCGACCTGTTCCGCGACGACCCCGAACTGATGGGGCGCTATGCGCGATTTCAGCAGAAAGTCTATGAACTGACCGATTTCCTCGCGAACGTCGCGAAGGTGACGCTCGCGCCCGGCGAATTCACGGGGCCCGTCACCTATCACGACTCGTGCTCGGGCCTGCGCGAGCTCGGCGTGAAGGCGCAGCCGCGCGCGTTACTCGCGCAGCGTGGCGTGGCCGTCACCGAGATGAAGGACTGCGAGCACTGCTGCGGCTTCGGCGGCACGTTCGCGGTCAAGTACGGCGACATTTCGGCGGCCATCGCGGATGAGAAATGCGCGAACGTGCGCGCATCCGGCGCAGGCGCCGTCGTGCTCGGCGATCTCGGCTGCATGCTGAACATCGAAGGGCGGTTGCGCCGCATGGGCGACCGCGACACGCGCGTGCTGCACGTCGCGCAGGTGCTGGCGGGCGACGTCTGACGCCCGGTTCCGCTCACTTTTCCCCGATACCGCGATGCAAGTCCAATCGATGCATTTCAAGGCTCGCGCCGGCCAGAAGCTGGCCGACCAGCGCCTGCAGCAGAACCTGAAGAAGCTGTCGACGAAATTCGTGTCCGCACGCGCTGACGCGATGACCGCGATCGACTTCCAGGCGACGCGCGACGCGCTGAAGGCGCGCCGCAACCGTGCGCTGGAGAATCTCGACGTGTGGCTCGAGGCGTTCGAACGCGAGGCGACGCGGCGCGGCACGACGGTGCTGTTCGCGGAAACGACCGCCGACGCCGCGCGGCTCGTCGCCGACATCGCGCGACGCCACGACGTGAAGAAGGTCATCAAGACGAAGTCGATGGTGTCCGAGGAAATGCGCCTGAACGCGGTGCTCGCCGAGATGGGCGTGCAGTCGATCGAGACCGACCTCGGCGAATACATCCTGCAGATCAACGACAACGAGCCGCCGAGCCACATCATCGCGCCCGTCGTGCACAAGGACAAGGACGAGATTGCGGACCTGTTCGCGCGCACGCACCACCGCGAGCGGCTGACCGAAATTCCCGACATGACGCGCGAGGCGCGTGAGGTGCTGCGTCCGCATTTCCTGTCGGCCGACATGGGGGTGACGGGCGGCAACTTCGTGATCGCCGAGACGGGGTCGGTCGCGGTCGTCACGAACGAAGGCAACGAAGGGATGTGCACGGTGATGCCGCGCGTGCATGTCGCGGTGACGGGCATCGAGAAGGTGCTGCCGACGCTCGAGGATCTCGCGACCGCGATGCGTCTGCTGCCGCGCTCGGCGACCGGGCAGAAGACCTCGAACTATTTCTCGCTGCTCACCGGGCCGCGTGGCCCCGGCGACGAGGACGGTCCGGAGCACAACTACGTGGTGCTTGTCGACGGCGGTCGCACGGGACTGATCGGCGGCCAGTTCCAGGAGATGCTGCGCTGCATCCGCTGCGGCGCATGCATGAACCACTGCCCGGTATATCAGAAGGTCGGCGGGCACGCGTACGGATGGGTCTATCCGGGCCCGATGGGCTCGGTGCTGACGCCAAGCTACGTGGGGCTCGACCGAGCGCTCGACTTGCCGCAGGCCGCGACGCTGTGCGGCGAATGCGACAGCGTGTGCCCGGCCGGGATCCCGTTGTCGCACTTGCTGCGCACGCTGCGCGAGAAACAGGTCGAGCGGCATCTGAGGCCGTGGCGCGAGCGCGCCGCGCTCGCCGCGTGGGGCTTTGTCGCGCGCCGGCCGATGCTGTACGCGCTCACGACCAAGCTCGCGGTGCGCATCCTCGAGCGGCTGGGCGGCAGCGGCGGCACGCTGCGGCGGCTGCCGATGATGGGCGGCTGGATGGATACGCGCGACATGCCGACGCCGACCGGACGCACCTTCCGCGAACTGTACGCGGCATCGCAAAGCCATCTCGGCTGACGACTGTTCATCGAGCGACAACAGTGCGTTCGCTATTCATGTATTTATCTCGATAGGTGCGGTCTATAGAATCCTGCCTGTAGTCCCCGGAATCGGGTTTCGGGGCATGAGGTCAAGGAGCCGCATCATGAGAAAGACAATATCGATGTACTGGCCGCTGGCAATCGTTGTTCCGCTCGCCGCTGTCGCTTATCTGCACGCGATGGCCGACGCGCCGTCGCGTGGCCCGCTCGCCGTTCATCAGGCATCGGCCGAGCTCGCGCGCGCGGTGTCGTTCGGGCTGGTCGGCGACGCGGCGAAGCCGTTGCCGGCCGTATCCGGCGACGTCGTGCTCGCCGCACCCAAGGCGCTGTAAGGCACGCCGCCGTCGCTTTGCGCGGCGGCGCGATTCCGGGCGCCTTTGTATAATGGCGCGTTCTTCTTCCGCGCGGTTCGCCGCGGCTTTTCGATAGTGCGATGACCCGCGTTGCGATCTGTTTCGTCTGTCTCGGCAACATCTGCCGTTCGCCCACGGCCGAAGGCGTGATGCGCCACCAGGTCGATGCGGCCGGGCTGGCCGATCGGATCGCGATCGACTCGGCCGGGACCGGCGACTGGCACGTCGGCGAGCCGCCCGACACGCGCGCGCAGGCGGCGGCCCGCACCCGCGGCTACGACCTGTCGGCGCTGCGGGCGCGGCAGGTGAGCGCGGTGGATTTCGAGCGGTTCGATCTGCTGCTGGCGATGGATGAAGCCAATTTCGCGGAATTGCGGCGGCGCTGCCCGCCCGAGCATCGCGACAAGGTGCGCCTCCTGATGGAATTCGCGCCGGGCGCGACCGAGACCGAAGTGGCGGATCCTTATTTCGGCGGCGCGCAGGGCTTCGAACAGGTGCTCGACCAGGTCGAGCGCGCATGCGCGGGCCTGCTGGACACCCTCCAGAGCGGCGCCGCACGCTGATCGCGGCGGGGTGTATTCAGCGATCTGCGAATACCCTGTCGAAGACATGGATACTTGACTAAAACCGTCAAATATTTATACTTGACCAAAATCGTCAAGATTGCAGTCCCCTAGACACCATGAGACTCACCACCAAAGGCCGTTTCGCCGTCACGGCGATGATTGACTTGGCACTGCGCCAGGAGCAGGGCCCGGTGACGCTTGCAGGCATCAGCCAGCGCCAGCGGATTTCGCTCTCGTATCTCGAACAGCTGTTCGGCAAGCTGCGCAGGCATGAAATCGTCGAATCCGTGCGCGGCCCGGGCGGCGGCTACAACCTCGCGCGCCGCGCGCAGGACGTCACCGTCGCCGACATCATCATCGCGGTCGATGAACCGCTCGACGCCACGCAGTGCGGCGGCAAAGGCACGTGCGACGGCTCGAAGCAGCCCGACGGCCATTGCATGACGCATGAGCTGTGGTCGACCCTGAACCAGAAAATGGTCGAATACCTCGATTCGGTATCGTTGCAGGATCTCGTCGATCAGCAGCGCGCACGCGAAGGCGCACCCGCGGTGCTGCGCGACCGGCGCACGCCGGAGCCCGTCGCGGCGCCGGCCGAACCGGTGCGCACGATGCCGCTCGGTCCCAATTCGGTGTTCAACATCGCGAGTTCGTGAGCGCGAACGCGCCGCACACCCCATAACGCACATAGTCCCTGCACAGAATTCCCGGAGCGACAGATGACCCAAGAGACTCTCCACCTGCCCATCTATATGGATTACAGCGCGACGACGCCGGTCGACCCGCGCGTGGTCGACAAGATGGTGCCGTATCTGCGCGAGCAGTTCGGCAACCCGGCGTCGCGCAGCCACGCATACGGCTGGGACGCGGAACGCGCGGTCGAGGAAGCGCGCGAGCAGGTGGCCGCGCTCGTGAACGCGGATCCGCGCGAGATCATCTGGACGTCCGGCGCGACGGAATCGGACAACCTCGCCATCAAGGGTGCCGCGAACTTCTACAAGGGCAAGGGCAAGCACATCATCACGGTGAAGACCGAGCACAAGGCCGTGCTCGACACCTGCCGCGAGCTGGAGCGCGACGGCTTCGAAGTCACCTATCTCGACGTGAAGGAAGACGGCCTGATCGACCTCGACGTGTTCAAGGCCGCGCTGCGCCCGGACACGATCATCGTATCGGTCATGCACGTGAACAACGAGATCGGCGTGATCCAGGACATCGAGACGATCGGCGAGATCTGCCGCGAGAAGGGCATCGTGTTCCACGTCGACGCCGCACAGTCGACCGGCAAGGTCGAGATCGACCTCGCGAAGCTGAAGGTCGACCTGATGTCGTTCTCGGCGCACAAGACCTACGGTCCGAAGGGCATCGGCGCGCTGTACGTGCGCCGCAAGCCGCGCGTGCGCATCGAAGCGCAGATGCACGGCGGCGGCCACGAGCGCGGCATGCGTTCAGGCACGCTGGCGACGCACCAGATCGTCGGCATGGGCGAAGCGTTCCGCATCGCGCGTGAAGAAATGGCGACCGAGAACGAGCGCATCCGCATGCTGCGCGACAAGCTGCTGCGCGGCCTGTCGCAGATCGAGGAAACGTACGTGAACGGCGACATGGAGCACCGTGTCCCGCACAACCTGAACATCAGCTTCAACTTCGTCGAAGGCGAGTCGCTGATCATGGCGATCAAGGACGTCGCGGTGTCGTCGGGCTCGGCGTGCACGTCGGCGTCGCTGGAGCCGTCGTACGTGCTGCGTGCACTCGGCCGCAACGACGAACTCGCGCACAGCTCGATCCGCTTCACGGTCGGCCGCTTCACGACGGAGCAGGACGTCGACTTCGTGATCGCACTGCTGAACAGCAAGATCGCGAAGCTGCGCGAACTGTCGCCGCTCTGGGAAATGCACCAGGAAGGCATCGATCTGTCGACGATCGAATGGGCCGCACACTGAACACCGCATTGAATACATTCGCGGGCGGATTTGCGCACGCAGACGTAACGAGTCAAGGAGTCTGAGTCATGTCATACAGCAACAAGGTTCTGGATCACTACGAAAACCCGCGTAACGTCGGTTCGTTCGCGAAAGACGACGACGCGGTCGGCACGGGCATGGTCGGCGCGCCGGCCTGCGGCGACGTGATGAAGCTGCAGATCCGCGTCGGCGCGGACGGCGTGATCGAAGACGCGAAGTTCAAGACGTACGGCTGCGGTTCGGCGATTGCGTCGAGCTCGCTCGTGACCGAATGGGTGAAGGGCAAGACCCTCGACGAGGCGCTGTCGATCAAGAACACGCAGATCGCCGAAGAGCTGGCCCTGCCGCCGGTGAAGATTCACTGCTCGATTCTCGCGGAAGACGCGATCAAGGCAGCCGTGGCCGACTACAAGAAGCGCCACGACACGAAGGAAGGCGATCAGGCAGCGGCCTGAGCGGCATCGAGCGGCTTGTGAAGGAACGCGGCGGGCCCGGGTGGCGCGCCGCGGCAAGGACATCATGGCAATTACACTGACCGAAAAAGCAGCACAGCACGTCCAGAAATACCTCGTCCGTCGCGGCAAGGGTGTGGGCCTGCGGCTTGGCGTTCGCACGACCGGGTGCTCGGGGCTCGCGTACAAGCTCGAGTATGTCGACGAACTGGCCCCCGAGGATCAGGTGTTCGAGAGCCATGGCGTGAAGGTCGTCGTCGACCCGAAGAGCCTCGCGTACATCGACGGCACCGAGCTCGACTTCGCACGCGAAGGCCTGAACGAAGGGTTCAAGTTCAACAACCCGAACGTCAAGGACGAGTGCGGTTGCGGCGAATCGTTCCGCGTGTGACGCGGGTATCCGCGCGATGCGGGCAAGAGGCGGCACGAGCCGCCTTTTTAATGTGCGGCGTTTGCCGCGCGACGAACCGGAATTGAACGCGACGATGGTTTCGCTGAAAGACAGCCACTTCGATCTGTTTCACCTGCCGGCGCAATTCGCTCTCGACGAGGCTGCGCTCGACAGCGCGTATCGCACGGTGCAGACGCAGGTTCACCCGGACCGCTTCGCGGCGGCCGGCGACGCGCAAAAGCGCATCGCGATGCAATGGGCGACCCGTGCGAACGAAGCCTACCGCACGCTGCGCGATCCACTGAAGCGCGCGACCTATCTGCTGTCGCTGCGCGGCGTCGATATCGGTGCCGAAAACAATACCGCGATGGAGCCCGCGTTCCTGATGCAGCAGATGGAGTGGCGCGAAGGCATCGAGGATGCCGCGGCCGCCCGCAACGTCGACGCGCTCGATGCGCTGCTCGCCGAGCTGCGCGACGAAAAGCGCGTGCGCCTCGAGCGCCTCGGCACGCTGCTCGACAGCGCCGCCGATCAGGCCGCCGCCGAAGCCGTGCGTCAGCTGATGTTCATCGAACGGGTCGCGTCGGAAGTGGGCGCGCAGATCGAGCGCCTCGAAACTTAACCGCGTGCCTCGCGGCACGCGCAGCAAACGGGCCGAGCGCCCGAACGAACCAAGATGGCTTTACTGCAAATTTCCGAACCGGGCATGGCGCCGGCGCCGCACCAGCGGCGACTCGCTGTCGGGATCGATCTCGGCACGACGAACTCGCTCGTCGCGGCCGTGCGCAACAGCGTGCCCGAAGTGCTGCCGGACGAGGCAGGCCGCGCGCTGCTGCCGTCGGTGGTCCGTTATCTGGAGCAGGGCGGCCGCCGCATCGGCCACGAAGCGAAGGAACAGGCCGCGACCGATCCGCGCAACACGATCGTGTCGGTCAAGCGCTTCATGGGCCGTGGCAAGGCGGAAGTCGAAGGCGCGGCGAACGCGCCTTACGAATTCGTCGATGCGCCGGGCATGGTGCAGATCCGCACGATCGACGGCGTGAAGAGCCCGGTCGAAGTATCGGCCGAGATTCTCGCGACGCTGCGTTACCGCGCGGAAGACACGCTCGGCGACGAACTGGTCGGCGCGGTGATCACGGTGCCCGCGTACTTCGACGACGCGCAGCGCCAGGCGACGAAGGACGCCGCGCGTCTTGCGGGCCTCAACGTGCTGCGTCTGCTGAACGAACCGACCGCGGCCGCGATCGCCTACGGTCTCGACAACGCGGCCGAAGGCCTCTATGCGGTGTACGACCTCGGCGGCGGCACGTTCGACCTGTCGATCCTGAAGCTGACCAAGGGCGTGTTCGAAGTGCTGGCCGCGGGCGGCGACTCCGCGCTCGGCGGCGACGATTTCGACCACGCGCTGTTCGATCACGTACTTGCGCAAGCCGGCATCGATGCGAAGACGCTCGCGCCCGAGGACGTGCGCCTGCTGCTCGATCGCGTGCGCGTGCTGAAGGAAGCGCTGTCGTCCGCGCCGCAGGCGTCGCTCGACGTGACGCTGTCGAGCGGTGCCCGGATCGAGCAGACGATCTCGCACGACACGTTCGCCGCGCTCGTCGAGCCGCTCGTGCAGCGTACGCTGACGCCGACCCGCAAGGCATTGCGCGATGCGCAGGTGAGCCCGGCCGACATCAAGGGCGTCGTGCTCGTCGGCGGCGCGACGCGCATGCCGGTGATCCGCGAGGCGGTCGCGAAGCATTTCGGCCAGCCGCCGCTCGTCAATCTCGATCCGGACCAGGTCGTCGCGCTCGGCGCGGCAATCCAGGCCGACCTGCTCGCCGGCAATCGCGGCAGCGGCGACGACTGGCTGCTGCTCGACGTGATCCCGCTGTCGCTCGGCGTCGAGACGATGGGTGGTCTCGTCGAGAAGATCATTCCGCGCAATTCGACGATTCCGATCGCGCGTGCACAGGAATTCACGACCTTCAAGGACGGTCAGACCGCGATGGCGATCCACGTCGTGCAGGGCGAGCGCGAGCTCGTCGCCGACTGCCGGTCGCTCGCGCGGTTCGAGCTGCGCGGCATCCCGCCGATGACGGCCGGTGCGGCGCGCATCCGCGTGACCTACCAGGTCGATGCGGACGGGTTGCTGTCGGTGTTCGCGCGCGAGCAGCATTCGGGCGTCGAGGCGTCGGTTGTCGTGAAGCCGTCGTACGGCCTCGCCGACGACGACATCGCGAAGATGCTCGAGGACAGCTTCAAGACCGCCGAGATCGACATGCGGGCGCGCGCGCTGCGCGAAGCGCAGGTCGAGGCCGAGCGGATGATCGAGGCGACGCAGGCGGCGCTGGCGGCCGACGGCGAATTGCTCGACGACACCGAACGCACGCAGGTCGACGCGCTCGTCGCGGCGCTGCGCACGATCGCGCAGGGCGACGACACGGACGCGATCGAAACCGCGACCAAGACGCTGGCCGACGGCACCGACGAATTCGCGGCGCGCCGGATGGACAAGAGCATCAAGCGCGCACTGTCGGGCCGACGGCTCGACGAGATCTGAACGAACTGCGTGCGGGCCGGCGACGGCCCGCGCGATATTGAACCGTGCGGCGCCAGTCGCCGCACCCTGACTGACGGAACGGACATGCCTCAACTGGTGGTGCTGCCTCACGTCGAACTGTGCCCGGACGGCGCAGTGATCGATGCGACGCCCGGCAAGAGTATTTGCGACAACCTGCTCGACAACGGGATCGAGATCGAGCATGCGTGCGAGAAGTCGTGCGCATGCACGACCTGCCACGTGGTGATCCGCGAGGGCTTCAACGATCTCGACCCGTCCGACGAGGACGAAGACGACCTGCTCGACAAGGCGTGGGGCCTCGAGCCGACATCGCGTCTGTCGTGCCAGGCAATCGTGAAGGAAGATTCTGACCTGGTGGTCGAGATCCCGAAGTACTCGATCAACCACGCGAAGGAAAATCACTGACGGATCGGCGGGGCGGACTCGCCGCGCACACGGGAGAGCAGGCCATGAAATGGACCGATTCGCGCGAAATCGCCATCGCGCTGGCAGACAAGCATCCGGACGTCGATCCGCAGCGGATCAATTTCGTCGACCTGCGTCAATGGGTCATCGAACTGGACGGCTTCACCGACGATCCGGCTCACTCGGGCGAGAAGATCCTCGAAGCGATCCAGGCCCACTGGATCGATGAATCCGACTTCGACGACGAAGACTGAGATTCGCTGTGGCGCCTCGCGCCATGTGGCTCCGGCAACGCTCCCGCAAAAAGAAAAGGCTCGTGAAGCATCACGAGCCTTTTTCATTTCCGGCGCGGCGCAAGGGCCGCCCGGCGAGACGTCAGGCGTTACGCGCCGACCAGCGTCCCGTTCTCGATCCGCACGCGCTGGCCCTGGCCGAACGGCGGCGGGTTGTGGTACGTGAACGTGCGCGTCGCGCCGCTTTCCATCTGGACCTGCACCTGGTAGTCGGTTTCCGCGCGCACCTGCTTCTCGACCTGATTGCCGGCGAGACCGCCGCCGAGCGCGCCGATGATCGTCATCGCCGTGCGGCCGTTGCCGTGACCGAACTGGTTGCCGAGCAGGCCGCCGGCCGCTGCGCCGCCGACCGCGCCGATCCCCGAGCTCTGGCCCGGCGTACGCGTCTGCGTGATCGCGACGACGGTGCCGCAGGTCTGGCAATAGGCCGCCTGCGCGGGCGCGGACGGCTGCTGCGCGTATTGCGGCGGTTGCGGCGCCGGCGTATGGCGGCGGTGCGTGGCGGCAGGGCGCGGCGCGGGCTTCGGTTCGGCCTGGGCTGCCGCCGCCTTCTCAGCCGCCGCCTTCTGCTGCGCGGCCTGTTCGGCTGCCTGCTGCTGCGCTTGCGCGGCGAGCGCGGCGCTGGCCGCAGCGGCCGTATCGACGGCCGGCTGCGACGCGATCAGCGCGGCCTGGGTCTGGCCGTTCTGCGCATTGTTGCTGTTGGCCTTCGGGAAGATGCCCGTGATCGCAGCGGTGGCCGCGAGGCTCGCGACGATCACGGCGCCTGCCGCGGTCGCGATGAGCGGGTGAAGGCGTTGCTTTTGCGGCGTGGTTTGATTCTGGTTGTCCATTTTGTTCTCCGGTGTCGACCTGGCTTCGCACGTTGGTGCCGGCCGGATCCCACGCTCGGGAGCGAGCAGACTCGGCGTTCCGGCGCCGCGTTCTGGTCCCGTGGTCATGCGTGGTGACGCAACAGGAGTGTCATTCACGGGCGAGGGTCGCACCGTATCAAGGTGTAACGAATTGCTGCAGCGGGGCGGCGGGCGTTACAGGGAAAACCCGGAGAAGGCCGTCGCGACGAGGAGATAAAACGGGGGAGGATCGAAAACCGGCGAACGCCGGCGGGCGGGATTTACGCGTGGTTACAAAGCTGACGCGTGCGCGCCGCAGGGCGCGGCGCACACGCGGGATCGGCCGTCAGTCTTCGCGGCGCAGGTGCGGGAACAGCAGCACGTCGCGGATCGTCGGGCTGTCGGTCAGCAGCATCACGAGACGGTCGATGCCGATCCCGCAACCACCCGTCGGCGGCATCCCGTGTTCGAGCGCGCGGATGTAGTCGGCGTCGAAGAACATCGCTTCCTCGTCGCCTGCATCCTTCTGCTCGACCTGCTTCTTGAAGCGCGCGGCCTGGTCTTCCGGATCATTCAGCTCCGAGAAGCCGTTCGCGATCTCGCGGCCGGTCATGAACAGCTCGAAACGCTCGGTGATGCCCGGCACCGTATCCGATGCGCGTGCGAGCGGCGACACCTCGACCGGGTAATCGATGATGTAGGTCGGCTCCCACAGCTGCGATTCGGCGGTTTCCTCGAACAGCGCGAGCTGCAGCGCGCCGATGCCGGCGTTCAGGAAGGCCGGCTGCGACACGTCCACGCCGAGGCGCTTCAGTTCGGAGCGCAGGAACGCGTCGTCCGACAGCTGGCCGTCGGTGTACTGCGGCGCGTACTTCTGGATCGCCTGCGTGATCGTCAGGCGGTGGAACGGCTTCGCGAGGTCGAGCTCGCGGCCCTGGTACTGGATCGTCGCGGTGCCGAGCGCATCGATCGCCGCCTGGCGGATCAGCTGCTCGGTGAAGTCCATCAGCCAGCGGTAGTCGGTGTACGCGGCGTAGAACTCCATCATCGTGAATTCCGGGTTGTGGCGCGGCGACACGCCTTCATTCCGGAAGTTGCGGTTGATCTCGAACACGCGTTCGAAGCCGCCGACGATCAGGCGCTTCAGGTACAGCTCCGGCGCGATGCGCAGGAACATCTGCATGTCGAGCGCGTTGTGGTGCGTGACGAACGGCTTCGCCGCGGCGCCGCCCGGGATCGGGTGCAGCATCGGCGTTTCGACTTCCATGAAGTCGGCGTTGTCCATGAACTTGCGGATCGACGCGATGGTCTTGGTGCGCGCGCGGAACGTGTCACGCGTTTCCGGCGTGACGATCAGGTCGACGTAGCGCTGGCGATAGCGCATTTCCTGGTCGGCGAGGCCGTGGAACTTGTCCGGCAGCGGACGCAGCGCCTTCGACAGCAGGCGCAGCTCCTTGCACTGGACCGACAGCTCGCCCTTGTTGGTGCGGAACAGCACGCCGCGCGCGGCGACGATGTCGCCGAGGTCCCACTTCTTGAATGCGTCGTAGGTTTCCGCGCCGACGTCGTTCGGCGTCACGAAGAACTGGATCTGGCCCGAACCGTCCTGCACCGTCGCGAAGCTCGCCTTGCCCATCACGCGCTTGAGCATCATGCGGCCGGCGACCGATACCTCGACCGGGTTCGCCTCGAGCGCGGCCTTGTCCGAGTCGGCGAATTTCGCCTGGAGATCGGCGGCGTGATGCGTCGGCCGGAAATCGTTCGGATAGGCGACGCCTTGCTCGCGCAATGCGCGCAGCTTCTCGCGGCGCTCGGCGATGATCTGGTTTTCGTCCGCCGCGACGGCGGGCTGCGTTTGGGTCGGTTCGGTCATGATGGTCGGAATTCGGAGTGGGTGCGGCAACGCAACGGGAAGGGCGGCGCGACCGCAGGGGCCGCGCCGCGGCGCTTACACGCCCTGTTTGAGGCTCGCGCTGATGAAGTCGTCGAGATCGCCGTCGAGCACGGCCTTCGTGTTGCTCATTTCGACGTTCGTACGGAGGTCCTTCACGCGGCTCTGATCGAGGACGTACGAGCGGATCTGGTGACCCCAGCCCACATCGGTCTTGCTCGATTCGAGCTTGTCCTGCTCGGCCTGGCGCTTGCGCATTTCGGCTTCGTACAGGCGCGACTTCAGCATGGCCATCGCTTCGGCGCGGTTGCGGTGCTGCGAGCGGTCGTTCTGGCACTGCACGACGATGCCGGTCGGCATGTGCGTGATCCGCACGGCCGAGTCGGTCTTGTTGATGTGCTGGCCGCCCGCGCCCGATGCGCGGTACGTGTCGATGCGCAGATCGGCCGGGTTGACCTCGACTTCGATCGAGTCGTCGATTTCCGGATACACGAACACCGACGAGAACGACGTGTGGCGGCCGCCCGACGAGTCGAACGGCGACTTGCGCACGAGGCGGTGGATGCCGGTTTCGGTGCGCAGGAAGCCGTACGCGTATTCGCCCGACACCTTGATCGTCGCGTTCTTGATGCCCGCGACGTCGCCGTCGGACTCTTCGAGCACTTCGGCCTTGAAGCCCTTGCGTTCGCAGTAGCGCAGGTATTGGCGCAGCAGCATCGACGCCCAGTCGCACGCCTCGGTGCCGCCGGCGCCGGCCTGAATGTCGATGAAGCAGTTGTTCGGGTCGGCCGGGTTCGAGAACATCCGGCGGAATTCGATGTCGCCGACGCGCGCTTCGAGCTTCTTCGCGTCGTCTTCGGATGCGACGAGGGTGTCTTCGTCGCCTTCCTCGCGTGCCAGCTCGAACAGGTCGAGCGCATCGCGCAGGTCGCTATCGAGTGCCGTCAGCGTCGTGACGACGCCTTCGAGCAGCTTCTTCTCGCGGCCGAGTGCCTGGGCGTTCTTCGAATCGTTCCAGACGTTCGGGTCTTCGAGTTCCTTGTTGACTTCGGTCAGACGCGCAGATTTGGCGTCGTAGTCAAAGATACCCCCGAAGCTCGCCCGCGCGCGTGCGCAGGTCGAGCAGGGAACTTTCGATCGCGTTGAGACGTTCCGCTTCCATGATCGTTCGCTATTCTTGCTTCGTAAAAAAGCGGAATTATAGCCGATCGGCAGGGTTTCCCGGTGACGCGGAACGTGCTTGCATGCGCGCCGCGGCCCCGTGCGGCGCGGCGCGCATGCGGCCCGCGCGTGCCGCGGCGGGTTGGCCGGGCGGGCGGCGCTCAGCCGGCCGCGTGTTCGACGATCAGCTGGACGCGCGTCACGCCGTTCCACGTGTCGGCCACGAGGCGGTACGCGATCAGCGCGCTCGCCGGAAGCGGCTCGGTGTGGTTGAACCAGATCGCGTTGAAGCGCTGGCGGCCGCGCGCCAGCTGCAGCTTCAGGTGCTTTTCCTTCACGAGCGACTGCGACACGACATCGAATTCGCCGGAGAAAAGCGGGGCCGGAAAGCCCTGGCCCCAGACGGCTTCATCGAGCAGCCCGACGAACTGCGGCGTGAAATACGCTTCTTCGAGTTCGCCGTCGGTCTCGATCACGCGCGCCAGCGCGTCGTCGGACAACCACTCGCGCGCGACGGCCTCGAACGCGGCCGCGAAGCGCGGCACGTTGTCGGTGTCGAGCGTGAGGCCCGCCGCCATCGCGTGGCCGCCGAACGCGACGATCAGGTCGGGTTCGCGCTTCGATACCAGGTCGAGCGCGTCACGCAGGTGGAAGCCGGGAATCGAGCGGCCCGAACCCTTGACCCGCGTGCCGGCTTCGTCCGCATGCGCGAACGTGAACGACGGGCGGTGGAATTTCTCCTTGAGCCGCCCGGCGACGATGCCGATCACGCCCTGGTGCCATTCGGGGTTGAACAGCGTGATCGTGCACGCATCGGCCGGATCGACGTCGGCGAGATCGGCCAGCGCCTGCTGCTGCATGCCGGCCTCGATCTCGCGGCGCTCGCGGTTCATCGTATCGAGCTGCTGCGCGAGGTCCCACGCGCGGCCGATGTCGTCGGTGATAAGGCACTCGATGCCGAGCGACATGTCCGAGAGCCGCCCGGCGGCGTTCAGGCGCGGGCCGAGGCCGAAGCCGAGGTCGAAGCCCGATGCGGTGCGCGCCTCGCGGCCGGCCGCGCGGAACAGCGCGGCGATGCCCGGCTGCATGCGGCCGTTGCGGATGCGCTGCAGCCCCTGCGCGACGAGCACGCGGTTGTTGCCGTCGAGCCGCACGACGTCGGCGACGGTGCCGAGCGCGACGAGGTCGAGCAGCCCGTCGAGGCGCGGTTCGGCCTCCTTGCTCGCGAACGCGCCGCGGCGGCGCAGCTCGGCGCGCAGCGCGAGCAGCACGTAGAACATCACGCCGACGCCGGCGATGTGCTTGCTCGGGAATGCGCAGCCGGGCTGGTTCGGGTTGACGATCGCGCGCGCCGCGGGCAGCGCGTCGCCGGGCAGGTGGTGATCGGTGACGAGCACGTCGATGCCGCGCGCGTTCGCGGCTTCGACGCCCGCGACGCTCGCGATCCCGTTGTCGACGGTGATCAGCAGGTCGGGCTTGCGCGCGGCCGCGAGTTCGACGATCTCGGGCGTGAGTCCGTAGCCGTATTCGAAGCGGTTCGGCACGAGGTAGTCGATCTGCGCGCCGAACATCCGCAGGCCGCGCACCGCGACCGCGCACGCGGTCGCGCCGTCGCAGTCGTAGTCGGCGACGACCAGCAGGCGCCGCTTGTCGGCGATCGCGTCGGCGAGCAGCGCCGCGGCGTCCGCGCAGCCTTTCAGTTCGGTGGGCGGGACGAGGCGCGTGAGGGCCGTCTCGATGTCGGTCGGAGACTGCACGCCGCGCGACGCATAGAGGCGCGCGAGGACGGGATGCAGGCCGTGGCGCGCGAGCGCTTCGGCGTCGGCGGGCGCGACGGGGCGGGTAACGATCCGGGTCATACAGGTCGGGTTATTCGAACAGGGATGCCAGCGCGCGGCGGCGCCAGAACTTGCGCAGGTCGCCGCGCGTCGCGTGCAGCGTCACGGAGCTGGTGTCGCCGCACAGCGTGAAATCGACGCCGGCCAGCTCGCCGTTCTGCAGCGCGGCGAGGGACGGCGCGAACCAGTCGCGCTCGAGCGCGGCGAGCGCATCGTGCCAGCGTGGCCAGTCCTGCTCGATGTACGGGGCGGACAGCGTGGGCAGCTCGACGAGCGTCGCGCCGGCGGCGGCGGGCAGTGCGTCGAGTGCGGCCGGCACGCCGCCGGCTTCGGCTTGCGCGGCGCGCGCGAGGCCGAGCGCCGCGGGCGACGCGGACAGCACACGCGCGAACGGCTTGCCGACCGGTTTCAGCGTGCCTTGCGCATGGAACCAGATCGAGTTGACGGCGGGCAACCCGCGCGCTTCGCGCGCTTCGTTGACCGGATGCTGGAACCACGCCATCTGCACTTCGTTCTGCAGCTTCATCCACATCCGCGAGCGTTCGCCGGTGTGCGCTTCGTGCGGCAGCCAGATCTCGATGTTGCGGCCGCTCGCGCGCAGCGGCGCTGCGCCGGCGAGGCGGGCGAGCTGCTCGCTGGACAGGTACCAGCGAGCCGGCTGCGGCGCCTCCAGCCGCACGCCGAGCTCCTCGATCAGCGGGCGCGCGACCGCCAGCAATGCGGCGGCGTCGCCGTCGTCGAGCGCGAGGCTCGCCGGGTCGACTAGCACGAGGTGATCGTGCGCGATTTCGACGTGGACGGGTTCGACGCACGCCCAGGCCTGGGTGCCCGGATCGCCGCCGTCCGCCAGCAGCATGTAGGGCGCGAGCGGCGCCTCGTCGGCGGCGTTGCCCTGGGTCGCGCCGAACTGGCGGGCCAGCCAGCGTTCGTGCGGCAGCGTGCGCTGGAAGTCCTCGCCGGCCACGCGCTCGACGAGGCTTGCGCGGGCGAGCAACTTTTCGAGCGCGGGGCTGTCCAGCGTGTGCAGGGACGAGGTCGCATCGGCCGCCGACGGCAGCGCGAACGGAACGAGAAAATGGAGGCGTCGGTCGTGCATGATGGTGCGCATTGTATGGCAAACTGCGCGCGTGATCGGGCCGGCGGACGGCCCGATTGCGTCCGGCGACCGTTTTTTCGGCCGTGCCCGGGCGGTCGGCCGCCGCCGGACGGCGCTCCGGCCACGGGCCGCCATCCCCGCCGTAACCAGCAGAAAGGACTCGCTTGAAACTTCCGTACGAATGGCAGATCGGCTGGCGCTACACGCGCGCCGGCAAACGCACGACCGGCAACGGCTTCATTTCCTTCATCGCGCTCGTTTCGATGCTCGGGATCGCGCTCGGCGTCGCGGCGCTGATCGTCGTGCTGTCCGTGATGAACGGCTTCCAGAAGGAAGTGCGCGACCGCATGCTGTCGGTGCTTGCGCACGTCGAGGTATTCTCGCCGACCGGCTCGATGCCCGATTGGCAACTGACCGCGCAGGAAGCGCGCCGCAATACGTCGGTGATCGGCGCGGCGCCATACGTCGACGCGCAGGCGCTGCTCACGCGCCAGGACGCGGTGAGCGGCGTGATGCTGCGCGGCGTCGAGCCGTCGCTCGAACCGCAGGTGTCGGACATCGGCAAGGACATGAAGGCGGGCCAGCTCGCCGCGCTCGTGCCCGGCCAGTTCGGCATCGTGCTCGGCGACGCGCTCGCCGGCAACCTCGGCGTGACGGTCGGCGACAAGGTCACGCTCGTCGCGCCCGAAGGCACGATCACGCCGGCCGGGATGATGCCGCGGCTCAAGCAGTTCACGGTGGTCGGCGTGTTCGAGTCGGGCCACTACGAATACGACAGCACGCTCGCGATGATCAACATCCGCGATGCGGAGGCGCTGTTCCGGATGTCCGCGCCGACCGGCGTGCGGCTGCGGCTCACCGACATGCAGAAGGCGCCGCAGGTCGCGGTCGAGCTGTCGCATACGCTGTCGGGCAGCCTGTACATCCGCGACTGGACCCAGCAGAACAAGACCTGGTTCTCGGCCGTGCAGATCGAGAAGCGGATGATGTTCATCATCCTCACGCTGATCATCGCGGTGGCCGCGTTCAACCTCGTGTCGTCGCTCGTGATGACGGTGACCAACAAGCAGGCCGACATCGCGATCCTGCGCACGCTCGGCGCGCAACCAGGCTCGATCATGAAGATCTTCGTCGTGCAGGGCGTGACGATCGGCTTCGTCGGCACCGCGTCGGGCGTCGCGCTCGGCTGCCTGATCGCGTGGAGCATTCCGTGGCTGATCCCGATGATCGAGCATCTGTTCGGTGTGCAGTTCCTGCCGCCGTCGGTGTACTTCATCAGCGAGCTGCCGTCGGAGCTCGTCGCGGGCGACGTCATCAAGATCGGTCTGATCGCGTTCGTGCTGTCGGCCGTCGCGACGCTCTATCCGAGCTGGCGCGGCGCGAAGGTGAAGCCGGCGGAGGCGCTGCGCTATGAATGATCGCGCGACCGCATTGGCGGATTCACGACAACCCATCAGACAGGATTCGGCAGGTATGCAGGAATACGTGCTTCAGGCGCGCGGGATCACGAAGGCGTTCGTGCAGGGCGGCTTCAACGTGCAGGTGCTCAACAACACCGAGCTGACGGTGCGGCGCGGCGAGAAGCTCGCGGTCGTCGGCGCGTCGGGCTCCGGCAAGAGCACGCTGCTGCACGTGCTGGGCGGCCTCGACGAACCGAGCGCCGGCGAAGTGTCGCTGCTCGGCAAGCCGTTTACGCAACTCGCCGAGCGCGAGCGCAACGAGCTGCGCAACCGCGCGCTCGGCTTCGTCTACCAGTTCCATCACCTGCTGCCGGAATTCACCGCACTCGACAACGTCGCGATGCCGCTGCGCATCCGCCGGATGACGACCGAGGATGCACGCGCGCAGGCACAGGCGATGCTCGAACGCGTCGGTCTCGGGCCGCGTGCGAAGCATCGGCCGGGCGAGCTGTCGGGCGGCGAGCGGCAGCGCGTGGCGATCGCGCGTGCGCTGGTGACGAAGCCCGCGTGCGTACTCGCCGACGAGCCGACCGGCAACCTCGACGGCACAACCGCCGACACGGTGTTCAACCTGATGCTCGAACTGTCCGAGACGCTCGAAACGAGTTTCGTGATCGTCACGCACGATCCCGAGCTCGCGGCGCGCTGCGACCGCATCATGCGCCTGCGCGACGGCGTGCTGCACGAGGAGCCGGCGCTGCCGGTGTGAACGAACGCCCCGCCGTGCTGCCGGGCGAGTCCCGGCACGGCGGCGAGGGCGCAGGAAAGCCGCCATGTGGATCGATACGCATTGCCATCTCGATGCCGCCGAGTTCGACGCCGACCGCGACGCCGTCGCGCACGCGGCGCGCGCGGCCGGCGTGTCGCGCATCGTGATTCCGAGCATCGGACGCGACAATTTCACGACCGTGCGCGAACTGGCGCAGCGCACGCCGGGCGCCGTCTACGCGCTCGGCATCCATCCGATGTATACGCCGGACGCGCGCGACGAGGATCTCGACCGCCTGCGCATGGAGATCGAGGCAAGCCTCGATGATCCGCGCTTCGTCGCGATCGGCGAGATCGGTCTCGACTACTTCGTGCCGGGCCTCGACGAGGATCGCCAGCAATTCTTCTATCAGGGGCAGCTGAAGCTCGCGCGCGAATTCGACCTGCCGGTGTTGTGCCACGTGCGCAAGTCGCAGGACCGCGTGCTCGCCGGGCTGCGCCGCTTCGGCGTGCGGCGCGGCATCGCGCATGCGTTCAACGGCAGTTTCCAGCAGGCCGATGCGTATCTCGCGCAGGGGCTGCATCTCGGTTTCGGTGGCAACGTGACGTTCGGACGCGCGTTGCAGATCCGGCGGCTCGCCGCGCAGTTGCCGCTCGACGCGATCGTCGTCGAGACGGATGCGCCCGACATCGCGCCTGAATGGGCGTACAAGTCCCGCAACGCGCCCGACCAGGTGCCGCGCATCGGCGGCGTGCTCGCCGAACTGCGCGGGATCGACGCGCACGCGCTGTCCCTATCCACAACGGCTAACGCGCTCGCCGCGCTGCCGCGCCTCGCACTTTCGTCCGCATAATCGTTGCCGGAAGGTGCCGCATCGACGGCGGCGCCAGATCGACGAGGAGGTGCGATGCGCGTGTGGTGGATCGCGTTTGCGCTCGGCGTCGTCGTGCTGCAGCGGCAGGCGGCGTTGCCGGGCATGGGCGGCTGGGTAGGCGGGGCGGTCGTTCTGGCCGGTTGCGGCGCGCTGCTCGCAGGGTGTGCGCGGCGCCGTCGAACCCGCGCGATCGTCGCGCTCCGGTGGATGCTGTGCGCATGCGCCGCCGGTGCGATCGGATTCGGCTATGCGGCCGCACGTGCCGAATGTCGGCTGCGTGACAGCCTGCCTGTCGAGCGGGAAGGGCGCGATATCGTCGTCACGGGCGTGATCCGCGGGTTGCCGGTGATCGACGATACCGGCGCGCGACTGCTGTTGGCCGTCGAATCGAACGATGCGGGGCTGGCCCGTTTCCCTCCGCTGATCCGGTTGTCGTGGCGCACGTACGGCGCGCGCGCAGCACGCGACGCGATGCCCGATTTGCGCGCCGCGCAGCGCTGGCGTCTCGTGGTGCGCCTGAAGCGCCCGCATGCCGAGGCGAATCCCGGCGTGCGCGACAGCGAGGCGGCGTGGCTTGCCGCGGGCATTCGCGCGATCGGCTATGTGGTCGCGCCCGAGCGGGCGGAGCTGCTCGACGCGAGGGCATCGGGATGGCGCGCATCGATCGATCGGCTGCGCGACGCGCTGCGCAACGATATCGGCGACGCGCTCGGCAGCGACGCGCGCCATCGCGGCATCGTGACGGCGCTCGCGGTCGGCGATCAATCCGGCATCGGCGACGACGCATGGCGCGTGCTGCGCAATACGGGCACGAGTCATCTGGTCGCGATTTCGGGCCTGCACGTCGGGCTCGTCGGCACGATCGCGGGCGGGATCGTTTCGTGGGTCTGGCGGCGTCTGCGCTGGCGCGGACACGCCGCGGCACTCGCGATGCCTGCGCCATATGCGGCTTCGGTGGCGGCGCTGATGGCCGCCGCCGGCTATGCGGCGCTTGCCGGGTTCAACGTGCCGGCGCAGCGCGCGTGGTGGATGATCGCGGCCGGGGCGGCTGCCTATCTCGCCGGACGCAGCGTGCCGCCGTCCGCCGTGTTGTGCGCGGCGCTCGGCGGCGTGCTGCTGGTCGATCCGTGGGCGGTGGTGTCGGCCGGGTTCTGGCTGTCTTTTGGCGCGGTCGCCGTGATCCTGATGGCCGTGGCGGGCTGGCGCGCGGTGCGCGAATTCGACGGCGGCGACGACCGTGGGACGGACGGCGTTGCCACGGTCGACCGCTGGCACCGCCTGTGCGCGTGGTGCAAGCGTGCCGGGCGCCGTGTCGCGGAGGCGACACGCGTGCAGTACGCGGTGACGATCGGTCTTGCGCCGCTGACGGCCGCGTGGTTCGCTCAGATCTCGGTATCGGGCCCGTTCGGGAATGCGTTTGCGATCCCGTGGGTCAGCGCCGTGGTGACGCCGATCGTGCTCGCCGGGATCGGGTTGCCCGCGCCGTTGGACGCGTATGCGTTCCGGCTCGCGCATGCGGCGCTCGAACCGATGATGGCGCTGCTCCGGCACCTTGCCGACTGGCCGGCCGGCGTGTTCTGGCTGCGCATGCCCGACTGGCCGGTTCTGGCGCTTGCGTGCGTGGGTGTCGCGTGGGTTTTGATGCCGCGCGGCTGGCCGCTGCGCTGGGCGGCGCCGATGACATGGCTGCCGCTGGTCGCTGCAGCACCCGATGCGCCGCCGCCTGGCGGCTTCCGGCTGACCGTGCTCGACGTCGGGCAGGGCGCGTCGGTGCTGGTGGAGACCGCGCGCCGGACCTTGCTGTTCGACGCGGGACCGGGGGCGGAGTCGACCCACGCCGGTGCGCGGATCGTCGCGCCGGCGTTGCGTGCGCGTGGAATCCGTACCGTCGATTCGCTCGTCCTGAGTCATGCGGACGCCGATCACGCAGGTGGCGCGGCAGCCGTCTATGCGGCCGCCGAGGTCCGCCAGCTGCTTGCCGGCATTGCGCCGCGACACCGGCTGTGGCGCGACGCGCAGGCGGCCGGCGTGGCGGATCGGCTGCCGTGCGCGGCCGGGCAGCGGTGGACCTGGGACGGCGTCGTATTCACGATGTTGTGGCCGCCAGGAGTTGCCGGCGCGGGTTCCTCGAACGAGAAATCGTGCGTGCTGCGCGTCGATGCGGGCGGCACGTCGGCGCTGCTGACGGGCGACATCGAGGCGCGCGCCGAGCGCCGGCTGGTGGACGATGCGCGCGACGCGCTGGCCGCGCAGATTCTCGTTGTGCCGCACCATGGCAGCCGTACGTCGTCGGTCGAGCCTTTCCTCGATTCGGTCGGGCCGCGCGTCGCGGTATTTGCTGTAGGCTATCGCAATCGATTCGGGCATCCGCACCGGACGGTCCTCGCGCGCTACGAAATGCGCGGGATTCCGCTGCCGCGCACCGATCGCGACGGGGCCGTGAGGTTCGACATCGCCCCGGCGGGCGGCGGCTTCGCGTTCGAGCGTCATCGCGATGCGCAGCGGCGGTACTGGATGGACCGGTGAGCGGCGCGATGGCGCGGGTCAAGAAGGCGGAGGCCGGAGGTGGCGCTGAAGGGCCAGCCCCGGCCGACCGCGAAGCATGGGACCGGAGTCAGCTCGAGCGCGCTGACTCCCGTCGACAAAGGAGACATCGGCGTTTGAAGGACATCCTCCATTTCTCGCACGCGAACGGTTTTCCGGCATCGACGTACCGGACGATCTTCGCCGAGCTGGCAGACGACTACGAGCTGCGCTACATCGAGCGCATCGGTCACGACCGCCGCTACCCGGTGACGCGCGACTGGCCGCATCTCGTCGAGCAGCTGCTCGACGACATCGGCAGTCGCTACGAGCGCCCGGTCTGGCTCGTCGGCCATTCGCTCGGCGGCTACTTGTCGCTGATGGCCGCGCTGAAGAAGCCGCACTGGGTGCGCGGCGTGGTGATGATCGATTCGCCGATCATCGCGGGATGGCGCGCCGGCGCATTGCGCGCGAGCCAGTGGGCCGGGCTCGACGAACGGCTGTCGCCGGCGGCCGCGACGCGCAACCGACGCACGCGCTGGGTGAGTCGCGACGAAGCCTGGCGGCACTTTCACGAGAAACCCGCGTTCGCGCGCTGGGACGAGCGGATGCTGTCCGACTACATCGACTACGGCATTCCACAGGCGGGCGCCGACGGCGAACGCGTGCTCGCGTTCGACCGGCAGGTCGAATACCTGATCTACCGGACACTGCCGCATACGCTCGGTCCGCGGCTCGCGCACGGCGCGCCGGTGCCGCTCGGCTTTCTCGCCGGCACGCGCTCGCGCGAAGTGCGGCAGGTCGGGCTCGATGCGACGCGTCGCGCGGCGCGCGGGCGCATCGAATGGCTCGAGGGCAGCCACCTGTTCCCGATGGAGCGGCCGATCGAGACGGCCCGCGCATTGCAGCGGATGCTGAGTTCGCTGAAAACGGCGGAGGGCGGCGTGCCGCGCGACAGCGCGGCGCTCGCGAAAAGCGCCTGAGGCATCGGCCCGGTGCACCGTATCGGCGTGCGCGGTTGCACCGACCGGCCGGCCGGTTCGCCCCGGCGCGCACGGGTGGCGCGGCACAGCGCGAAAGGGCGCGATCATCGCGTCAATTGCTGAGAGAAGGGCGGGCTTTACGGTATAATCCGTTTTTCCCGCGAGCATCCAGCGATGACCAAATATGTTTTCGTCACCGGCGGCGTAGTTTCTTCCCTCGGCAAGGGTATTGCCGCCGCCTCTCTCGCCGCGATCCTCGAATCGCGCGGTCTGAAAGTCACCCTCCTCAAACTCGATCCCTACATCAACGTCGACCCCGGCACGATGAGCCCGTTCCAGCACGGCGAAGTGTTCGTGACGGAAGACGGAGCGGAGACCGACCTCGACCTCGGCCACTATGAGCGCTTCATCAGCACGAAGATGCGCAAGGCCAACAACTTCACGACCGGCCAGATCTACGAATCGGTGATCCGCAAGGAACGCCGCGGCGACTATCTCGGCAAGACCGTGCAGGTGATTCCGCACATCACGAACGAAATCCAGGCGTTCATCGAGCGCGGGGCGGCATCGGCCACCTGCGGCGAGCCGGACGTCGCGATCGTCGAGATCGGCGGCACGGTCGGCGACATCGAGTCGCTGCCGTTCCTCGAGGCCGCGCGCCAGATGAGCCTGCGCCTCGGCCGCAACAGCGCGTGCTTCGTGCACCTGACGCTGGTGCCGTACGTCGCGACGGCCGGCGAGCTGAAGACGAAGCCGACCCAGCACAGCGTGCAGAAGCTGCGCGAGATCGGCATCCTGCCGCACGTGCTGCTGTGCCGTGCGGATCGCCGCATCCCCGACGACGAATCGAAGAAGATCTCGATGTTCTCGAACGTGCCGGAAGACGCCGTGATCTCGGTGTGGGACGCCGACAGCATCTACAAGATTCCGCAGATGCTGCACGACCAGGGCCTCGACCGGATCATCTGCGAGGAACTGAAGCTGTCGCCGAAGGACGCCGACCTGAGCATGTGGTCGGAGCTCGTCGAGAAGCTGGAAAACCCGAAGCACGAAGTCACGATCGGCATGGTCGGCAAGTATGTCGACCTGACCGAGTCGTACAAGTCGCTGATCGAGGCGCTGCGTCACGCATCGCTGCACACGTCGACCAAGGTCAACATCGAGTACATCGACTCGGAAGAGATCGAGACGAACGGTGTCGACAGCCTGAAGCATCTCGACGCCGTGCTGGTGCCGGGCGGTTTCGGCCGTCGCGGCACGGAAGGCAAGATCGCCGCGATCCGCTATGCGCGCGAGTCGAAGGTGCCGTACCTCGGCATCTGCCTCGGCATGCAGCTCGCGGTGATCGAATTCGCACGCGACGTCGTCGGCATGAAGCAGGCGAACAGCACGGAATTCGATCCGGACACGCCGGAACGTGTGGTCGCGCTGATCACCGAGTGGTACGACCGCGAAGGCAAGGTCGAGACGCGCACCGAGGAATCCGATCTCGGCGGCACGATGCGCCTCGGCTCGCAACGTTGCCCGATCAAGCCCGGCACGATGGCCGAAGAGATCTACGGCAAGGACGTGAACGAGCGCCACCGCCACCGTTATGAAGTCAATAACCGCTTCGTGCCCCAGCTCGAAGCCGGCGGCCTTATCATCAGCGCCCGTACCCCGAGCGAGGATCTGCCGGAAATGATGGAGCTGCCGCGTTCGATGCACCCGTGGTTCGTTGGCGTCCAGTTCCACCCGGAATTCACGTCCACGCCGCGTGACGGTCATCCCCTGTTCAAGTCGTTCGTCGAAGCCGCGCTCGCCAACAAGCAGGCGCGTGGAGTGCAAGCATGAAGCTGTGCGATTTCGAGGTCGGTCTCGACCAGCCTTTCTTCCTGATCGCGGGTACCTGTGTCGTCGAATCGGAGCAGATGACGATCGACACGGCGGGCCGCCTGAAGGAGATCTGCGAGAAGCTGAACGTTCCGTTCATCTACAAATCGTCCTACGACAAGGCGAATCGCAGCTCGGGCAAGTCGTTTCGCGGCCTCGGAATGGACGAGGGGCTGCGGATCCTCGGCGAGGTGAAGCGCCAGCTGGGCCTGCCGGTGCTGACCGACGTGCATTCGATCGAAGAGATCGAGCAGGTCGCGTCGGTCGTCGACGTGCTGCAGACGCCCGCGTTCCTGTGCCGCCAGACCGACTTCATTCACGCGTGCGCGCGCTCGGGCAAGCCCGTCAACATCAAGAAGGGCCAGTTCCTCGCGCCGCACGACATGAAGAACGTGATCGACAAGGCGCGCGACGCGGCGCGTGAAGCCGGTCTGTCGGAAGACCGCTTCATGGCGTGCGAGCGCGGCGTCTCGTTCGGCTACAACAACCTCGTGTCCGACATGCGTTCGCTCGCGATCATGCGCGAGACGAGCGCGCCGGTCGTGTTCGACGCGACCCACTCGGTGCAGCTGCCGGGCGGGCAGGGCACGAGCTCGGGCGGCCAGCGCGAATTCGTGCCGGTGCTCGCGCGTGCCGCGGTCGCGACGGGCGTCGCGGGCCTGTTCATGGAAACGCACCCGAATCCGGCCGAAGCGAAGTCGGACGGCCCGAACGCGGTGCCGCTGAACCGGATGGGCGCGCTGCTGGAGACCCTCGTCACGCTCGACCAGGCGGTGAAGCGCAATCCGTTCCTGGAAAACGATTTTAACTAAAGATCGAATGAACCTTGCGGCGGCTTCGCGCGTCAGTAGCGTAGGCGGTTTCGGCGCGCGTGCCATCGCAGTTTGAAGAATCCATCGTCATTCTCAGAGGAAACCCATGAGTGCAATCGTAGATATCATCGGCCGCGAGATTCTGGATTCGCGCGGCAACCCCACCGTCGAATGCGACGTGCTGCTCGAATCGGGCACGATGGGCCGCGCGGCGGTGCCGTCGGGCGCGTCCACCGGCTCGCGTGAAGCGATCGAACTGCGCGACGGCGAAGCCGGCCGCTACAACGGCAAGGGCGTGCTGAAGGCCGTCGAGCACATCAACACCGAAATCTCCGAAGCCATCATGGGCCTCGACGCGTCGGAACAGGCGTTCCTCGACAAGACGCTGCTCGAGCTGGACGGCACCGACAACAAGTCGCGCCTCGGCGCGAACGCGATGCTGGCCGTGTCGATGGCCGTCGCGAAGGCAGCGGCTGAAGAAGCCGGCCTGCCGCTGTACCGCTACTTCGGCGGCTCGGGCGCGATGCAGCTGCCCGTCCCGATGATGAACATCGTCAACGGCGGCGCGCACGCGAACAACAGCCTCGACATCCAGGAATTCATGATCGTCCCGGTGAGCCAGCCGACGTTCCGTGAAGCCCTGCGTTGCGGCGCGGAAGTGTTCCACGCGCTGAAGAAGATCCTGAGCGACCGCGGCATGAGCACGGCCGTCGGCGACGAAGGCGGCTTCGCGCCGAACTTCGGCAGCAACGACGAGTGCCTGTCGACGATCCTGCAGGCGATCGAGAAGGCCGGCTACCGTGCGGGCGAAGACGTGCTGCTCGCGCTCGACTGCGCCGCATCCGAGTTCTACCACGACGGCAAGTATCAGCTCGCGGGCGAAGGCCTGCAACTGTCGTCGGCCGAATTCACCGACTACCTCGCGACGCTCGCCGACAAGTTTCCGATCGTGTCGATCGAGGACGGCATGCACGAAGGCGACTGGGACGGCTGGAAGCTGCTGACCGAGCGCCTCGGCAAGAAGGTGCAGCTCGTCGGCGACGACCTGTTCGTCACGAACACGCGCATCCTGAAGGAAGGCATCGAGAAGGGCATCGCGAACTCGATCCTCATCAAGATCAACCAGATCGGTACGCTGACCGAAACGTTCGCGGCAATCGAAATGGCGAAGCGCGCGGGCTACACGGCCGTGATCTCGCACCGCTCGGGCGAAACGGAAGATTCGACGATCGCGGACATCGCGGTCGGCCTGAACGCCGGTCAGATCAAGACGGGTTCGCTGTCGCGCAGCGACCGCATCTCGAAGTACAACCAGCTGCTGCGCATCGAGGAAGACCTCGGCGATATCGCGAGCTACCCGGGCAAATCGGCTTTCTATAACCTGCGCTAACGCGCTACTATCGGGTTCGTCATCTCGACGCCGCTCTGTGCATGTTGCGCGGAGCGGCGCTTCTTATATCTGCGTCTCCTACATGCGGCTTGTCACTGTCGTCCTGATTGCCTTGCTGGCGCTCATTCAGTACCCCCTATGGTGGGGACACGGCGGCTGGTTGCGGGTGCACGAATTGCGCCAACAGCTCGGCGATCAACTGCAGAAGAATGCGGACGAGAAGCTGCGCAATGAACGGATCGCGGGCGAAGTGCAGGATCTGCAGGGCGGTACCGCGGCCATCGAGGAGCGCGCGCGCTACGAGATGGGCATGGTGAAGGACGGCGAAGTATTCGTGCAGTTCGTGTCGCCGAATGCGCCGGCCGCGCCGCTGAACAACATGCCTTCGAGCACGTCGACGCGCGGTACGGTGTCCTCGGCGCCCGTGCGGGTCGTGCCGAACCCGCAATCGATCGCGAAGCCGTCGCGGCATCACGGCGGCGAGAAGGGCAAGGCCGCGCATCACTGAGCGCGGGAGTCCGAACCATTGAAAAAGCGCGGGAAATGCCGCGCTTTTTTATTTCCTGTCAGTCTTCAATCGAGTCGGTCGACGCGATCACGCGTCACCACCACCAGCCCGGGTAACCGTAGCCATAACCGATGCCGGTGCCCCACCGGTTTCCCCAACCGCCGCCGTAATAGCCGCCGTAGACGGTCACGGGGGGCGGCGAGTAATACGCCCAGGCGCGCGCGGCGGCCTCGGCCGCCATCGCGTCGTTCTGCTCGCGCAGCACCTGCCGGTCGATTTCGTCGTAGCGTTTGCGCTCCGCGCTCGACAGTGCGGGCAGCTGTCCGCCCGATGCGCCCGGTTCGGGCAGCCGGCTCAGGATCGTCGACGAAGGCGGCTGCACCGCGCAGCCGGCGAGGGCCAGTGTGCCTGCTGCGACACTGGTCAGGACGAGGGTGCGGAATGGGCGATTCATGAATTTCTCCAGCAGCGCGCCGACAGCGGAAAGCGGTTTGCGCCGAAGGCCGGACCTCCGGCGCCTGAGCCGTGCGTGCGACGCTCGTGCGTCATTATGCGCCCGCGCGCGCATGGCTCGCACGGGCGCGCCGCTCACTCAGTGACGCTGATCGGTCGCGGGCGTGATGCCGGTCGCGAGTTCTGGCGCGGCGAACAGCTGCGCGACGTCGACGGGATCGAACTCGTAGCGCTGGTTGCAGAACTCGCAGTGGATCTCGACGTGACCGCGCTCGACGATCACGCTGTCGACTTCGTCGCGGCCGAGCATGCGCAGCATCGCGCCGACCTTCTCGCGCGAGCACGAGCACTGGAAGCGCGTACCGGCCGGGTCGAAGTGCTGCACGTTTTCCTGCCAGAAGAGCCGGCGGAACACGACTTCCGGTTCGACCTCGAGCAGTTCCTTCGCGGACAGCGTGCCGCCGAGCGTGCAGACGCGCTCCCACGTGTCGGCGTCGGTCTCGGCGTTGCGCGGCACGATGCCGCCGTCGCCCGGCAGCTTCTGCAGCAGCATGCCGACCGCGCGGTCGCGATCGGCCGCGAGCCACAGCCGCGTGTCGAGCTGCTCCGAGTGATGCATGTAATGCTCGAGCACTCGCGACACCGATTCGAGCGGACCGTCGACGCCGTTCAGCGGCACGATGCCCTGATACGGCTGCTGGCCCGGCAGCTTCTCGGCCGGGTCGAGCGTGATCACGCAACGGCCGTGGCCGCTCGCGTTGACGAGCGACGCGAAGTGCGTGTCGTCGCCGATCGTCTGCGCGACGTCGCCGGCGAACTTGGCGGTGGCGCGCATCGACAGGTCCGAGCCGCACTGGACGACCAGCATCTGGACCGGCCCGTCGCCGAAGATCTGCATGATCAGGGTGCCGTGAAATTTCAGGTTCGCGGACAGCAGCGCACACGCGGCCATCATCTCGCCGAGCACCGTGCGCACCGGGGCAGGGTAGTCACGGCGGGAAAGCACCTCTTGCCACGTGTTGCGCAGCGACACGATCTCGCCGCGCACGGGTGCCGAATTGAACATGAATTTCTGTAACTGGTCGCTCACTCTTCTTCCTTGAAATCCGCGCGAATCAGCCGATCCGCACGAGTTGCTCCTTGAAATGCGCGCGTCGTTCGACGTACGTCTTCGCATTTGCGCGCAGCCGCGCGATGTCGTCTGCCGACAGCTCGCGCACGACCTTCGCCGGGGCGCCGAGAATCAGCGAATTGTCCGGGAACGTCTTGCCTTCCGTCACCACCGCGCCGGCACCAACCAGACAGTTGCGGCCGATGACCGCACCATTCAAGACCACGGCCTGAATCCCGATCAGCGAACCTTCGCCGATCGTGCATCCGTGCAGCATCGCCTGGTGCCCGATCGTCACGTTCTCGGCAATCGTCAGAGGAAAGCCGGGGTCCGTATGCAGGACCGCGCCTTCCTGGACGTTGCTGCCGGCACCGACTGCGATCGTCTCGTTGTCGCCGCGAATCGTCGCGCCGAACCATACGCTCGCGTTTTCCTCGAGCACGACCTTGCCGATGATGGCCGCCGTATCGGCGACGAATACGCTTTCGTGGATCGTCGGGGCCGTCTCGCCCAGTTTGTAGATCGTCACGGAGTCTCCTGGTCTCTTCGATGATGGGCGCCGGTAGAATGGCGCGTCTGGCGTGCCGGGCGCATTGCGTGACGGCACAAACGCATATTGTAAACCGTCGCGTGCATGCGCTCCCGCGATGCGCACGGGCGGTGCCCCCGCTTGATGAACATGGAGCCTTCTACTTTCATGGCTGCGCCGTACTGCGTGCGACGCACCGCGCTCGACGCGCTGCGGATGTCCGAGCCGGCCGCGAAGGCCGCTCGGGTCCGCGCGCTGCATGACGCGCTGCTGGCCGGGCAGGCCGCGATCGCACCGGCGCTCGATCTGGACGAACCGACCGACCTGCCCGGCCGTCCGGCGCGCCCGCCGCTCGTCGAGCCGCGCCAGCTCGAGCGCCGCAGCATGCGCTCGCCCGCGGGGCGCGCGGTGCTGCTGCACGCCCTCGCGCATATCGAATTCAACGCGATCAACCTCGCGCTCGACGCTGTGTGGCGCTTCGCCGGGATGCCGGACGCATTCTATGCGGACTGGCTGCAGGTCGCGGCCGAGGAGGCCCATCACTTCACGCTGCTGTCCGAGCGGCTTGCCGGGTTCGGGCATGCGTACGGTGATTTTCCCGCGCACAACGGGCTGTGGGAGATGTGCGAGCGGACCAAGGCCGATGTGCTCGCGCGGATGGCGCTCGTGCCGCGCACGCTCGAGGCGCGCGGGCTCGACGCGTCGCCGCCGATCCGCGCGCGGCTCGTGCAGGCGGGCGACGACGCGTCCGCGGCGATCCTCGACGTGATCCTGCGCGACGAGATCGGCCATGTCGCGATCGGGAATCGCTGGTTCCGGTACTTGTGCGACGAGGCAGGCCGTGATCCGGTGCCGGCCTACCGCGAGCTCGCCGAGCAGTACGATGCGCCGCGACTGCGCGGCCCTTTCAATTTCGACGCACGTCGCATCGCGGGGTTCGAGCAGGCGGAGCTGGACGAACTCGCCGCGCAGGACGCGGCGGGCGGCAAGGCGGACGGTTAGCGCGGCCGGCCGCCGCGAGTTGCCGACGGGCGGGCGAAGGCTGTCGCCGTGCCGGCCTCGTGGATCGTTCGGCGGCATGTCCGCGGTGTCCGCATGCCGATTCCATACGCCGGCGCTAGAGAGCTGCCTCGACTGCCGGGCGCCGGAACGGAAGCGCCATCGCTATAATCGAACGATCATTCTTTTTTTGGCGGCTGCAATGAGTGCCTCGAGTTCTATTTCCGATTTCGTCACGGTGCGCGGCGTCAAGCTGCATGTGCGGCGCTGGGGCCGGCCCGATGCGCCGACGCTGTTCATGCTGCACGGCTGGATGGACGTCGCGGCATCGTTCCAGTTCGTCGTCGACGCACTCGCGGGCGACTGGCAGGTGATCGCGCCGGATGCGCGCGGCTTCGGCCAGTCCGACTGGCCGGTCGCGAGGCAGGGCGGCGGTCATTACTGGTTCCACGAGTACCTGGGCGACCTCGATGCGCTCGTCGATCACTATGCGCCTACCGGCGAAGTCAATCTGATCGGGCACAGCATGGGGGCGAACGTCGTGTGCCTGTACGCGGGCGCGCGCCCGGAGCGCGTGCGGCGCGTGGTCGACCTCGAAGGGTTCGGGCTCGCCCCCGCGCGGGCCGAGCAGGCGCCGCGCCGGCTGCGCGGCTGGCTCGACGAGCTGCGCGAGCCACCGGTGTTGCGCCCGTACGCGTCGCTCGACGACGTGGCGGCCCGGCTGATCAAGACCAATCCGCGGCTCGAACCGCGCAGGGCCGCATTCCTTGCCGCGCACTGGTCGAAGCGTGGCGACGACGGCCTCTACCACCTGCTGGCGGATCCCGCGCACAAGATGGCGGGCCCGCAGCTGTACCGGCTCGACGAGGTGATGGCCGTCTGGAAGCAGGTGCGTGCGAAGGTGCTGCACGTCGAGGCCGTCAATTCGCCGACGCTCGCGTATCTCGCCGGCGACATCCCGCTGCCGGAATTCAAGGCGCGCTTCGGCGCGTTCCCCGACTGGCGCGAAAAGCTCGTCGAGGATGCCGGCCACATGGTTCATCACGACCAGCCGGAGCAGATCGCGGCGCTGATCGAGGCGTTCTGCGCGTAGGCCGGCGGCAGCGGCGGCGGGGCAGGCGGGCGGCGCAATTGCCGCATTGCAGTAGAATGAAGCTTCACCTGCCATACCGACAATGAACGCTGATCTCCACTGCCATTCGAATGTTTCCGACGGGTTGCTGTCGCCTGCCGACGTCGCGCGCCGCGCCCATGCCGGCGGCGTGACCCTGTGGGCGCTGACCGACCACGACGAAGTCGGCGGCCAGGCGGCGGCGCGCAGCGAGGCGGAGGCGCTGGGGATGCGCTACCTGAGCGGTGTCGAGATTTCGGTTACATGGGCGTCGCGCACCGTGCATATCGTCGGGCTGCACATCGATCCGTCGAACCCGACGCTCGTGGACGGCCTCTACCGCACGCGCCACGGCCGCGCCGCCCGTGCACGGGCGATCGCCGCGCAACTCGAGACGCTCGGCATTCCCGGCGCGTACGAAGGCGCACTCAAGTACGTATCGAATCCCGACCTGATCTCGCGCACCCACTTCGCGCGCTTCCTGGTCGAGAACGGTCATGCCGAATCGACCTCCGATGTGTTCGACCGCCTGCTCGGCGACGGCAAGCCCGGGTTCGTCCCGCACCGCTGGGCGACGCTGTCCGACGCCGTTGCATGGATTCGCGCGGCGGGCGGCGAGGCCGTGGTCGCGCACCCGGGCCGCTATCGCTACACGCCGGTCGAATTCGATGCGTTTTTCGGTGAATTCATCGATCTGGGCGGCCGCGCGATCGAGGTCATTACGGGCAGCCACACGCCCGACCAATACCGCGAATACGCGGACGTCGCGCGCCGCTTCGGCTTCGAGGTGTCGCGCGGCTCGGATTTCCATGCGCCGGGCGAGGGCCGCATCGAGCTCGGTAGCCTGCCGCCATTGCCGCCCGACCTGAAACCGCTCTGGGAGCGCTGGCTCTGACGTACCGCGGCCGCTTGCCGCTGGCGCTGCCGCCCAGGCGCGCATCCGACTTCTCCCTCTTTACGTGTCCCCATGTCCCAGTTCTTCAGGATTCATCCGGATAATCCGCAGCCGCGCCTGATCAAGCAGGCCGCGGACATCGTCAGCAAGGGCGGCGTGATCGCGATGCCGACCGATTCGAGCTACGCGCTCGCGTGCCACCTCGACGACAAGGACGCGGTCGAGCGCGTGCGCCGCATCCGTGGCCTCGACGAGAAGCAGCATCTTTCGCTGCTCGTGCGCGACCTGTCGGAACTGGCGAACTTCGCGATGGTGGACAATCGTCAGTACCGGCAGATCAAGTCGGTGACGCCGGGCCCGTACGTGTTCATCCTGCAGGCGACGAAGGAAGTGCCGCGCCGGCTGTCGCACCCGTCGCGCAAGACGATCGGGCTGCGCGTGCCCGACCACGCGATCACGCTCGCGCTGCTCGAATCGCTCGGCCAGCCGCTGCTCGGCACGACGCTGATCCTGCCGCCGGACGACGAGCCGCTCAACGATCCCGACGACATCCGCGCGCGGCTCGAGAAGCAGGTCGATCTCGTGATCGACGGCGGCGCGTGTCCGCGCGAGCCGTCGACGGTGATCGACCTGACGGGCGACGAGCCGCAGCTCGTGCGCGCGGGGCGCGGCGCGCTCGAACCGTTCGGGCTTTCGGCCGCGTAAGCGCCTTTCATTTTTGCGCGAGTGCGCTTGTTACAATAACGCGATATGGACGCTTCCCTGATACAGACCATCGCCGTCTACGCGCTGCCCGTGATCTTCGCGATCACGCTGCACGAGGCCGCGCACGGCTATGCCGCACGCCTGCTCGGCGACAACACCGCCTACATGATGGGGCGCGTGTCGTTCAACCCGATGCGCCACATCGATCCGCTCGGCACGATCGCGATCCCGCTCGCGATGTATTTCCTGACGGGCGGCGCCTTCCTGTTCGGCTATGCGAAGCCGGTGCCGGTGTCGTTCGGCAACTTGCGCAATCCGCGCTGGGGCAGCCTGTGGGTGTCGCTGGCGGGCCCGGCCTGCAACTTCGTGCAGGCACTGATCTGGGGCGTGCTGACCATCGTGCTGCCCGCTGCCGGCATCGACGAGCCGTTCTTCACGCGGATGGCCTACGCAGGCGTCAGCGCGAACCTGGTGCTCGGCGTGCTGAACCTGTTTCCGCTGCCGCCGCTCGACGGCGGCCGCATCCTGGCGGCGCTGCTGCCGCCGAAGCAATCGATCGCGCTGTCGCGCATCGAGCCGTATGGTTTCATCATCGTCCTCGTGCTGGTCATGACGGGCGTGCTGACGAACTTCTGGCTGCGTCCGCTCGTGAACGCCGCGGCCGGCGTGCTGAGCGCCATCCTGTCTCCCTTCGCCTCGCTTTTCTAACGACAATCATGTTCCCAGATCGTATTTTCTCCGGCATGCGACCCACCGGGTCGCTGCACCTCGGCCACTACCACGGCGTGCTGAAAAACTGGGTGAAGCTGCAGTCCGAGTACCCGTGCTTCTTCTGCGTGGTCGACTGGCATGCGCTGACGACGCACTACGAAACACCCGAGGTCATCGAGAAGAACGTGTGGGACGTGCTGATCGACTGGCTCGCGTCCGGCATCGATCCGGCGCAGGCGACGCTGTTCATCCAGAGCAAGGTGCCCGAGCATGCGGAACTCGCGCTGCTGCTCGGCATGAGCACGCCGCTCGGCTGGCTCGAACGCGTGCCGACCTACAAGGAGCAGATGGAGAAGCTGAAGGACAAGGACCTGTCGACCTACGGCTTCCTCGGCTACCCGGTGCTGATGGCGGCCGACATCCTGCTGTATCGCGGCTCGCTCGTGCCGGTCGGCGAGGACCAGGTGCCGCACGTCGAGATGACGCGCGAGATCGCGCGCCGCTTCAACTACCTGTACGGCCGCGAGCCGGGCTTCGAGGAGAAGGCGCTCGAAGCCGCGAAGAAGCTCGGCGGCAAGCGCGCGAAGCTTTATCACGAGCTGCGCAACGCGTATCAGCAGGAAGGCGACGACGAGGCGCTCGAACAGGCGCGCGCGATGCTGCAGGAATCGCAGAGCCTGTCGATGAGCGACCGCGAGCGCCTGTTCGGCTATCTCGAAGGCGCGCGCAAGATCATCCTGGTCGAGCCGCAGTCGATGTTGACCGAAGCGTGCCGGATGCCGGGCCTCGATGGCCAGAAGATGTCGAAGTCGTACGGCAATACGATCGGCCTGCGTGAGGACGCGGAGACGATCACGAAGAAGGTCCGCACGATGCCGACCGATCCGGCGCGCGTGCGCCGCACGGATCCGGGCGATCCGGACAAGTGCCCGGTGTGGCAGCTGCATCAGGTCTATACGGACGAAACGACGCACCAGTGGGTGCAGAGCGGCTGCCGCTCGGCGGGCATCGGCTGCCTCGACTGCAAGCAGCCGGTCGTCGAAGGGATCCTGCGCGAACAGCAGCCGATGCTCGAGCGCGCACAGAAGTACATGGACGATCCGTCGCTGCTGCGCGCGATCGTCGCGGACGGCTGCGACAAGGCGCGCAAGCACGCGGTCGAGACGATGCGCGACGTGCGCGAGGCGATGGGTCTGTCGTACACCTGACCTGACGGCATGCGCGAACCAGTCATTGCCGCCGCGGGCGGCCACGTCGTCCAGACCGAACCGTCGCGCTGGGTCGCCCGCTGGTCGCGGCTCGTCCCGGCGGGCGGCGCGGTGCTCGACGTCGCCGCGGGCGGCGGCCGCCATGCACGCTGGTTTGCGTCGCACGGGCATCCGGTCGTCGCGCTCGACCGCGATCCGGCCGCGCTGGCCGCATTGCGCGCGATTCCCGGCGTCGATGTGCGCGACGCCGATCTCGAGGGCGCGCCCTGGCCGCTGCCGGCCGGCGCGTCGTTCGCGGCAGTGATCGTCACCCATTATCTGCATCGCCCGCTTTGGCCCCAACTGCTCGATGCGGTGGCGCCGGGCGGCGTGCTGATCTACGAAACCTTCGCGCAAGGAAACGAAACGGTCGGCAAGCCGTCCAATCCCGCGTTCCTGCTCGCCCCGGGCGAGCTGCTGGACGCGGTGCGCGGCCGCCTGCGGGTGGTCGCGTACGAGGACGGATTTGTCGCCGCGCCGCGCGAGGCGTTCGTGCAGCGCGTCTGCGCGGTACGCGAGGGCGCGACCCCGACGGCGGGGGCGGGAATTCCACGTTACGAACTGCCCGGCTAATCCGCTACAATCTCAACGTTTACCGGTACATCAATCAATCGCGTTTCATGGCTAACGGCACCCAAGACGGCATTCAAATCCGCGGCAGCATCCCCGCGATCGTCACCCCGATGCTCGAAGACGGCAGTCTCGACCTGCCGGCGTTTCGCAAACTGATCGACTGGCACATCGCGGAAGGCACCGACGCACTCGTCGTGGTCGGCACGAGCGGCGAGTCGGCAACGCTCAACGTCGAAGAGCACATCCTGATGATCCGCACGGCGGTCGAGCATGCGGCGAAGCGCATCCCGATCATCGCGGGCGCGGGCGGCAATTCGACTGCCGAGGCGATCGAACTGACGAAGCATGCGAAGGCCGTCGGCGCCGACGCGACGCTGCAGGTCGTGCCGTACTACAACAAGCCCACGCAGGAAGGGATGTTCCGGCACTTCAAGACGATCGCCGAAGCGGTCGACCTGCCGGTGATCCTGTACAACGTGCCCGGCCGGACGGTCGCGGACATGGCGCACGAGACGACGCTGCGCCTCGCGCAGGTGCCGGGCATCATCGGCGTGAAGGACGCGACCGGCAACATCGATCGCGCCGCGCACCTGATCAAGGCCGCGCCGAAGCATTTCGCGATCTACAGCGGCGATGATCCGACCGCGATCGCGCTGATGCTGCTCGGCGGCCACGGCAACATCTCGGTGACGGCGAACGTCGCGCCGCGCGCGATGAGCGACCTGTGCCGCGCGGCGCTGGCCGGCGACGTCGCAACGGCGCGCGAGCTGCACATGAAGCTGCTGTCGCTGCACAAGAACCTGTTCGTCGAGGCGAACCCGATTCCGGTGAAGTGGGCGCTGCAGGCAATGGGCAAGATGCAGGGCGGCATCCGCCTGCCGCTCACGCCGCTCGACGAGCGCTGTCACGATGTCGTGCGTTCGGCCCTCGTCGAGGCCGGCGTCCTCTGATGCTCAGGCGGCCGTGTCCTGCGGCCGCCGGCTCGACCCCTCATCAACCCGCACCGGCCGGCTCCGTCCGGCGCCGCTCCTGACGAGCGTTCTAGCAAGACGAAGGATTTCATGAAACGTTTCGCCTTTTCCTCTCGCGCCATCCAGGTTTCGGTGGTGGCGCTGGCGCTGGGCGCGCTCGCCGGCTGCGATACGCTGAACGATTATCTGGCTCCTGACCGGGTCAACTACAAGAACACGGGTTCGGCGCCGCCGCTCGCGGTGCCGAGCGACCTGAAGCCGGTGCCGACGACCCAGCAGTTCGTCGCGCCGCCGAGCAACGCCGGTCTCGGCACGCTGCCGCCGCGGGCGACGACGGCCGCCGGCAACGCGACCGACGGTGTCCCGAGCGCACAGGATCCGCTCGGCATGCATATCGAGCGCGATGGCGACCGCCGCTGGCTCGTCGTGGACGGGCGCACGCCCGAGCAGCTTTGGCCGATCCTGAAGGAATTCTGGCAGGAGAACGGCTTCTCGCTGAAGACCGACGCACCCTCGACCGGCATCATGGCCACCGACTGGGCCGAGAACCGCGCGAACATTCCCGACGACTGGTTCCGTCGCACGATCGGCAAGGTCATCGACTTCGCTTACTCGTCGGGCACGCGCGACCGTTTCCGCACGCTCGTGAACCGCACGCCGGACGGCAACACCGACATCTCGATCACGCACAGCGCGATGGAGGAAATGATGGTCGGCCCGCAGGGTGGCACGTCGTCGCGCTGGGAAGAGCGTCCGCGCAATCCGGTGCTCGAGGCCGTGTTCCTGTCGAAGCTCATGCAGAAGTTCGGCCTGAGCGACGCGCAGGCGAAGCAACTGCTGACCGATGCGCGTCCCGCGACGGCACCGGCGCAGGTCAACGATACGAGCAGCGGTGCCGCGACGCTGCAACTGGCGGAATCGTTCGACCGTGCATGGCTGCGCGTCGGTCTCGCGCTCGACCGTACCAACTTCGCGGTCGACAATCGCGACCGCGAGAAGGGCGTGTACACGGTCCGTTACGCGAACACGATGGAAGAGCTCAAGCGCGACGGGCTGTTCGGCAAGCTGTTCTACGGCGGCCCGTCGGCGGCCAAGCCGGGCAAAGAATACCTGGTCAACGTGCGCGCGCAGGGCAGTGGCGGCACGCAGGTCGCGGTGGTCGACGCGAACGGCAAGGTCGACAACTCGTCGGACGCGCAGCGGATCATTTCGCTGCTGCACGCCCAGTTGAACTGATCGCGTGCGCTTCGCCAGCCTCGGTAGCGGCAGCGAAGGCAACGCGCTGGTCGTCGAGGTCTCGAGCGGCACGACGACCACCCGCGTGCTGCTCGACTGCGGTTTTTCAGCGAAGGAGGTCGAGCGCCGCCTCGGCCGCCTGAATCTCGCCATCGACGATCTCGATGCGATCCTCATCACCCACGAACACAGCGACCACGTCGGTAGCGCGCTGACGCTCGCGCGGCGCGGGTCGCTGCCGCTCTACATGAGCTGGGGCACGGCACGCGCGGTGGGCGCGGACGAAGCCGATGTCGATCTCCACGTGTTGTGGGGCGACGAGACGGCCGCGATTCGCGATCTGGCCGTGATGCCTTATACGGTGCCCCATGACGCGCGGGAACCGCTCCAGTTCGTCTTCATGGACGGTTGCAGCCGGCTCGGCGTGCTGACCGACGTCGGAATGGCCACCCCGCATATCACGGCCGTTCTGAGCGGTTGTGACGCGCTGGTGCTCGAATCCAACCACGATACTGAGATGCTCGCCGGGAGCCGCTATCCGCAGTCGTTGAAGGCGCGGATCGGCGGCAATCATGGCCACCTGAGCAACGACGCCGCCGCGGGCATCCTGGCATCGCTCGAACGCAGCCGCCTCCAGCACTTGGTCGCGGCGCACCTGAGCCAGCAGAACAACCGGCCCGAGCTGGCCCACCAGGCATTGGCCGGCGTGCTGGGAACGGACGGGGAGGAAGTGGTCGTGGCCACGCAGGACTCGGGCTTTGACTGGCTGACGCTCGGCTGAGCGGGCGCAGGATAGGGCGTACAGGACGGTTCCTGGCCGGCCTGGCTGCCGGAAATGATGCGCGTAACCGACAGACGTAAAAAAACCGGCCCGAAGGGCCGGTTTTTTTTCAGCTGATGCTGAGGCTTACTGGCTTGCGCCCGAAGCCGGAGCAGCCGTCGCTGCCGAAGCAGCCGACGCCACAGCAGCAGCTGCGTCGCTCGCAGCAGCCGTCGCCGACGAAGCAGCAGCCGAAGCGTCGCTCGCAGCACCAGCAACTGCCGAAGCAGCCGACGAAGCAGCAGCCGATGCGTCGCTAGCAGCCGACGAAGCAGCTTGATCAGCGCTCTTGTTGCAAGCAGCCAGTGCAACAGCAGCCAACAGGGAAGCTACGAGGAGGGATTTCTTCATGATCACGTCCTTTTATGGTTAAAGGTAAGCAACAGCGCGAAACAATACCGGTAATGTGCTCCAACACCGACCTGGGCCGCTGGTGGAGACGCACTTCTAGAGCGTGAATCTTCCCTACGGCTTGGGCGGAAATTATATGCACTTTCCTATCGACCGTCGACAAATGCGGGGTCAATACGTTGTCTTTCCCATACAGAATTTGATCTGCACGGGCATACGGGGAGGCTCACTAAATCCGGTTTCCGACCCGTATCCAGCCCGCACAATACCACTCGTGCAGCAAGGCTGTCATTGAGGGAACCCGGGATAGTGTTACAAACCGTTTCGCCTCCATGTGGCGCAGATTGGCCAGTTCGGGCAGCCATTCGCCGGCCTGCTCGAGCGGTTCTTCCTCGCCATTAATGAAGTACGAGCGCGCGTTATACATCAATGCGGCCCGTCTGTCGAGATACACGCCCCGGCGCGATGCCTGCGCGACGAACGCGGCCTCCGACAGCGGACGCGCCGGCGGCTCGAATACGACGTTTGATTTGGGTTCGCTCAGGTAGCAACCGAGGAATTCGGCGACGTCGCGCTTGCGCCAGCGGATCGCATCGACGATCTCGGCGACGCGATCGACCATCGCCGGCGGCAGTTGCGCAGGGGTGTCGACCGCCGGCTGCTTCGGGTCGCGGTAAAGCGCGTCGCCACGCTCGTCGCGCAGGCCGCCGCGTTCAGCGAGGTAGTACAGGAATTGCGCGCCCAGCTCCCCGGCGGACGGCGCCCGAAAGCCGATCGAGCAGGTCATGCATTCGCCTTCGGCCACGCCGTCGTGCGCGATGTGCGGCGGCAGGTACAGCATGTCGCCCGGCTCCAGCACCCACTCGTCGCTCGGCTCGAAATGCTCGAGGATCTTCAGCGGGACGTCCGGCTGCAGCGACAGGTCCTTCTGCGCACCGATGCGCCAGCGGCGCCGGCCCTCGACCTGCAGCAGAAATACGTCGTACGAGTCGAAGTGCGGGCCGACGCCGCCGCCGTCAGTCGCGTACGAAATCATCAGGTCGTCGAGGCGCGCGTCCGGGATGAAGCGGAAGCGGTCGAGCAGCGCGCGTGCCGCGTCGACGTGCAGGTCGAGCCCCTGCACGAGCAAGGACCAGGACTTGCGCGAAACGGCAGGCAGCGCGCCCGGCTCGAACGGACCGTGGGCCAGTTGCCACTTGTTACGAAAATGGGTGATCAGTCGCGATTCGGCGTCATAGTCGGCTGCGAGCTCGAACAGGGCGTCGCGCGTGACCGGCGGCTTCACGCCGGGGATCGCCTGGCGGATCAGCAGCGGCTTCTTCTGCCAGTAGCGGCGCATGAATTGCGCCGGCGAGAGGCCGCCGAGCAGCGGCGTGGGAAGATCGGAAGGCGGCGCGCCGTGCGGGGCGGCAGCGGTATCCCGCGGTTCGGCTTGAGACCGGTTGCGCATCGTATAATGAGACTTGTATTTGGGAGAATTGGATGAAAATCGCAAAAAACACCGTCGTGTCGGTCACTTACAAGCTGTCGGATGCGCAAGGCAATCTGATCGAGGAAAGCGACGAGCCGATGGTTTATCTGCACGGCGGCTATGATGGCACGTTCCCCAAGATCGAGGAACAGCTCGACGGCCAGGAGCCTGGTTACCAGGCGCAGATTCAGCTCGAGCCGCAGGACGCGTTCGGCGACTACGATCCCGAACTCGTGAAGATCGAGCCGCGCGATCGTTTTCCCGAGCCGATCGAAGTGGGCATGCAGTTCGAAGGCACGCCGGAAGACGGCGACGAGGAAGTGGATTCGCTGATCTACACGGTCACCGACATCGCCGAGGACAAAGTCGTGCTCGACGGCAACCACCCGCTCGCGGGCATGGCGCTGCGTTTCGCGCTGACGGTCAAGGACGTTCGCGAAGCGACCGAGGACGAGATCGAGCATGAGCACGCGCATGGCGCGGAAGGCCTCGAAATCGTCGACGAGGACGAAGACGACGACGGCGACGCGCCGTCAGGGCGTACCCTGCACTGAGCTGGCGGGCAGGCCCGGCGCCGGCCCTGAAGCAGGGGGCGGCGCGGGCCACGAAGCGCCGCCCGGAGTCGTGCCGTCGCCCTGCAGCGGCGGCGCGACCGACGACGAGTCGGGCAATGCCGGCAAGGCCGGGATCTCCGGCATCTGCGGCAGCGGGACCTCGTCGCGCGGCACGGCCGGCAGCGCGGGCGGAATCGGCAGATCCTTCGGGACGTCCTGGACGCTCACGTTGAAGATGGTCTGCCGCGCCGGCGACACGTTGACCTTCACCCACTGATTCGCCGGATGACGCGGTCCGATCGCGACACGCGTCACATTTCCCACCAGCACGCCATCGTCCGCATGCAGCGGGCGATCGATCAGGAAGCCGTTCGCAAGCGGCTCGCTGCTCGCGTGCATCACCAGGATCGGGCCGCGGAATGTCGCTGCCGCCTTCACCAGCGTTCGTTTCAGTTCACGAAAGCCGTCACGGACGCGCGGCCGGTTGAAACGCAACCACGCAAAGCGTTCGGCACGTTCATAGCGATCGAACTGCGGATCGCCTTCGAAAATCACCACCATCGCGCGCGCTTCGCGCCGCTTCGCATATTCGGCCGCATGGTCGATCCAGAAGCCGTTCGCGATGATGCGGTCCTCGAATTCGCCGTTGCGCCCGCCGGCCGTCAGATAGTGATTGTTCGGCGCCGGTGCGTTCAGCGCGACGTAGACGACGTCGTCATGCAGCCAGCGCGCGTTTTCACGATAGGGCCGGAAGCGGGCGACTTCGCTTTCGCGCGTGATCTGCAGCGCGCCGGGGTCGGGCAGCGCCGCGTCGGCCAGTAGCGTCTGACGCAGGAAGTCCAGGCGTTCGACCGGGTCGTAGCTGCCGCCTGCCGCCGTGTTGCACGTTACCCAGTCGTCGTGACCGGGAATGAACACGAGCGGCACGCGCGATGCATCCAGGATCGCGCCGCGCTGCGTATACAGCGAATCGCGGCACGCTTCCTTCGCACCCTTGATGTTGCCTGCATAGACGACGAAGGCCAGATTGCGTTCGCGCGCGATCGATTCGAACAGCCGCTGTGCGGCAGGTTCGTTGGCCGGCGCGTCGATGACGCCCGACACGACCGCGAACGAATAGGGGGCGGCGGCACGTTTGGGCGGCGCGGCCAGCGCGCCGGCCTGCGCCAGCGCAAGCATCGCCGCGACCAGCGCAGCGGTGGCCCGGGCCGGCCAGCCCGACGGGGTGCGTTTATGCGTGCCCGTCGGCATCGTGCGAGCGGACAAGCGTGCGCAGTTCGTACAGCAGGTCGAGCGCGTCGCGCGGCTTGAGGTCGTCGGGATCGATGTCGCGCAGCCTTTCGAGTGCCGGATGCGAAGTGTCGGCCGGCGCGGGCGCATCCGCGCATTCGAGTTCGTCGGTCGCGGCGGGCGGCGCGCTGAACAGATCGAGCTGCGGCGTATGCTGCGTGGCCGACTGCTGTTCGAGATACGCGAGATGCTTGCGCGCGGCGCGGATCACCGGTGCCGGCACGCCCGCGAGTTGCGCAACCTGCAGCCCGTAGCTCTGGTTCGCCGGGCCTTCGTTGACCGCGTGCAGGAACACGATGCCGTGACCGTGCTCGACGGCCGACAGATGGACGTTGGCCGCTTGCGGGAATTCAGCGGGCAGTTGCGTCAACTCGAAGTAATGCGTCGCGAACAGCGTGTAGCAGCCGTTTTGCGCCAGCAGATGGCGCGCGATGGCCCATGCGAGCGCGAGGCCGTCGAACGTCGACGTGCCGCGGCCGATTTCGTCCATCAGCACGAGGCTCTGCGGTGTCGCGTCGTTCAGGATCGCAGCCGCTTCGGTCATCTCGACCATGAAGGTCGAGCGGCCGCCGGCGAGGTCGTCGGCCGCGCCGATCCGCGTGAAGATCCGGTCGATCGGGCCGAAGCAGGCCGACTTCGCCGGCACGTAGCTGCCGACGTACGCCATCAGCGCGATCAGTGCCGTCTGCCGCATGAAGGTCGACTTACCGCCCATGTTCGGGCCGGTGATCAGCAGCAGTTTGCGCTCGGCGCCGAATCGGCAGTCGTTCGCGATGAACTGCTCGACCTGCGCTTCGACGACGGGGTGACGCCCCTGTTCGATCTCGATGCCGATTTCGTCGGTGAAGGCGGGCGCAACCCAGTCGAGCGTGCGGGCGCGCTCGGCGAACGCGGCGAGCACGTCGAGCTCCGCGAGCGCCGACGCGACGCGCTGGCACTCGGCAATGAACGGCAGCAGTGCCTGCAGCACGCCGTCGTACAGCGCGCGCTCGCGGGCCAGCGCGCGTTCCTGCGCGGACAGCGCCTTGTCCTCGAAAGTCTTCAGTTCGGGCGTGATGTAGCGCTCGGCGTTCTTCAGCGTCTGGCGGCGGCGATAGTCGTCCGGCACCTTGTCGGTCTGGCCGCGCGTGACTTCGATGTAGAAGCCGTGCACCTTGTTGTATTCGACGCGCAGGTTCGCGATGCCCGTGCGGGTACGCTCGCGCGCCTCGAGATCGATCAGGAACTGCCCGCAGTTCTCGGAGATGTCGCGCATCTCGTCGAGCTCCGCATCGTAGCCGCGCGCGATCACGCCGCCGTCGCGTACCATCGCGGCAGGCTCGGGCGCGATCGCGCTTGTCAGCAGGTCGAGACATTCGGCGGGCGGCGCGAGCGCCGCATCGACGCGCGTGAGCGCATCCGCGTTCGCGACGATCGCGCTGATGCGTTCGCGCAGCGCGGGCAGCGCCGCGAACGTGTCGCGCAGGCTCGACAGATCGCGCGGGCGCGCGGACAGCAGCGCGAGACGACCGGTGATCCGCTCGACGTCGGCGATCTGGCGCAGGGCGGTTCGCAGTGCGTCGAGGCTCGCGTTCACGGGCGCCTCGAGCAGCGCGCCGATCGCTTGCTGGCGTGACTGCGCGGCGACGGACGCGCGCGGCGGGTGATGCAGCCAGTGGCGCAGCAGGCGGCTGCCCATCGTCGTGCAGCAGGTGTCGAGCAGCGAGTACAGCGTCGGCGATTCGGTGCCGCGCAGGGTCTCGGTCAGTTCGAGGTTGCGGCGCGTTGCCGGATCGAGCCCGATGTATTCGGTTTCGTTCTCGACCTTCAGACTGCGCACGTGACGCAGTTGCTGACCCTGTGTAGCGGCCGCGTACAGCAGCAGTGCGCCGGCTGCGCCGCATGCGCTCGTCAGCGAATGCGCGCCGAAGCCGTCGAGGCCCGCGACGTCGAGCTGGTCGCACAGGCGCTGCGTGCCCGACGCGATATCGAAGTGCCATGCCGGCACGCGCTTGATCGCGCCGGCGCCGGCGGGCACGGCGTCGGTCGCGCCGTCCGCCGTGAGGATCTCGGCCGGCCGGATGCGTTCGAGCGCGGCACCGAGCTGCTCGGGTTCGATTTCGGCGAGCCGCAGCGCGCCGCTTGCGAGGTTCAGCCACGCGAGGCCGATGTTGACCGCCACTCCACGCTTGTTGTGCCCCGTGCACATCGCGAGCAGGTAGACGTCGTTCTTGTCGGACAGCAGCGCCGCGTCGGTCAGCGTGCCGGGCGTGACGACGCGCACGACCTTGCGTTCGACCGGCCCCTTCGACGTCGCAGGGTCGCCGATCTGCTCGCAGATCGCGACCGATTCGCCCATCTTCACGAGCTTCGCCAGATACTGTTCGACCGCGTGATGCGGGACGCCGGCCATCTTGATCGGCGTGCCGGCCGATGCGCCGCGTTGCGTGAGGGTCAGATCGAGCAGACGCGCCGCTTTCTCCGCATCCTCGAAGAACAGCTCGTAGAAGTCGCCCATCCGGTAAAAGACGAGCGTGTCGGGGTGATCGGCCTTGATGCGCAGGTACTGCTGCATCATTGGAGTGACGGGTGCAGGTGCTGCGGTGGGTTGCATGCTCATGTGACCGGGGAAAGTTGCTTTGGCCGCCCGAGTTTACCAGCGGGCCGCACGCGACCGCTTGAAGTTCGCCGTTCGGCCAATTGCCGGAGAACACGACCGCCGGTTGCCGGCCATGAGACGACAGTTGATCGCGCTCACGAACGGGATCCCTGCGCTTGCAAGACGACCAATGCACAGCGTTGGCCAGCATCATCCGCGCGCCATCTGGAATGCGTATGTATCGCCTTGATTTGCGATAGAGCTATTCTGCCCGGCGACGAACTGCCGTCAGGGTTCGAGATATCAAGGGCAGCGCCGCTAATGCAAGGCATACAGCTCCGAGCGGGCATAGCAGCCATGCGTACCAAAGCCAGCCATAGTGCGGCGCCACGCTGTTAAAGGTAAGTGGCGGGCGCGCGAGCAACCTGATCCTCTCGCCCACCAACGGGGTGCCGACTTCAGCCACTGTGACCGAGATGTCGTTTCTTCCGGGAACTGCCTTCAGCCGCAGCGCTCGTGGAGGCCATTTCCATTCGCCCGCTGCTGTTGCGTGATCCGCCGTTAGCTTTCGTGCAATTTCGGTATCTGTCCACGCACTTGCCGGCATAGCCTCAAGCATCACGGTCGGGCCTCCGTTCACCGAGACGGCGATATATAGCGGTTCTCCCGGATTAGGGAATGCCAGTTTTCCGGGCGTCCCGTCGAGCCTTCGATAGCTACCGAGGTCGGCTTCTCGGTGCCCCCCTGGCTCATGGCGGAACCATGCCTCGAATTCAAGCGAATGTCCCCAAAGGCTTGGGACTTCAAGCCGTGCAGTCTCGCCTGGACGCAGGACAACCGCCACTTCAGGTGCCGCTGTCGCGATTCTCCAAAGTGCGTAATAGATCAGAGGGAAAGCGGCGATGACACCCCAGATTGTCCATGCTCGCACCAGTGCTCTAACTGTCGGCATCTTATGTGGACCCTCCTACCTTTCCAGGGGCAACGTAACGGGGAAAAGATGTTTTGGCAGCCAGATTGCCTGTGAGCCCACATGGGGCATCTGTTTAACGGTGATGTGTAAATATTCCTAGGTAATTCGGTACAACCAAAACGAGCACTCCACACGCCACAATGCCCCGCATGCAGTACAGATACACCTTGCCACCGCGGCTCTTGATTATGCGACGCGCGGCATCGCTATCGCGACTAATCCGGCTAAGTAAGAGGCCGCAACCGACCGTAACGAGACCGACGATTAGAATCGGCGCAAACCTAAACGATACAATCGATACCAGCAGACAGAGTGCAAGAAAGACATGGAGAACGAGCAGGCTGACGAAGATCTTGGCTTGATTTGCCGCAATTTTTTCCATATTGCACCTCCTGTCGGAAGGCTTCGAAAGCGGTGGTCGTGTGTGCACGACGGGCCAAAGAATGTCGCGGACGCGCCTATCATGTGTGTCGCCCATTCATCATCGGATATGGGACGCAGTATTGCAACTGGATGTGAACGGCGAGTGCATAGACAACGAAAAGCCCGCTGGGAGCGGGCTTTTCTGGGCGCAACGAGTTTGCTGTAGCAGTGGCCGAATGCCGCTCGTCATTCCATCTCCTGACCGGCGAGGTGGCGTAGGTCTCGGCGTAGCTTTGCGTATCTAGCCTTGTCAGATAAGGCGCAGGTACTGCTGCATCATTGGCGTGACGGGTGCTGGTGCTGCCGTGGGTTGCGTGCTCATGTGACGGGAAAAGTTGCTTTGGCAGGACAAGTTTACCAGCGGCCTTGATGATGCCGCGCGAATCTAGTCATTTGGCCGACTATGTCGGTTCGACAATCGGTACCAGATCGGAAAGAGTCGCATCATCGAGTCAATGCGGTGGCTTGCAAGCTATCCACGCTTTATCCCGATTGTTTTGTGTTCTGTGGGAACGGTGGGCTTGAGCTCTTTGGTTTTGATTTGACGGGCGCTGCGCCGTGGCCAGTGATGGCGTTCGACGGCGTGAATCCTGAGGGTTTGGTCCAGCGAGTCGCTGACGATTTCGCAACCTTCCTTCAACTCATTGGACCGGAAATGGAATTGCGGATCACCGAGGCCGTTTCCCAAGATTGAAATGGCCCGAAGAAATCAGGCAGGTCAACACCGGCGTAGTCTTAGCGTTAAATTATGTTAAATTCAAAACGTGGGGCCACATGCAGCATGACTTCCTTAACAGTCCCCCCTAAGATTTGGGCACTCCAGATTGGAGATCCAAAGTAAATTCCTGTTGAAGGAGAAGTTATGGCCCTGTTTCGCCTCATGGTCGGCAGCGCTTCGCTGATTGTTCTTTCCATACTGAGCGGCTGCGCATTTACCCCGCCGACAGCGTTCGATCGGTACCGTGCAGAAGCGGATAAGATTGCGAACATGACACCAACTCAGAGGGAGCAATATCGGCTCCAAAAGGTGGAGGAAACCAAGAAGAAAGCGGAACAGGGCGATGTAATTTCTCAGTACGTATTGGGCGACGTTTATTATGAAGCAAAGGACTACTCTTCCGCTCACTTTTGGTATCTCAAGGCGGCGGAACAGGGCAACTCACTCGCACAAAACGGTGCCCTGATCAACGTAGCAAGGGACTACAGCGAAGGAAAAGGCGTCCCTCGTGATGATGTCAAGGCCGCCTACTGGTTGCAGAAAGGTGCCGACCAAGACATTGCGGAAGCGAAAGTCAAGCTAGCAGATATGTACGCCAAGGGTCGTGGCGTGCGTCGTGATAACGCCAAACGAATTGCCCTACTGCAGAGCGCGGCCCGTGGTAGGAGCCAGGAGGCCATCAAAATCCTTGCCTCCCTCGGTGATCCCGGCGGCGTTCTGCAGCAAATTGCTACGGAGGATGAACGGAACAGACAAAATACGGCGCGGGCCGTCAACGAGGCAGCCGCTCGACGGGCCTGGGAGCAGCAGCAACAGCAACAGCCTCAACGGATGTGTACGCAAACAGGTGGCGGGGTCGTTGCTATGTTCCCCTGTTGACATAGAGCAAAATAATTCCGTCACTCCAGAATCCTCGTGGATCAAGGCTTCCGGCTCGCGAGTTGACGACTTTATTGGCGGTTCTCAAGCGTCATTTGCTCGTCCGCTGACAAATAGTCTTCTGCAGGAAAGTCATCTGGAACAGACAACAAGACGTAGCTTATGAAGTCGTGATGCTGGTTCAGGGGCGCAGCCATGTTCGTGTTTGTAGCCTAGTATGGGACGCGTGGTGTCCTTGGTATGCTCAATTCAAACGACCGGTACACGGTCGCAAAATGAATGCGTTTAGATTGAAAGATCAGGCGTAGGTTAAAGCGTAGCTTTTGCGATGGCGCCTTGTCAGCTAAGGTGCAGGTACTGCTGCATCATCGGAGTGTGGCCTGCAAAGGCCTCGGGCGACAGCGTGGTCATAGATCCGGCATGAATTTGTTGCTTGAGTTGCCCCGAGTTTACCAGTGGCTTCGACGAATACGGTCGAAGTTGGCCGATAAGCCAGCAGATCGCGCGATACGACTCCATGTCCGGCATCGATTCCTGGCCGCTCGGATGGTCCCAAGGGATAGCGCCGGCGTTTGTCTTGCCGGCATGACACTGATGAATCAGCCAAGGCGGGCAGGCGGCCTGTCGGCTAACCGGATCTCGATCCGACTTGCAGCGTCGTGCTGAAACCCTCTCCGGGCACTCGTTCCAAGACGGCCGCGCTGTTGACCTGAATCAATCGGGGGCGATCGACTCCGCTTAAAGTGAATTCACGTCGGAATCGATGGACGCGCGGCAAGGGATACGATGTGCGGTCCGCTACTGACGGAGACGGCTCGGCAAATCGAGCTTCTGCAGAGAAAACGTCGTGAAAGAGGCATCATGAGATCCCCATCGTTTGCCATGCTCGCCGCATTATTCGCGGGGTACGCCGTGTCGATGACTGCCAATGCGCAGACGTTAGACAAAATCTCCCGGTCCAATCAAATCGTTGTTTCGTACAGGGAAGCCGCCGTGCCGTTCAGCTATCTGCTGACGCCGCATAAAGCCGTCGGCTTTTCGATGGACGTAACGGAAGCAATCGTCGACGACGTTCGCAAGGCACTTCGCAGACCGGATCTGAAGGTCGCTTACGTGCCGGTCACAGGTCAAAATCGAATTCCGCTGCTCGTCAATGGCACCTACGATCTGGAGTGCGGGTCGACGACAAATACGTCGGCGCGTGGCAAGGACGTCGCGTTTTCGATCAATTACTTTTATGCCGGCACGCGGCTGATGGCCAAACGGGCGTCGGGCATTGGCGACTATGCCGACCTCGCGCATAAGTCCGTCGCGACGGTCGGCGGGAGTACGAACGAAAAAACGCTGCGGCGCCAGCTCGAAGCGCAGCACATCGATGCCGAAGTCGTGCTGACAAAGGACTATGCCGACGCACTAAAAATCGTCGCGGACGACAAAGCGGCAGCGCTCGCCCTCGATGACGTGCTGCTTTACGGGCTCAGGGCCAACGCGGACGACCCGAGTACGTGGGCCGTGGCAGGAGACGCGCTGCAGGTGGAGCCGTACGCATGCATGGTGCGCAAAGACGATCCGGCGTTCAAGCGACTCGTCGATGGCACGCTCACTCGGCTCATGAAGAGCGGCGAATTCACTCGCCTGTACGCAAAGTGGTTTGAATCGCCGATTCCGCCACGCGGCGCGAATCTCGACATGCCGATGAGCGCGGCGCTAAAGGGAAATCTGGTCACGCGCAGCGATCGACCTGCACAGTGACGATCCATCGGCCGGGCGCAGGTCGTGGCGTAGCGTCGTGCGCCGGGACTTGTCGAATCATGCCGGAGAACAAGGAAATACCCGCTTGCGACAGCGGGGCGTTGCTCCTGCGATCCTCAAGCGTTGTCCGTGCGCCAACGACGCGGTGTCACGCCGGTGACGCGCGTGAATGTTCTCGTGAAGTGGCTCTGGTCGGCGAAGCCGCATGCGTCCGAGATCATTTGCAGGGGCATGGACGACGTGCGCATGTACATCATCGCTCGCTCGATACGCTGGTCGATCAGCCAGCGATGGGGCGGCAACCCGGTGGTCTGATGAAAGGCTTTGACGAAATGGCCGCGAGACAGGCCGCATGCTCTCGCCACATCGGCAATCGAGATGTTCCCGGTAAGGTGTTCGAGAAGAAGTCCCTTCGCCATTCGCTCCTGCCACGCAGTGAGTTTGCAGGTCGACTTCTCCCGGCGCTCGCTGACGCCGCCATACAGGCGCGCGACATGCGCCTGGAAGGCAAGCGCGACGTGGTCGATAAAGAGCTGAGACGCATGCTCGGGCCGCGCTAAAGCGGGGAGCAGAGCCTGGCCCAGGCGGTGGATGATCGGATCCGTCGCGCTCAAGTGCGGCGGCAAGTAGAGCTGTGGTCGCTGTCTGCCGCCGATTTCATCGACTGTCTCCTCCAGCGTTCGGCGAGGGAGGTGAAAATGGATGCAGTCGAACGCCCCCTTGAGGTCGGAAACCCATCTGCGATCAAGGTCATGAATCGTGACGGTCCCCGCATCGTAGGGGACGAAACGGGCAACACGTCCGTCAAGCCACAATTCCTGTTCGCCGAACGCGCGCAATTGCAGCACGATGAGATCGGCGTCTTCAAGTTCATATGGCGCAGTTCGGCCAATATTTCTACGAGATGTCTTCAGTCGGCTGATGCCGACTTGGGAATGCGGCAACGTCTGCGTGACCACGCTTTGCCTGAGGTCAGCCGGCATGAAATCAGATGACGCGTTGTCCGACTGTGCGGCGGTCATGGATGCGGGGAAACGTAGAGGGCTTGGCCGCGAAGTATACCAAAGCGAAATTTGGCCCGGCGTCAGTCGTGTCCGGCACATCGGCCTCTGAATGGCCGCGGTGCATCGCAAAGGCGGGGCGATCGAGATCGGAGAGCGTCGGTCCGATGCGGCGATTCGAGCTCGCCCCGGGCGGGCATTGAAAATGCCGGCTTCACTCGGCGCACGGGCGTACGTGCGCCGAGTCCGTCCTGCAATATCAGGACGTGTGCGCCGACATTAGATCGAGCGCCACCGCCTGCGCGACTTCGATGCCGTCGATCGCTGCCGAATAGATGCCGCCCGCATACCCGGCGCCTTCTCCGGCCGGATACAGCCCTTCGACGTTCACGCTCTGGTAATCGTCCTTGCGCCGGATCCGGATCGGGGACGACGTGCGCGTCTCCACGCCGGTGAGCGCCGCGTCGTGCATCGCGAAGCCGGCGATCTTCTTGTCGATCTGCGGCAGTGCTTCACGAATGGCTTCGATCACGTAGTCGGGCAGCGCGGTGCTGAGATCGGTCGGGCGCACGCCCGGTTTGTACGACGGCACCACGGAGCCGAGCGACGTCGACGGCCGGCCCGCGATGAAATCGCCGACCAGCTGCCCGGGCGCGCTGTAATCGCCGCCGCCGAGCTCGAACGCGCGTTCTTCCCATTTGCGCTGGAACGCGATGCCCGCCAGCGGGCCGCCCGGATAGTCTTCCGGCGTGATGCCGACGACGATGCCCGCATTCGCGTTGCGCTCGGCGCGGGAATACTGGCTCATGCCGTTGGTGACCACGCGGCCCGGCTCGGAGGTCGCCGCGACCACCGTGCCGCCGGGGCACATGCAGAAGCTGTAGACCGCGCGTCCGTTGCTGCAGTGGTGAACCACCTTGTAGTCGGCCGCGCCGAGTTGCTTGTGACCGGCGAACTTGCCGAAGCGGCTGCGATCGATCAGCCCCTGCGGATGTTCGATCCGGAAGCCCAGCGAGAACGGCTTCGCTTCGACATATACGCCGCGGTCGTGCAGCATCTGGAACGTGTCGCGCGCGCTGTGGCCCACGGCCAGCACCACGTGATCGCACCGGAGCGTTTCGCCGTTCGACAGCGTCAGCGAGCGCACCTTGCCCTGGTCGATTTCGATGTCCTCGACCCGGGTTTCGAAGCGCACTTCACCGCCCAGTTCGTGGATGGTCGCACGCATCTTTTCCACCATGCTGACGAGGCGGAACGTGCCGATGTGCGGTCGGCTCAGGTACAGGATGTCTTCCGGTGCACCGGCCTTGACGAATTCGTCGAGCACCTTGCGGCCGTAGTGGTGGGGATCCTTGATCTGGCTGTAAAGCTTGCCGTCGGAAAACGTCCCGGCGCCGCCTTCGCCGAACTGCACGTTGGACTCGGGATTGAGGACGCTCTTGCGCCACAGGCCGAAGGTGTCCTTGGTGCGCTCGCGCACGGCCTTGCCGCGCTCGAGGATGATGGGGCGGAAACCCATCTGCGCGAGGATCAGGCCGGCAAACAGGCCGCACGGCCCCATGCCGATGACGACCGGGCGCAGGAAGTTGCCGTGCTCGGGCGCCTTCGTGACGAAGTGGTACGCCATGTCGGGCGTCACGCCGCAATGCGGCGTGCCGGCGAGTCGCGGAAGCACGGCCGCTTCGTCCTTGACTTCGACATCGACGATATACGTGAGCTTGATGTCGGCGCGCTTGCGCGCATCGTGCGCACGGCGGAACACCGTGTAACGGAGGAGCCCGTCTGCCGGCACGCCAAGCTCCGCGAGGCGCGCGCGGATCGCGGCCTCGAGGGCGCTCTCGGGGTGGTCGAGCGGGAGTTTAAGTTCGCTTAGCCGTAACATGAGTATTCGGATACGGTCGCCACGAAGTCGTGGCGGTGTTGAGACGGGCGGGGCGGCGCGCTGGCGGCAGGGGTGCTGCGTCAGCCGCGCCGCGCGGGCGCGGCCCGGATTTACTCCGCTGCCGGATGCACGCGGCTGTAGCGGTTCAGGATCGGGATCATCTGCGCGTAGATCTTCGGGTTCGCCGCGACGATCTCATGACGATGCAGGAAGTCGGCGTCGCCCGTGTAGTTGCCGACGAGGCCGCCGGCTTCGGTGATCAGCAGGCTGCCCGCCGCCATGTCCCACACGTTGATGCCTTGCTCGAAGAACGCGTCGAGACGGCCGGCCGCGACGTTCGCGAGATCGAGCGCGGCCGCGCCCGGACGGCGCAGCCCCGTGCAGGCCTGCGTCATTTCGGTGAACAGGCGCGCATATGCGTCGAGGCCGTCCTTCTCGCGGAACGGGAAGCCGGTGCCGACCAGCGCGTCCGCCAGGCGGTCGCGACGGCCGACGCGGATGCGGCGGTCGTTCAGGTACGCGCCGCGGCCGCGGGTGGCCGTGAACAGGTCGTTCTTGTTCGGATCGTAGACGACGGCCTGCGTGACGACACCCTTGTGCTCGAGCGCGATCGACACGCAGTAGTACGGGAAGCCGTGGATGAAGTTGGTCGTGCCGTCGAGCGGATCGATGATCCACTTGAATTCGGATTCGTTCTCGGATTCGCCCGATTCTTCCGCGAGGATCGCGTGGTCGGGGTAGGCGGTCTTCAGCGTCTCGATGATCGCCTCTTCGGCGGCCTTGTCCACTTCGGTGACGAAGTCGTTCTGCTGTTTCTTGCGGATCTCGATCAGGTCGAGGTCGAGCGAGGCACGGTTGATGATCTGTCCGGCGCGGCGCGCAGCCTTGACAGCGATGTTGAGCATGGGATGCATGGCCTGGATCCTGTAGCCGGCGGCACGGGCCGCCACGAAGTGGAACACACCGCCCGGAACGGCGCAAACGTGCCGGGCGAGATGAGACGCGAATTGACAAAGAGCAGGGTACGACCCGTGTCGCACGGGATGCGACACGTAAACGCATGATTTTACCCGATTTTCGAGAGTTTCAGGTGGCCGGAATGCGGGGAAACCCCACTGGCCGTCCGGACGAGTGGGTTTGCCGGGGCGATGGCGATACCATACTGCCATTCTGATGAACCGAGTCGTATGCAGTGGAAACCCCGCAGAACCCTGCCGCGCCGTCCGAATCGGGCGCGGCCTCGTCCCCGCCGCCATCCGGCGGCTTCACGTCCACCCGCTTCGTGCTTGTCGAGCCGAGCCATCCCGGCAATGTCGGGGCGGCCGCCCGCGCGCTGAAGACGATGGGTTTCTCCAGGCTCGTACTGGTCGCGCCGCGCGTGCCGCACGTGCAGAGCGACCCCGAGGCGATCGCGATGGCGAGCGGCGCGGATGACGTCCTCGCGTCCGCGCATGTCGTGCCGACGCTCGGCGACGCGCTGTCCGGCGTCCAGTGGTCGATCGCGCTGACTGCCCGCGCGCGCGAATACGGGCCGCCGCGCCTTGCGCCGCGCGAGGCCGCCGAACAGGCGCGCGCGCAGGTCGGCACCGGCGACATCGCGCTCGTGTTCGGCAACGAGCGCACGGGCCTCGCGAACGAGCACGTCGAGCAGTGCAGCGCGCTCGCGCACATCCCGGCAAATCCGGCTTACAGTTCGCTGAACCTCGCACAGGCCGTGCAGGTGCTCGCGTATGAACTGCGCGTCGCGCTCCTGGAGCAGGGGAGCGGGCCGTCGCATCAAGCGCAGGCCGAAGTAGGCACGCTCGCGCAGAGCGATGAGATCGAGCGGATGTACGCGCACCTCGAGAACGCGCTGATCGCGCTCGATTTTCTCGATCCGCGCAACCCGAAGAAGCTGATGCCGCGGCTGCGGCGCCTGTTCGCACGCACCGGTCTCGAGCGCGAGGAAGTCAACATCTTGCGCGGCATCGCGAAGCACATCCTGCTGAAATCCGGCACGCCTGACGGCGACGCGTAAGCGGCCCGGCACGCCGGCTGCCGGGCGCTCGCGGGCTGCACGGCTGCGTCCCCGCCCGCGAACGCCGCATTGCATCGACCGCTCGATGTCGGTGACCTTGCGCGCGCCGATCCATCGGAAGGCCGTGTCGATCCGCCGCGACGGGCATTCCGCACGAATACCCGTGCCGCCGGCGGGGTGAACGCGCGACGCCGTGTGGCCGCGCGCGAGTGGCCCTACAATCGCCGGACGTCATAAGCAAATTACCCGGTGCGATAACGGCCGGCCTTTGCCGGCGGGGCACGCCGGCCTTTTCCCCAGCCCAGACCAGATCATGTTCACTAGACTGCGCGAAGACGTTGCGACGATTCGCGAGCGGGATCCCGCCGCTCGCAGTGCCTGGGAAGTGCTGACCTGTTATCCGGGGCTGCACGCGCTCGTGCTGCATCGCTTCGCGCATGCGTGCTGGCGCGCGAAGCGCTACTGGCTCGCACGCTTCGCGTCGCAAGCCGGGCGCTTCCTGACGGGTATCGAGATTCACCCGGGCGCGACGATCGGCCGGCGCGTGTTCATCGATCACGGGATGGGTGTCGTGATCGGCGAAACTGCGATCGTCGGCGACGACTGCACGATCTATCAGGGCGTGACGCTCGGCGGCACGTCGCTCACGCGCGGCGCGAAGCGCCATCCGACGCTCGAGGCCGGCGTGATCGTCGGCGCGGGCGCGAAGGTGCTCGGCGGTTTCACGGTCGGCGCGGGTGCGAAGATCGGTTCCAACGCGGTTGTCGTGAAGCCGGTGCCGGCAGGCGGTACCGCGGTGGGCAATCCGGCGCGCATCGTGATGCCGGCGCAATCGAAGCCGCAGCCCGAGCGCGCCGCGTTCTGCGCGTACGGGATCACGCCGAACGCGGACGACCCGATGTCGCTCGCAATTCACGGCCTGATCGACCACGCGGCGAAGGAAAGCCGGCGCGTGGACGAGATCGTCGCGGCGCTCGAGCAACTCGGTACGCATCTGGAAACGCTGCAGGGCGCGGACGCGGCGCGTCTCGACCTGCGCAGGCTGTCGGCGGTGCTGGAAGGCAAGGCGCTCGAGCGCCAGTCGTAACGCGGCGCATGCCGGCGGCCGCCGGCAGCGCCGATCGCGTCAGTCGAGCGGCATCGCGTGGATGCCTTCGGCGTCGACGCGCAGATAGCCGCCGCGCGGCATGCCGTGGTCGAGATCCCAGTCGGGCAGTACCCAGCGAATCCCGCCCGGTTCGGCGTGGCTTGCGGGGCGATGCGTGTGGCCGTGAATGATCACGCTCGCGCGGCTCTTCCGGAACAGCGCGGCGATGCCTTCACGCGTGACGTCGTAGAGCGGCGAGGCGGGGCGCATCCGGCCCGCTTCGCTGTTCGAGCGCATCCGTTGCGCGAGCGCGCGGCGCCAGCGGAACGGCCACGCGAGAAACAGCGCCTGCGCGATGCCATTGCGGGCAAACCGCCGAAATATCTGGTAGCCGCGATCGGCCGTGCATTGCGCGTCGCCGTGGGCGAGCACGATGCGCTGGCCGAACGACGTGATCAGCGCCGGATCGGGCAGCAGCATCGCGCCGGCCGCCTTCATGAAGCGCCGGCCGAGCAGGAAATCGCGATTGCCGTGCATCACGTAGAGCGCGATCCCGCGTTCCGAGAACGTATGCATCAGCGCGGCCATGCGCGCCGCGAACGGATCGTGGTCGAGCACGTCGTCGCCGATCCAGTATTCGAACAGGTCGCCGAGGATGAACACCGAGTCGGCGCTGTCGGCCGTGTATTTCACGAAATGCTCGAACGCGGCGACCGTCTTCGGAATCGCCTCGCTCAGGTGCAGATCGGAGAGAAACAGGAACGGGCGTGCGGCTTGCGCGTATTCGCGCTCGCCCGGCACGCCCGCGGAGACGCTTCGCGGCGGACTCTCCTGCAACATCGAAGTGCCTCCGTAACGGACTATGCGTCAGACCACCACGGCCTTTTCGATCACGACGTCGTCGGTCGGGACGTCCTGGTGGAAGCCCGCGTTGCCCGTCTTGACGCCCTTGATCTTGTCGACCACGTCCTGGCCTTCGACGACCTTGCCGAACACGGCGTAACCCCAGCCCTGCGGCGTCGGCGACGAGTGGTTCAGGAAGTCGTTGTCGTTCACGTTGATGAAGAACTGGGCGGTCGCCGAGTGCGGATCGTTCGTGCGCGCCATCGCGATCGTGTAGTTGTCGTTCTTCAGGCCGTTGTTCGCTTCGTTGTCGATCGGCGCGTCGGTCGGCTTCTGCTTCAGGCCCGGCTCGAAGCCGCCGCCTTGAATCATGAAGCCGTTGATCACGCGGTGGAACACCGTGCCGTCATAGTGACCCTTCTTCACGTAGTTGAGGAAGTTCTCGACCGTCTTCGGTGCCTTGGCGGCGTCCAGCTCGAGCTTGATCACGCCGTGGTTCGTGTGCAGTTCAACCATGATGAAATTCCTTCGGTGAGGCGGTTTAAATGGCACGCGGCCGGTCGTGCGACGCGGCCGCGTGTGGCGCCGGACGTGCCGGCAGGTGCTTATTTCGAGACGATGCTGGCCGATTCGATCAGGACCGGCTGAGCCGGCACGTCCTGCATCGGGCCGCGCGAGGTCGTCGCCACGCCTTCGATCTTCTTCACGACGTCGAGGCCCGACACGACCTTGCCGAACACCGCATAGCCGTTGCCGTCCGGGTTCGGGTAGTCGAGGCCGCTGTTGTCGACCGTGTTGATGAAGAACTGCGCGGTGGCCGAATTCGGATCGCTGGTACGCGCCATCGCGATCGTGCCCGTCAGGTTCTTCAGACCATTGCGGCTTTCCAGCGGGATCGGCGCGCGGGTCGGCTTCTCCTCGAAGTTGGTCTTGTAGCCGCCGCCCTGGATCATGAAGCCCTTGATCACGCGATGGAAGATCGTGCCGTTGTACTGGCCGGCCTTCACGTAATCGAGGAAGTTGGCGACCGTCTTCGGCGCCTTCTCCGGATAGAGCTCGACGCGGATGTCGCCCTGCGAGGTCTTCAGCTGCACGACGGGGTGCGCGGTGGCCGATTGCGCGAACGCGGGCGCGGTCGCGAGAAGGGCGGCGCCGCCAAGCGCCAGCAACAGACGTTTCATTGCGATCCTCAGATTGGGAGGGAAGAAAGGTTGCGCCGCTTACTGCGACGGCGCGACGTACGGCGCTGTCAGCGCGCCGGACGGACCGTTGAACTGGAACGTCGGCGACATCGGCAGCGTGGTGGTGCTCACGTTCGCGGCGGCGCGATCGGTGTACGCGCGCGTCGCAGGCGTGACGGCGCGTGCATTCGCCGCCGCCTTCGGCGGCGACACGATCTTCTGCAGGTCGGCGAGGCGCTGCGCGGTCGCGCCGCTCGTGCGGCCGAGCGATTGCGCGCGCTTGTACGATTCGGCCGCGAGGCGCAGATAAAGGTCGCCGAGGTTCTCGTACGCGAGCGAGTAGCTCGGGTTCGATTGCGTCGCGGTGACGAGCGCGCTGCGCGCTTCGTCGTAGCGGCCGTGCTTCGCGTAGAGCGCCGCGAGGTTGTTGTACGGTTCGGGCAGTTCGGGGTAGGCCTGCGTGATCGCGACGAACTGCTGGATCGCGTCGTCGTCGCGGTTCAGGCGGGCGAGCACGGTGCCGCGCTTGAACTGCGCCTGCACGTCGTGCGGATTCGACGCGATGCGCGCGTCGAGTTGCGCGAGCGCCTGTTTCCACTGCTTGCCGGCGATCGACCCGTCGATTTCGGGCGTGCCGTCGGCGGTGGCCGGGGCCTTTTGCGCGTATGCCGCGGGGGCCGCGAAAAGCGTCAGTGCGACGCCCATGACGGCGGTCGCAACGAGGGTCGCAGCGCTCGGCGCGCGGCCGCGATGAGGTTTCATAGGCGTAAATCGGAATGTTATACTCCGACCCATTCTAACAAAACGTCTGCGCGTTCCGGCGAGCCGCAGATAGTCTTTCTTTGCCTCTCGTGGCCGTCACCGCTGTGCTTGCAGCCTGACCGCCCCATGTGATACCGAGGACGCGCGGCGTCGTGCCGCGGCAGGTGGTCCGTCCGTTTCGCATGCTGGGCGAGCTTCGCCAGGGCGGTTTCCTTCGGCTCACGGTTCATCTCTATGGAATCACTGCGCATCTACAACACGCTCGCGCGTGACAAGCAAGTTTTCGTGCCGCGCCAGACAGGCGAAGTGCGGATGTACGTATGCGGGATCACCGTCTACGACTATTGTCACGTGGGCCACGCGCGCATGCTGGTCGTGTTCGACCTCGTCCAGCGCTGGCTGCGTGCGATCGGCTATCGGGTCACGTACGTGCGCAACATCACCGACATCGACGACAAGATCATCCGCCGCGCGGTCGAGAACGGCGAGACGATCAAGTCGTTGACCGACCGTTTCATCGGCGCGATGCACGAGGATGAAGCGGCGCTCGGCATCCAGCGGCCGGACATTGAGCCGCGCGCGACGCAGTTCATTCCGCAGATGCTCGGGATGATCGAGCAGCTCGAGGCGAACGGCTACGCGTACCAGGCGACCGACGGCGACGTCAATTATTCGGTGCGCAAGTTCGCGAACTACGGGAAGCTGTCGGGCAAGTCGCTCGACGATCTGCGCGCGGGCGAGCGCGTCGCCGCGAACGATGCGAAGGAAGATCCGCTCGATTTCGTGCTGTGGAAGCGCGCGAAGTCGGACGACCCGGAAGGCGCGTCGTGGGCATCGAAGTACGGGATGGGCCGGCCGGGCTGGCACATCGAGTGCTCCGCGATGGGCTGCACGCTGCTCGGCGAGCATTTCGACATCCACGGCGGCGGCCAGGACCTGCAATTCCCGCACCACGAGAACGAGATCGCGCAGAGCGAAGGCGCGACCGGCCAGACGTTCGTCAATTACTGGATGCACAACGGCTTCGTGCAGGTCGACAACGAGAAGATGTCGAAATCGCTCGGCAACTTCTTCACGATCCGCGAAGTGCTCGAGCGCTACGACGCCGAGGTCATGCGCTTCTTCATCGTGCGCACGCACTACCGGTCGCCGCTCAACTACAGCGACGTGCATCTCGACGATGCGCGCGCGTCGCTCACGCGCCTGTATACGGCGCTGAAGGATGTCGAGCCCGACGCGCTCGCGCTCGACTGGAACGAGCCGCATGCGCAGCGTTTCGCGGCCGCGATGAACGACGACATCAACACGCCGGTCGCGGTGGCGACGCTGTTCGAGCTGGCGGGCGAAGTCAACCGCACGCGCGATGCATCGCTCGCGCGGCAACTGAAACAGCTGGCTGGCCTGCTGGGCCTGCTTGGCCGCGAACCGCGCGCGTTCCTGCAGCAGGGCACGGGTGCCGCGCAGGCACGCGGGCTCGCAGCCGACGAAATCGAAGCGAAGATCGCCGCGCGTGTCGCGGCGAAGCAAGCGAAGGACTATGCCGAAGCGGACCGGATTCGGGCGGAACTGCTCGACGCCGGCATCGCACTTGAAGACAAACCGGGCGGATCGACCGAATGGCGTCGCGTATGAGCGCGGTGCGTTCCACTGACCGATCCGTCAGGTAGGAGGCAAGATGGCAACGGCCAGAAAAGCGCCGGTCAGGCGCGCGACTCCGCTCGCCGCGCGTCCGGCGGCCAAGCGCGCGCCAGCGGCGAAGGCGGACGCGACGCGCGCCGTGCCGAACGGCGCGCTCAACGGTCATGCGAAGCCCGCACGCGGGAAGGGCGCGGACGCGGCGCAGCCGGAGGTCGCGATGGCGGCCGCCGACGCGGCCCGCAAGGTGCGTGCTGCCGATGCGGCAGTCGACGGCGCCGATGGTGTCGTGCGCCCCGCATACTGGGACAAGGCGTGCGCCGATCTCGTCAAGCGCGACCGCATCCTGAAGAAACTGATCCCGAAGTTCGGCCCCGCGCATCTCGTGAAGCGCGGCGACCCGTTCGTCACGCTCGCGCGCTCGGTCGTCGGCCAGCAGATCTCGGTGCCGTCCGCGCAGGCGCTGTGGGCGCGCATCGAGGATGCGTGTCCGAAGCTCGCGCCGCAGCCGGTCATCCGGCTCGGGGCGGACAAGCTGATCGCGTGCGGACTGTCGAAGCGCAAGACGGAATATATTCTCGACCTCGCGCAACACTTCGTGTCCGGCGCGCTGCACGTCGACAAATGGACGTCGATGGACGACGAGGACGTGATCGCCGAACTCACGCAGATCCGCGGCATCAGCCGCTGGACGGCCGAGATGTTCCTGATCTTCAACCTGTCGCGGCCGGACGTGCTGCCGCTCGACGATCCGGGCCTGATCCGCGCGATCAGCGTCAATTACTTCAGCGGGGAGCCCGTCACGCGCAGCGAGGCGCGCGAAGTGGCCGCCAACTGGGAGCCGTGGCGTACCGTCGCGACCTGGTACATGTGGCGCAGCCTCGACACGCCGGACGCCGACGCCGATTGACGGCTATCGGGTTTTAAACATCAATAGTTGAGAGCCGGTCTTGCACGTCGCCCGCGCGGGTAGAATACGCGCTGCCGCAAGACCCAAGGATTCGAACACATGAAGACCACGTTTCTGGATTTCGAACAGCCGATCGCCGAACTCGAGGCCAAGATCGAAGAGCTGCGATTCGTGCAGGACGACTCGGCTGTCGATATTTCGGAAGAAATCGAGCGTCTGTCGAAGAAGAGCCAGCAACTGACGAAGGACCTCTACGCGAATCTGTCGCCGTGGCAGGTCTCGCAGATCGCGCGGCATCCGCAGCGTCCGTACACGCTCGATTACGTTGCGGAACTGTTTACCGATTTTCACGAACTGCATGGCGACCGCGCATTCGCGGACGATCTTTCGATCGTCGGCGGTCTCGCGCGCTTCGGCGGGCATCCGTGCATGGTGATCGGCCATCAGAAGGGGCGCGACACGAAGGAACGCGCGGCGCGCAACTTCGGGATGCCGCGTCCGGAAGGCTATCGCAAGGCCGAACGCCTGATGCGTCTCGCCGAGAAGTTCGGGCTGCCGATCTTCACGTTCGTCGACACGCCGGGCGCGTACCCGGGCATCGGCGCGGAAGAGCGCGGCCAGTCGGAGGCGATCGGCCGCAACCTGTACGTGATGGCCGAACTGAAGACGCCGATCATCACGACCGTGATCGGCGAGGGCGGTTCGGGCGGCGCGCTCGCGATCGCCGTGGCCGACACCGTGATGATGCTGCAGTTCTCGACCTATTCGGTGATCTCGCCGGAAGGCTGTGCGTCGATCCTGTGGAAGAGCGCGGCGAAGGCGCCCGAGGCAGCGGAAGCGCTGGGCCTGACCGCGCATCGCCTGAAGGCGCTCGGCCTGATCGACAAGATCATCAACGAGCCGCTCGGCGGCGCGCACCGCGATCCGAAGGGCATGGCCGCGCTGCTGCGCCGTGCGCTGGCCGATTCGCTGCGTCAGTTCCAGGGCATGAGCATCGATGCGCTGCGCGAGCGCCGCTTCGAGCGCCTGATGGCCTACGGCAAGTTCAAGGAAACCACGCCCGGCGCATGACCGGCGTGTTCGCATCGCGCGCCGTCCGGCGCGCGTCTGTCTCGTGATCCCCTCGACCGAATTCTCCGCCGACCGCGTCGTTCTCGACGCGGTCGGCGTTGCGCTTGCCGATCTGCCGGCCGATGCGCGCATCGCGATCGCGTACAGCGGCGGCCTCGACTCGACCGTGCTGCTCGACGCGGCCGTGCGCGTGGCGGGCGCATCGCGCTGCGTCGCGCTGCACGTGCATCACGGCCTGAGCGCGAATGCCGACGCATGGGTCGCGCATGCGCAGGAGGCGGCCGAGCGACTCGGCGTCGCGTTCGAATCGGAGCGTGTCGACGTGCCGCGCGACAGCGGCCTCGGCATCGAGGCGACCGCGCGCGAGCGCCGCTATGCGGCGCTCGACGCGATGTGCGAACGTCATGGCGTGGCCGCGCTCTGGGTCGCGCAGCATGCCGACGACCAGGCGGAGACCGTGCTGCTGCAGTTGCTCCGCGGTGCGGGGATCGCTGGCCTGGCCGCGATGGCGCCGCGTTATCGCCCTGACGGTGCGAGCGTCGAGCGCGTGCGACCGCTGCTGCGATTGTTGCGCGCGCAACTGGAGCGCTACGCGGCGCAGCGCGGGCTGACGTGGATCGACGACGAATCGAACGCCGATACGCGCTATGCGCGCAATGCGCTGCGCCTTGACGTGCTGCCGGCGCTCGCCGTGCATTTCCCGGGTTTTCGCGATGCGCTGGGCCGCGCGGCCCAGCATGCGGCCGCCGCGCAGCGGCTGCTCGACGATCTCGCCGAACTGGATTTCGCCGGCGCCGCGCGTGACGACGGCCGCGCGCTGTCGCGCGATGCGCTGGTCGCGTTCGATGACACGCGCGGCGCGAACCTGCTGCGTTTCTGGATGCGCCGGCTCGGCTTGCCCGGCGCATCGGCAGGGCGGCTCGCGAACATGATGCGGCAACTGCGCGCTGCGCACGACGCGCATGCGCTGCGGGTCGATCATGCCGGGCAGTGTCTGCGGCTCTATCGCGACACCGTGTACTGGGAGGCGGGCGACAGCGCCGAGCCGGCCGACGACGGCACCGGAACACCGCATCCCGAATCCTCGCTTGTGTGGGACGGCCAGGAAGTCTGGCACGTACCGGCATGGCGCGGCACGTTCGTATTCGCACCGGCCGAAGCCGGCAGCGACGGTGCGGTGCCGGAGGCGCTGCTGCGAAGCGCCGCGCTTGCCGCGCGCGCCCGCGCGGGCGGCGAGCGGCTGCGTACGTCACCTGGCGGCCCGGGTCGCACGCTGAAGAATCTGTTCCAGGAGCGCGGCGTGCCGGCCTGGCAGCGCGACGTACCGCTGTTGTTCGCGGGCGACCGGCTCGTCTACGTGCCACGGCTCGGCGTGAATCATGGCGACGGGCTGTCCGGCGATGGCGGGTGGCGCCGGATCGAGTGGCGTCCCGATCTGCTGATCGCGTAGCGGCGGCACGCTTCCGGCCGCGCGATCGCGCGCCGGTTTTCACCATTTGGTAAACAGCGCCGGAACGCTTGCCAAACCGGCGGGCGGCTTGTCAAGCGGGCCTCTATCGGGTACGCTCGGTCGTTTGCTCGGCTCGATTTTTGAGCGATTTGTGCAGGTTTTCCGCGTGACGTACCCGGTTTGCGCGGCCTGATCGGCCTTCCGGGCAAAATCCGTCACGCTTGCGTGCTGCGTCCCAGCCGTCCCCCTCGTCGTCCGTCCACAGCCACAAGCCGCGTGACCGAACGGCAACTCGGCCTGCCCTGCGCGCCCGTGCGGCTTCTCCTTCAGTTCAGAACGACAATGGCACTCATCGTACACAAATACGGCGGCACTTCGATGGGCTCGGTCGAGCGCATCAAGAACGTCGCGAAACGCGTCGCAAAATGGCATCAGGCCGGGCACCAGATGGTGGTCGTGCCGTCCGCGATGTCCGGCGAAACCAACCGCCTGCTCGGTCTCGCGAAAGAGATTTCGAGCCAGCCGAGCCCGCGCGAGCTCGACATGATCGCGTCGACCGGCGAGCAGGTCAGCGTCGGCCTGCTGTCGATCGCGCTGCAGGAAATCGGCGTCGAAGCCGTGAGCTATGCCGGCTGGCAAGTGCCGATCAAGACCGACAGCGCGTTCACGAAGGCGCGTATCCACTCGATCGACGACGAGCGCGTGAAGGCCGATCTGAACGCCGGCAAGGTCGTGATCATCACGGGCTTCCAGGGCGTCGATCCGGATGGCCACATCACGACGCTGGGCCGTGGCGGCTCGGACACGTCGGCGGTGGCGGTGGCGGCCGCGCTGGATGCTGAAGAGTGCCTGATCTACACCGACGTCGACGGCGTCTACACGACCGACCCGCGCGTGGTCGAAGAGGCGCGACGCCTCGATCGCGTGACGTTCGAGGAAATGCTGGAAATGGCCAGCCTCGGCTCGAAGGTCCTGCAGATCCGCTCGGTCGAATTCGCCGGCAAATACCAGGTGAAGACGCGCGTGCTGTCGAGCCTGACCGATCCGCTGATTGCGCTCGACGAAGAAATGCGCTCGGGCACCCTGATTACTTTTGAAGAAGACGAGACCATGGAAAAGGCAGTCATTTCCGGCATCGCGTTCCAGCGCGACGAAGCCCGCATTGCGGTGATGGGCGTGCCCGACAAGCCGGGCATCGCGTATCAGATCCTCGGCCCGGTCGCCGACGCGAACGTCGACGTCGACATGATCATCCAGAACCAGAGCGTGGAAGGGAAGACGGACTTCACGTTCACGGTCGGCCGCGGAGACTACCAGAAGGCAATGGACATCCTCACCAACCAGGTGCAGGGCCATGTGAGCGCCGAGCGCGTGCAGGGCGACCCGAAGGTGTCGAAGGTGTCGGTCGTCGGCGTCGGCATGCGTTCGCACGTGGGCGTCGCGAGCAAGATGTTCCGCACGCTGTCGGAAGAGGGCATCAACATCCAGATGATCTCGACGTCCGAAATCAAGATTTCGGTGCTGATCGACGAGAAATACATGGAGCTGGCCGTCCGCGCGCTGCACAAGGCATTCGAACTCGACCAGGCAGCGTGAATTTTTTGTGATGCATTAAAGAAAATGCATCACGGAAATTGACGCACGGTTCGAAACCCTATATTATTTCGTTCTCGTCGCACTGCCTCCCTGGTGCGAGCGAAAGTTTGGGAGACGTGGCCGAGAGGTCGAAGGCACTCCCCTGCTAAGGGAGCATCTGGGCCAAAACCTGGATCGAGGGTTCGAATCCCTCCGTCTCCGCCAAAAGCGGTGACAAAGCCCCGCAAGTTCTCGGACTTGCGGGGCTTTTTCTTTTGCCGCTCCGATGACGGACCTGCCGCCCGGCGCCACGCTTCGTCCGGACAGCCAATCAATGCTCGACTTGAGCGGCGCTCATGCGCTAAATAGGCGTATCGCCTCGCGCGGCTCAATCCGGAGTTCCGGCACGCATGCATTCCGTACTGACCATCCTTTCGCATCGACCCGTCGACGGGCTCGTCGACAATCACGAACGCTACGCGCGGGGCCGCGGCTACCGGCACGCGATCGTCGACGGCACGCACGTATATGGCGAGCGCCAGCAGGTGCTGCACAAGTACCACGCGATCATCGCGCAGCTCGTCGCGATGGAGCAGGGCGCGTTGCTGCTCGTGCTCGATCCGTTCTCGGTGGTGTTCGGGCAGCATGCGTTGCCGGATGTCGCCGACGGTTATGACGCGATCGTCACGACGCAGACGTCGAAGTCGCCGCTGCCCGCTGCAAGCGGCATGATCTTTCGCAACGTGCCCGACGTGCGCGAGCGCTTGCGCAAGCTGGTGGTCGAGCTGGGCAAGTGGGCGATGCGCCTTCCCGAGCGGCACCATGCGTGCGAGGCGACGCTGCTTGCCGAGCACTTCCCGCCGCTGCCGTTCGATCAGCCGCTCGCGACCGGTTATTTCGCGTCGGCCCAGACCGTGTGGGGCGACGGCCTTGCGATCGACGGCGTCGTTGGCGCGCAACCGCTCGTGGCGCACCACGCGCCGGAATGGCAGCAGATCGATGGCGTATGGGCGCCGACGCCCGACTACGACTTTCGCTATGTGCTCGCGCTCGTCGACGATGCGGCGCGCGTTCAGCGAGGCGAGCAGCCGCGCGCAATGGACGACTGGCGCGCCGCGCAGCAACGAACGCGCGAGCCGGCGCGGCACCTGAACCCGCATGCAGACATCGCGTTCGTGAGTCTGCACACGTCGCACATCGCCGGTTACGGCGATCTTCACGAAGAGAACTTCATTCGCTATTGCACGCGACACGGCTATGCGTACCACGCGTATCGCGAACCGCCCGCGTTCCTGCCGGCCGGCGTCGATGCAAACTGGGCGAAGCTGCACCTGATTCGCGAACATCTGCCCGATCACGCGTTCGTGTTCTGGGTCGACGCCGACATCCTTGCGATCGACCAGCGGCAGACGGTCGACAGCGTGATCGACGGCCGCGATTTCGTGATCGGCACCGACCACACGGCCTGGGCGATCAATTCGTGCATGATCGGCGTGCGCAACGTCGCGCCGATGCGCGAACTGGTCGAGCGCATATGCGCGCGCATCGAGAGCTTCGACGATCGGTCGTCAGTCTATGCAAGCGGCGGCGACCAGCAGGCGATCTATGTCGAACTGCTGGAGGCGGGCATGATCGACGCGCGCTACATCGTCGATGCGACGTCGCTCGCGTCGTCGCCCGTCTATGCGACGCAAGACAGCCGTTTCGTCCATTTCCCCGCGCAACACAACCACTATCGCGCGGTGACGATGCGCGTGTGGGACCGGCTGAGCCATCAGCGCTGACGGAGCGGAATGCGCCGCGATTTCCGGTTTCCGGATCGCGGCGATCGTCTGTCATTGAAGTAAAAATGAAAGCGTCGATGTAAGGATTGAATCGGTTCCGTTCATCCTTCCCCGCATTCACCTCCGTGCGCTCCGAAGAACCGGTCTTCAGACAAAAATGCGGCATCGCACCGATTCACGCGAGCGACGCCGCGTCGCAATACGAAAAATTACTCATAAAAATCAGCGACGTATCTGAGCATCGTAAAACAAAGCTTTGCTGCGATGCAAAAAATAATCAGTCGCCTTATGCTGGTTAACCCGATTGCGCTTGAGCGGCGTCAAACTTTGTGCTGATTCCGCTTTACATTTTGCCAACAATGGCGATCCACGAAATCTATCTGTCGATTTGATTTCGTTCCCTTCGTCACGCCTGTACCCAATGCAGTGCGCGACCTTCTCAAGGCCTGTTGACATGCATGATTTCCCCTTTCTGAGCCTGGCGATCTGGGTTCCGATCCTGTTCGGCGCGTGCCTGCTGCGTGCCGGTTCCGACCGTCATCTCCGGCGCACGAGGCTGATCGCGCTCGTCGGCGCGTTCGCGGGGCTCGCCGCCGTCGCGCCGCTCGTCGCCGGCTTCGATTCGCACTCGGCCGCGATGCAGTTCGCCGAAACCCGCAACTGGCTGGCGGCGTTCAACGCCGGCTGGCGCGTCGGGATCGACGGCGCGTCGCTGTGGCTCGTCGTGCTGACCGCTTTCACGACGCTCGTGGTCGTGATCGCGTCGTGGGAGTCGGTGACGGTGCGCGTCGCGCAGTACTACGCGTCGTTCCTGATCCTGTCGGGGCTGATGGTCGGCGTGTTCGTCGCGCAGGACGGGCTGCTGTTCTTCATCTTCTTCGAGGCGACGCTGATTCCGCTGTATCTGCTGATCGGCACGTGGGGCAGGGAGCACCGCGTCTACGCGGCCGTGAAGTTCTTCTTCATCTCGTTCGCGGGTTCGCTGCTGCTGTTGATGGCGATGCTGTACCTGTACGCGAAGTCGCATACGTTCGACATGAGCGCATGGCGCACGCTGCAGCTCGGCTTCGCACCGCAGTTGCTGGTGTTCCTCGGTTTCTTCGCGGCATTCGCGGTCAAGGTGCCGATGTGGCCGGTGCACACGTGGCTGCGCGACGTCTACACGGACGGCCCGACGGGCGCGGCGCTGATGCTCGCGATGCTCAAGCTCGGCGGCTACGGCTTCCTGCGCTTTGCGCTGCCGATCACGCCGGACGCGAGCCACTTCTTCGCGCCGGCCGTGATCGCGCTGTCGCTGTTCGCGATCGTCTACGCGAGCCTGATCGCGCTCGCGCAGACCGATCTCGGCAAGCTGCTCGCATATTCGACGGTCGCGCACATGGGGATCGTCACGCTCGGGCTGTTCCTGTTCAACCAGATCGGTGTCGAAGGCGCGATCGTGCAGCTCGTGTCGTACGGCTTCGTCGCGGGCGCGATGCTGCTGTGCGTGAGCGTGCTGGTCGATCGCACGAAGCAGCGCGAGATCGCCGCGTACGGCGGCGTGGCGGGTGTCATGCCGCGCTTCGCGACGTTCGCGCTGCTGTTCGCGATGGCCAACGTCGGCCTGCCGGGCACGTCGGGCTTCGTCGGCGAGTTCATGGTCATCATGGGCGCGATCCGCGTCAACTTCTGGATCGGCGCGATCGCGGCGCTCACGCTGATCCTCAGCGCGTCGTACACGCTGTGGATGGTCAAGCGCGTCGTGTTCGGCAAGGTCGCGAGCGCGCGCATCGCGAAGCTCGCCGATCTCAGCCGTCGCGAGATCGTGATGTTCGCGTCGCTCGCGCTGATCGTGCTGATGGTCGGCGTCGATCCGAAGCCGTTCACCGACGCGATCGACCCGACCGTCGCGCGGCTGATCGACGACGCCAGCCATTCGAAGCTGCCGGCCGGGGAGGGCGGCGCGCCCGCGCAGGCGTACATGGCAGCGACGCACGGCTGAAGGCGTGACGTCGCGCGCAACGGCCGCATCGCACGACGACGCGATCGTTGCACGCACATTCATCCGGTCAGGCGCGGGCGGCGTCCGGCCGGCTCGTGCCCGCCTTCCGGATGCGTGAAATTGCCCCGCGACAATCTGACTCACAGCAGATTTTGCAATGATGATTTGCCGCATCCACCGGTTTTTCGTCGCACCCGCGCGACGTATGATTCGGCCACTTTCGTGGATCGAATGCGCATCGGGCATACGCAACGGATTCAATGACCCTCGGGCTGTGTGATGAAAAGAAAAGCTTCAAGAGGCTGGACGGCGCTGATATCGATCGGCGCGGCGCTGAGCCTGTCAGGCTGTAATTTAGATGTACTAAATCCGAAAGGAAGCGTCGGCGCCGCGGAAAAGGCGCTGATCGCGACGTCGACCTGGGCGATGCTGATCGTCGTCGTGCCGGTGATCCTGCTCACGCTGTGGTTCGCGTGGCGTTATCGCGCATCGAACCGCAACGCCGCGTACGCGCCGAACTGGTCGCACTCGACCGCGATCGAGGTCGTGATCTGGACGGTGCCGACGCTGATCATCCTGTTTCTCGGCGTGCTCACGTGGAAAACCACGCACGAGCTCGATCCGTACAAGCCGCTCGAGTCGTCGGTGAAGCCGATCGATGTCGAGGTCGTCGCGCTCGACTGGAAGTGGCTGTTCATCTATCCGGAACTCGGCATCGCGTCGGTGAACCAGCTCGCGATTCCGGTCGGCACACCGGTGAACTTCCGCATCACGTCGGATTCGGTGATGAACTCGTTCTTCATTCCGCAGCTCGGCGGCCAGGTGTACGCGATGGCCGGCATGCAGACGCGCCTGCACCTGATCGCCGACGAAGCCGGCGACTACGCGGGCACGTCCGCCAACTTCAGCGGCCGCGGCTTCTCCGACATGAAGTTCCGCACGCTCGCCGAGCCGCGCGAGCAGTTCGACGCCTGGGTGCAGAAGGTGAAGGCGTCACCCGACCGGCTCGACGCGACCGTGTACGGCACCGTCGCGCAGCCCAGCGAGAAGGCGCCCGTGCGCTACTTCTCGTCGGTCGATCCGCGGCTCTTCCACAACATCATCGCGAAATACAACGATGGCCACGTCCTCGACCTGAAGGACGCCGCCTGCGGCACGAAGGGGTAACGCATGTTCGGCAAACTCACACTATCGGCGATCCCGTTCGACCAGCCCATCATCATGGGGGCGGGCGCCTTCATGGGGCTGGTCGTGCTGGGCATCCTCGCCGCGCTGACGATCACCGGCCGCTGGAAGTGGCTGTGGACGGAATGGCTGACGACGGTCGACCACAAGAAACTCGGCGTGATGTACATCATCGTCGCGCTGATCATGCTGCTGCGCGGCTTCGCCGACGCGATCATGATGCGCATGCAGCTCGCGCTCGCGTACAACGCGCCCGGCTACCTGCCGCCGCACCACTATGACCAGATCTTCACGGCGCACGGCGTGATCATGATCTTCTTCATGGCGATGGTGTTCATGGTCGGCCTGATGAACCTCGTCGTGCCGCTGCAGATCGGCGCGCGCGACGTCGCGTTTCCGTTCATCAACTCGCTGTCGTTCTGGATGACCGCGGTCAGCGCGATCCTGATCAACGTGTCGCTCGTGATCGGCGAGTTCGCGCAGACGGGCTGGCTCGCGTATCCGCCGCTGTCGGAGCTGCAGTTCAGTCCCGGGGTAGGGGTCGACTACTACCTGTGGGCGCTGCAGATCTCGGGTGTCGGCACGCTGCTGACCGGCGTGAACTTCTTCGTGACGATCATCAAGATGCGCGCGCCCGGCATGACGCTGATGAAGATGCCGGTGTTCACGTGGACGGCCCTCTGCACGAACGTGCTGATCATGGCGTCGTTCCCGATCCTGACCGCGACGCTCGCGCTGCTCGGCCTCGACCGTTACCTCGGCATGCACTTCTTCACGAACGAAGCCGGCGGCAACGCGATGCTGTATCTGAACCTGATCTGGGCGTGGGGCCATCCGGAGGTGTACATCCTGATTCTGCCGGCGTTCGGCATCTTCTCGGAAGTCATCGCGACGTTCTCGAAGAAGCCGCTGTTCGGCTACAAGACGATGGTGTACGCGACCTGCGCGATCATGGTGCTGTCGTTCCTCGTGTGGCTGCATCACTTCTTCACGATGGGTTCCGGTGCGAACGTCAACGCGTTCTTCGGGATCATGACGATGATCATCGCGATCCCGACCGGCGTGAAGGTGTTCAACTGGCTGTTTACGATGTTCCGCGGCCGGATCGAATTCACGACGCCGGTGCTGTGGACGATCGGCTTCATGGTCACGTTCACGCTCGGCGGCATGACCGGCGTGATGATGGCGATCCCGGGCGCGGACTTCGTGCTGCACAACAGCCTGTTCCTCATCGCGCACTTCCACAACGTGATCATCGGCGGCGTGCTGTTCGGGTATCTCGCGGGCTTCAACTACTGGTTCCCGAAGGCGTTCGGCTTCAAGTTGAACGAGAAGCTCGGCAAGGCCGCGTTCTGGTTCTGGCAGGTCGGCTTCTACGTCGCGTTCGTGCCGCTCTACGTGCTCGGCTTCATGGGCATGACGCGCCGTCTGAACCACTACGACAACCCGGCGTGGCATCCGTGGCTGCTGGTCGCCGCGTTCGGCGCCGTGCTGATCGCGATCGGTATCGCATGCCAGCTGCTGCAACTGGTCGTCAGCATCCGCAACCGGAACCTGCCGGCATACCGCGACACCACGGGCGACCCGTGGGGCGGCCGCACGCTTGAATGGGCGACCTCGTCGCCGCCGGCCGAGTACAACTTCGCGGTGATCCCGCAAGTGCGCACGCTCGACGCGTACGCCGACATGAAGGCGCGTGGCGACGGCCGGCCGAACCCGGCGACGATCCGCGACATCCACATGCCGTCGAATACGTGTGCGGGTCTCGTGGTCGCGATCTTCAGCCTGGTGCTGGGCTTCGCGCTCGTGTGGCACATCTGGTGGATGGCCATCGGCGGCCTGGTCGGCATCGTCGCGACGCTCGTGGTCTACAGCTCGCGCGACAACGACGGCTACTACATCCCGGCGTCGAAGGTGCGCAGGATCGAAGAGAAGCAACCGGCGGCACGCGTGGCCACGCATGTCGACGACGTGGAACTGGAGGCCAACTGATGTTGCAGAAAACCTTGAGCGCAACCCTGCTCGAGCACGACGACCATCCGCCGTCGCACTCGGTGTTCGGCTTCTGGCTATACCTGATGACCGACTGCGTGATCTTCGCGGCGCTGTTCGCGACGTTCGCGGTGCTCGGCAACCAGTACGCGGGCGGTCCGACCGCGAAGGACCTGTTCGACATTCCGGGCGTCGCGGTCGAGACGGCCGCGCTGCTGCTGTCGAGCATCACCTACGGTTTCGCGATGCTGGCCGCGTATAAGCAGCGGCGCGGCGCGCTGCTCGCGTGGCTCGCGGTGACGTTCGTGCTCGGCGCGGCGTTCATCGCGATGGAACTGCGCGAGTTCTCGCACCTGATCGCGGAAGGCGCGGGCCCGCAGCGCAGCGCGTTCCTGTCGGCGTTCTTCACGCTGGTCGGGACGCACGGGCTGCACGTGACGGCCGGCCTGGTGTGGATGATCGTGCTCGCCGGGCAGATCGTATCGCGCGGCGGCGACCTGACCGATCGCGACCTGCGGCGCCTGACGTGCCTGAGCCTCTTCTGGCACTTCCTCGACATCGTGTGGATCTGCGTGTTTTCCTTTGTCTATCTCGCGAGCGTGATCTAAATGGCTCATTCGCATTCGTCTCAACTCGAAGAAGGGCACGGCAGCGTCGGCGGCTATGTCGCCGGCTTCATCCTGTCGGTGCTGCTCACCGCCGCGTCGTTCGGCCTCGTGATGGGCGGCGTGCTGTCGCCGCACGCATCGCTGATCGCGCTGGCCGTGCTCGCATTCGTGCAGATCGTCGTGCACCTCGTGTACTTCCTGCACATGAACGGCTCCTCCGGCCAGCGCTGGAACGTGATGGCGTTCAGCTACACCGTGCTGACCGCGGCGATCCTGATCGTCGGCACGCTGTGGGTGATGCACAACGTCAGCATGAACATGATGTCGCGCTGAACGTCATCGTGGCGCAGCGGACGATCTCCATGCGCTTCGTGCAAAAAAGGCGGCACGCAAGTGCCGCCTTTTTCTCATTTCGCGGCCCGATACCGCATGACGTCAGCGTAGGCGGCGCGCGGGGCCGGGCGGGCGACGCACGGATGAAACATGTTTCACCCGCGTTCGCCCGATGCCGGATGAAGCTATTTTCATCTAACGCCGGATGGCGATCGGGGCATCTACGATAGTCGCGCGCGCATCGGATGCACGCGTCGTGACATCCATTGCGAGGACAGGCATGCGAGTACTGACGGTCGAAGACGATGCGGCGACCGCGAACGAGATCGTTGGCGAACTGACCGCGCGCGGATGTCGGGAAGAATGTCGGTCGGCGTGCGCAGTGCCGCGAGCGGCCCGGCGATCAGGATCAGCAGGGCAAGGACGATGAACGTATAGGGGCGCGCGAGCGCGAGTCGGACGAGTTTCAGCATGGGCGAGGTCTCCGCCGGCGCGGGGCGCCGGCCTGTCAGCGAGATGCCGACGCGTGGCGCGAGCACGCATCGGCTCGCGCAGTGTGCGTGGCGCCGCTTAACGCCGGGCGCGGGCCAGGATGAAAGATGTTTTAGGAAGGGCGGAGCGGGCTCGCGGCCCGTGCGGCAAGGCGGGCCGGGGAGCGAGGCGTGACGGCCGGGCGCCAATTGTTACAAGACGTTAGCGCGCGGTTCCCGTTGCGATGCTGCGCATCAGTTCTTACAAACTTGAAATATGCCGGGACGGCGCTTGTCGCTATAGTCGAATCACACATGAAACAACTCGAAGAGGAATCCATGAAGACTTTGCGTATTGCCTCGCTCATGACCGGTATGACGGCCTTGCTCGTGTCGGGCGCAGCAATGGCGGGAGTCAATGTCGGGATCAACGTCGGCGTGCCGGCTCCGGTCTACGTCGCGCCCGCGCCCGTGTATGCGCCGCCGCCTCCGCCGGTCGTCTACCAGCCGGCGCCCGTGTATGCACCGGCGCCCATCTACGCGCCGGCACCGGCGATCGTGATCGGCTGGCACGGCGATCGTTACTGGGACGGCCGCCGCTACTGGGGCCGCGACGAGTGGTATCGCCATCATGGCCGCGGCTGGGGCGGCGATCGCGGTCACGGCCATTGGGATAACGGCCGCCACAACGGCTGGCGTTGATCGACATGCGACGCACGCGTGTCGCGTGCGCGCATGAGACGAAGACCGCCCGCGTGGCGGTTTTCTTTTGCCTGCACGGCCGCGCGCGGCGCTCCCGATGCGCCGGCGCCACGCACCAAAAGCCGCAGGCTGGCTCGACGTCGAATTGAATGGGTAGAATCGACCCACGTTCCATCCCTCAATCGACCGACAGGGCCTCTATGACGAAGGGTTCGCCCCGGGCCGCCGCCGCGCGTACCCGCTTCGGCGCCGCGCGTGCAGTACGTGCCGCCGGCCGCACGGCGGCAGCATGGGCAATACAGGCGGTACTCGCCGCGACGGCCGCGCACGCGGCCCATGCGATCGCGCAGTATGGCGAGCCGAAATATCCGCCGGGCTTCAAGCATTTCGACTACGTGAACCCGGACGCGCCGAAGGGCGGCACGCTTGTGCTCGCGAACCCGAACCGGCTGACATCGTTCGACAAGTTCAATCCGTTCACGATGCGCGGCAACCCTGCGCCGGGCATCGACATGCTGTTCGAGAGCCTTGCGACCGGCAGCATGGACGAGCCGTCCTCCGCCTACGGGCTGCTCGCCGACGACATCGCGATCGCGCCGGACCGCCGTTCGGTCACGTTCCACCTGAACCCGCGCGCGCGCTTCTCGAACGGCGATCCGGTCACGGCCGAGGACGTCAGGTTCTCGTTCGACACGCTGAAGAGCAAGCTGGCCGCACCGCAGTTCGGCGCGTACTTCGCCGAAATCGCGAAGGCCGTGGTGATCGATCCTGCGACGGTGCGCTTCGAATTCCGCAGCGCGAACCGCGAGCTGCCGCTGATCGCCGGCGGCGTGCCGGTGTTCTCGCGCAAGTGGGGGCTGCGCGCGGACGGCTCGCGGATTCCGTTCGACCAGCTCGCGTTCGAGCAGCCGATCGGCAGCGGCCCGTACCTGATCGAGCGCTACGACAACGGCCGCACCATTACGTACCGGCGCAATCCCGCGTACTGGGGCGCCGATCTGCCGGTGCGGATCGGCACCGACAACTTCGAGCGGATCGTCTACAAGCTGTACGGCGACGGCGTCGCGCGGCTCGAGGCGTTCAAGGCTGGCGAGTACGACGTGCTGGTCGAATACATCGCGCGCAACTGGACGCGCCGCGACGTCGGCAAGCGCTTCGACAGTGGCGAGCTCGTCAAGCGCGAATTCCGCCAGCACAACGGCGCGGGCATGCAGGGCTTCTTCATGAACCTGCGCCGGCCGCAGTTTCGCGACGTGCGCGTGCGCCGGGCGCTCGATCTCGCATTCGACTTCGAATGGCTGAACCGCCAGCTGTTCTATAGCGCGTACACGCGCCTCGACAGCTATTTCGCCGATACCGACCTGCAGGCGACCGGCACGCCGGGCCCGGGTGAGCTGAAACTGCTGGAGCCGTTGCGCGCGCAGCTCGACCCGGCCGTGTTCGGGCCGATGGTCACGCAGCCGAACACGAACCCGCCGGGCTCGCTGCGCGCGAATCTGCTGAAGGCGCGTGCGCTGCTCGCGCAGGCCGGCTGGACCTACCGCGACGGCGCGTTGCGCAACGCGCAGGGCGAGCCGTTCACGTTCGAGATCCTCGACGATTCGGGCGCGGCGATGGAAGGCGTCGTGACCGCCTATCAGCGCAACCTCGCGAAGCTCGGCATCGACGCGCGCTTTCGCACGGCCGATTACGCGCTGCTGCAGAAGCGGCTCGACGCGTTCGACTACGACATGACGACGGTCCGTCTGCCGGGCGTGCAGGTGCCGGGCGCGGAGCAGTTTTCGCGCTACGCCAGCAAGTTCGCCGACGAGCCGGGCTCCGACAACATCATCGGCCTGAAGTCGCCGGCCGTCGACACGCTGCTGCATGCGCTCGGCGCCGCACAGACGCGTGACGACCTGCTTGACGCGACGCATGCGCTCGATCGCGTGCTGATGCACGGCTATTACGCGGTCCCGCAGTGGTACAGCACCACGCACCGGATCGCATACAAGCGCACGCTCGGCTATCCGCAGACGTTGCCGCTGTACTATTCGGCCGAGGGCTGGGTCGTGTCGACCTGGTGGGCCAAGCCCGATCACTGAAGCCTGCCGGCCCTTCGTTCAACCCAGCCTATCGATCGCGAGTCGACGCCCTATGTGGAGCTACATCCTCAAACGCCTGCTGCTGATGATCCCGACGCTCGTCGGCGTGCTCACGCTCACGTTCGCGGTGATCCAGTTCGTGCCGGGCGGCCCGGTCGAACAGGCCGTGCAGGAACTGCGCAAGGGCGCGACGGAGCAGGGCGCGGCGCCGTTCGGGATGCGTGCGCATACCGGCGTCGACGCGCAGCAGCTCGCGCAGCTCAAGGCGCTGTACGGCTTCGACAAGCCGCCGCTCGAGCGTTACTGGCTGATGCTGAAGCGCTTCGCGCGCTTCGATCTCGGCGACAGCTACTTCCGCCACCAGAGCGTGTGGTCGCTGATCGTGCAGAAGCTGCCGGTGTCGATCAGCATCGGGTTGTGGACGTTCTTCGTCACCTATCTGATCTCCGTGCCGCTCGGCATCGCGAAGGCCGTGCGCAACGGCTCGCCGTTCGATGTCGCGACGAGCCTCGTCGTGCTGGTCGGCTACGCGATTCCGGGCTTCGTGCTCGGCGTGCTGCTGCTCGTGCTGTTCGGCGGCGGTTCGTTCTGGCAGTTGTTCCCGCTGCGCGGGCTCACGTCGGACAACTTCGCCCAGCTGTCGCTCGCCGGCAAGGTGCTCGACTATCTGTGGCACATCGCGCTGCCGATCACCGCGTCGGTCGTCGGCAGTTTCGCGGTCATCACGATGCTCACGAAGAACGCGTTCCTCGACGAAATCCGCAAGCAGTACGTGCTGACCGCGCGAGCGAAAGGGCTCGCCGAGCGCACCGTGTTGTGGAAGCACGTGTTCCGCAACGCGATGCTGCCGCTGATCGTCGGGTTTCCGGCCGCGTTCATCGGCGCGTTCTTCACGGGCAGCCTGCTGATCGAGACGCTGTTCTCGCTCGACGGCCTCGGGCTGCTGTCGTACGAGTCGGTCGTGCGGCGCGACTATCCGGTCGTGCTCGGCACGCTGTACCTGTTCACGCTGATCGGACTCGCGACCAAGCTGATCTCCGACCTCTGCTACGTGTGGGTCGACCCGCGCATTCAATTCGACAATCTGGAGCGCTGACATGAATCCGTCCGCCAGCACGCCGCTCGCCGGCGCGCCCGTCCGCCTGCCCGCGCTCGCCGGGCGAGGTGCGCGATGAACCGGGCCGTCGTGTCGTCCCGCATCGACGCGGCGCGCGCGCGCGTGTCGCCGTCGCCCGCGCGCCGTGTCTGGCAGCGCTTTCGCCAGCAGCGTCTCGGCTACTGGAGCTTCGTGATCTTCGTCGTCGCGTTCGCCGCGAGCCTCGCGGCGCCGCTGTGGTCGAACGACAAGCCGCTCGTCGTCCGCTACGACGGCCAGACCTATTTCCCGATGTTCCATGCGTATCCGGAGACAACCTTCGGCGGCGACTTCCCGACGCCGGCCGACTATCTCGATCCGTACGTCCGCAAGCGGCTCGAGGCGCCGGGCAACTTCGTCGTCTATCCGCCGAACCGCTATTACTACGACACGCTGAATTACTTTTCGACCGTGCCGAACCCGGCGCCGCCGTCGCGCGCGAACTGGCTCGGCACCGACGCGCAGGGGCGCGACCTGCTCGCGCGGCTCGTGTACGGGTTCCGCGTGTCGGTCGAGTTCGGGCTGATCCTGACCGCGATCGGCACGCTGCTCGGGATCGCCGCGGGCGCGGTGCAGGGCTTCTTCGGCGGGCGCATCGACATCGTCGGGCAACGGCTGATCGAGATCTGGAGTTCGCTGCCCGAGCTGTACCTGCTGATCATCTTCGCGTCGATCTTCGAGCCGAGCTTCCTGCTGCTGATCGTGCTGCTGTCGCTGTTCGGCTGGATCGGCCTGGCCGACTACGTGCGCGCCGAATTCCTGCGCAACCGCACGCAGGACTACGTGCGCGCGGCCCGGGCGATGGGCCTCACGAACTGGCAGATCATCTGGCGCCACGTGCTGCCGAACAGCATGACGCCCGTGATCACGTTTCTGCCGTTCCGGATGAGCGGTGCGATCCTCGCGCTCACGAGCCTCGACTTCCTCGGGCTCGGCGTGCCGCCGCCGACGCCGAGCCTCGGCGAGCTGCTCGCGCAGGGCAAGGGCAATCTCGACGCGTGGTGGATTTCGTTGTCGACGTTCGGCGTGCTGGTCGCGACGCTGCTGTTGCTGACCTTCATGGGCGACGCGCTGCGCAATGCGCTCGACACGCGGATCGCCGACTCGGTGCGCGCGGCGGGAGGCCAGCGATGAGCGACACCGTCGTATCGAACGCGGGCGAACCGCTGCTGTCGCTCGAGCATCTGCACGTGCGCTTCGGCGACACGGTGGCCGTCGACGACGTGACGCTCGCGATCGGTCGCGGCGAGCGCGTCGCGCTCGTCGGCGAGTCGGGGTCGGGCAAGAGCGTGACCGCGCTGTCGATCCTGCGGCTGCTGCGCGACGCCGACGTGAGCGGCACGATCCGCTTCGCCGGGCACGACCTCGCCGGCAAGAGCGAGCGCGAGATGCGCGGGCTGCGTGGCTCGGACATCGCGATGATCTTCCAGGAGCCGATGACGGCGCTCAATCCGCTGTACACGATCGGCGCGCAGATCGGCGAGACGATCGTGCTGCACGACGGCGTGACGGCGGGGGAGGCGCGCAAGCGCGCGATCGCGCTGCTCGCACGCACCGGCATCGCGGAGCCGGAGAAGCGGGTCGACAGTTACCCGCATCAGTTGTCGGGCGGCCAGCGGCAGCGCGCGATGATCGCGATGGCGCTCGCGTGCCGTCCGCGCCTCTTGCTCGCGGACGAGCCGACCACCGCGCTCGACGTGACGATCCGCGCGCAGATCGTCGATCTGCTGCTCGAGTTGCAGCGCGAGGAGGCGGAAAAGCGCGGGATGGCGATCCTGCTGATCACGCATGACCTGAATCTCGTGCGGCACTTCGCCGAGCGGGTCGCGGTGATGGAGCGCGGCAAGCTGGTCGAAAGCGGGCCGGTCGAGCGGATCTTCGCGGAGCCGGAGCATCCGTATACCCGGCGGCTGCTGAACAGCCGGCCGCAGCGCACGGTCGCGCCGGTGCTGCCGATCGCGCCCGTCGTGCTCGATGCGCGCCACGTCAGCGTGCAGTTCGCGCGCAAGCGGCCGGGCTTCGCGGGCTGGTTCGGCACGATGCCCGTGACGGCGGTCGCGGATGTGTCCGTGTCGGTGCGGCAGGGCGAGACACTCGGGATCGTCGGCGAATCCGGCTCCGGGAAGTCGACGCTCGCGATGGCGCTGCTCGGACTGCAACGGACGGTGCACGGCGAGATCGAATTCCAGGGGCGCGCGCTGTCGACCTATCGCGGTCGCGAACAGACCGCGCTGCGCTCGAACATGCAGGTCGTCTTTCAGGATCCATTCAGCTCGCTGTCGCCGCGTCACACGATCGAGCGGATCGTCGGCGAGGGGCTCGAACTGCATCGCCCGGAATTGACGCCGGACGCGCGTCGCGCGAAGTCGCTGGCCGTGCTGCGCGAAGTCGGCCTCGACCGCACGGTGCTGCATCGCTATCCGCACGAATTCTCGGGCGGGCAGCGCCAGCGGATCGCGATCGCGCGCGCGCTCGTGCTGGAGCCGCGCATCCTCATCCTTGATGAACCGACTTCCGCGCTCGACGTGTCGATCCAGCAGCAGGTGCTGAAACTGCTCGCGAATTTGCAACAGAAATACAACCTCGGCTATGTATTCATCAGCCACGATCTGGAGGTGATCGGCGCGATGGCGCACCGGGTCGCGGTGATGCAGGGCGGGGCGATCGTCGAGTCCGGCGACGTGGCCGATATCTTCACGAAACCGTCACATCCTTACACACAAAAGCTGTTGAAAGCGGTCTGGAAAGCGTGATAAGCGTCCAATGGTCTGACTATCTCGATTGTATTTTTTAATTTGTTTTGACAAACGATTACGCGCTGGCTAGTATCGACCGAAATTTTCCGCCAATCAGCTGATTTTTAAGCACATTCCATCGACCAATGCAGCATCGATCCCTGACCCAGGCATGCGCGCGCACCCTCGCCGGGCTGTTCATCGGCGCCCTGTTCGCAGCAGCTCCCGGCGCGTTCGCCGACGAAGTCAGCAGTTTTAACCAGAATGTCACGAATTCGACTCAAATCGGGGCGAATTCCTCCCTCCAGCAGACCAGCGCCCAGCCGTCGAGCGGCGGCGCGAAGTCGTTCCTCGCCGGCATGGCCGGCAAGGCAGGCGACGTGGTCGTCGGCGCGCTGAACATGATCGGCGTGCGCTACCGCTGGGGCGGCAACTCGCCGGATTCCGGCCTCGACTGCAGCGGTTTCGTGCGCTACGTGTTCCAGGACACGCTCGGCATGTCGCTGCCGCGTCGCGCGGAAGAGATGAGCCGCGTCGGCGAGAAGGTCAGCATGAGCAACCTGAAGCCGGGCGACCTCGTGTTCTTCAACACGATGCGCCGTACGTTCTCGCACGTCGGCATCTACATTGGCGACAACAAGTTCGTGCATTCGCCGTCGACGGGCAGCACGGTTCGCGTCGACGATCTCGACAGCGGCTACTGGGAAAAGCGTTTCACCGGTGCGCGCCGGATCGAATCGGCATTCCCGATGAAGGCCGACGACCTGCGCCAGCGCGTGCGCGCGACGCTCGGCGACGACGCGGCGAACGGCAGCAACTGACGCCCGCCGGCGATCGGCCGGATCGAAAAACCCTGTCACCGAAAGGCGGCAGGGTTTTTTGCTTTGGGGCGCGCGGAAGTGGCGGGGATGCGGTGCTATCGTCGGCGCCGCCCCCCGCGATGCGTCCGCTTATGCCGCTACTGCCCCGCGGGCTGCGGCAAGCTTGCGCTGCAACTCGGGCATGATGCGCGCGACCGCTTCCTCGCCGGCGAGGATGGCCGCGTTGCGCTGGTTGAAGTCGCTGCCGCCCATCGCCGCGAGGTTCGGGCGGATCACGACGTCCGCGTATTTGTCGAGCTCGTAGGTCTTGATCGTCTGGCCCATGATCGTGAAAGTCTGCAGCAGCATCTCGATCGGGTTGGTGGTCGCCGCGCCGTCCGGTCGCGACGAGATGTCGACCGCGATCACGAAGTTCGCGCCCATCTTGCGCGCGAACGACGCGGGCACCGGGCTCACGAGGCCGCCGTCGACGTATTCGCGGTTGCCGATCTTCACGGGCTCGAACACCGACGGCACGCTGCACGACGCGCGCACTGCAAGCCCCGTATTGCCCTGCTGGAACAGGATCGGCTGGCCGTTCTGCAGGTCGGTCGCGACGACGCCGAGCGGCTTCGCCATCTTTTCGATCGGCCGGTTGTTGAGTGTCTTGTTCAGGAAGTTCTGCAGCGCGATGCCCTGCAGCAGCCCGCGCGAGCGGAACGGCAGCGCCCAGTCGCTGATCGCCGCCTGATCCATGTCGAGCGCGATCTTGTTGATCTGCAGTCCGCTCATCCCCGACGCGTACAGTGCTCCGACCACCGAGCCCGCGCTCGTGCCGGCGACGATCTCGACCGGGATGCCGCGCGCCTCCAGCGCCTTCAGCACGCCGATGTGCGAGAAGCCGCGGGCGGCGCCGCCGCCGAGCGCGATGCCGATCTTCACGGGCTTCTCGCGCGACTGCGCGGGATTCGCGGTGTTGTCGGGGCGGGACTTGTCGCCGAACGACGTGCAGGCGGCGAGGCTGGCGGATGCGCATGCGATCGTGAAGTGACGGCGCGACAGGCGAGGGGACGACATCGAGTGGTTCTCCGGCGGCTTGGCGGCGGGCCGGATGGCCCGCGGCGGCGATAGGTTCCGAGCGGCCGTGCGGCGGAAACCGGGCGGCCGGCGCGGCGCCGGCTGGCGGCCGCGGCGCGCACATCATAAAGCAAGCGGCGCGCTTGGCGCGAAGACCGGCGCGAGTATAATTCCGGCTTCTTTCCCGTTCCGGGCGCGGCCGGCCCCATTGCTGTCCGGGCTGTCGCCGTCGATCCCGCGTCGAATCATTCATGCGCCCCAGGCGTTCGAGTTACCGTTTATGACCCGTCCTGTCCGTACCCGCTTCGCGCCGAGTCCCACCGGCTTCATCCACCTCGGCAACATCCGCTCCGCGCTCTATCCGTGGGCGTTCGCGCGCAAGATGAAAGGCACGTTCGTGCTGCGTATCGAGGATACCGACGTCGAGCGCTCGTCGCAGGAAGCCGTCGACGCGATCCTCGAAGGGATGCAGTGGCTCGGCCTGGATTTCGACGAAGGCCCGATCTACCAGATGCAGCGGATGGACCGCTATCGCGCGGTGCTCGCGCAGATGCTCGAGCAGGGGCTCGCGTACCCGTGCTACATGTCGGCCGAGGAACTCGACGCGTTGCGCGAACGCCAGCGCGAGGCCGGCCTCAAGCCGCGCTATGACGGCACGTGGCGTCCGGAGCCGGGCAAGGTCCTGCCCGAGCCGCCGGCCGGTGTGAAGCCCGTGCTGCGGTTCCGCAACCCGTTGACCGGCACGGTCGTGTGGGACGACGCAGTGAAGGGCCGCGTCGAGATCTCGAACGAGGAACTCGACGACCTCGTGATCGCGCGTCCGGACGGCACGCCGATCTACAACTTCTGCGTGGTCGTGGACGACATGGACATGAACATCACGCACGTGATCCGTGGCGACGACCACGTGAACAACACGCCGCGCCAGATCAACATCCTGCGCGCGCTCGGCGGCGAGCCGCCCGTCTACGCGCACCTGCCGACCGTGCTGAACGAGCAGGGCGAGAAGATGAGCAAGCGGCATGGCGCGATGAGTGTGATGGCGTACCGCGACGCGGGCTTCCTGCCGGAGGCCGTCGTCAACTACCTCGCGCGTCTCGGCTGGTCGCACGGCGACGCCGAAATCTTCTCGCGCGAGCAGTTCGTCGAATGGTTCGACCTCGAGCATCTCGGCAAGTCGCCCGCGCAATACGATCACAGCAAGCTGAGCTGGCTGAACGCCCATTACATCAAGGAAGCGGACAACGCGCGCCTCGCCGCGCTGGCGAAACCGTTTCTCGACGCGCTCGGCATCGACGACGCGGCGATCGCGACGGGCCCGGCGCTCGACGCGGTGGTCGGCCTGATGAAGGACCGCGCGACGACGGTCAAGGAGATCGCCGAAGGCGCCGCGATGTTCTACCGCGTGCCGGCGCCGGACGCCGACGCGCTCGCGCAGCACGTGACCGACGCGGTGCGCCCGGCGCTGGCCGACCTCGTCGCCGCGCTGAAGGCGGCCGACTGGACGAAGGAAGCGGTGTCCGCCGCGTTGAAGGCGACGCTCGGCGCGCACAAGCTGAAGATGCCGCAGCTTGCGATGCCGGTGCGCCTGCTGGTGGCGGGCACGACGCATACGCCGTCGATCGATGCGGTGCTCGTGCTGTTCGGTCGCGACGTCGTGGTGTCGCGTATCGAGGGTGCGCTGGCCTGAGGTTGGGGCGGGGCGAAGCCGCCCGTGCGTGATGCCGCAGCGGCTTCGCAAAAAAATTCGCTCGAATCGCAAAAAGGGTATTTACAAGTTCAAATTCGGTCCATATAATCTCATTTCTGTTCTGCAAGGGGGTATAGCTCAGCTGGGAGAGCGCTTGCATGGCATGCAAGAGGTCAGCGGTTCGATCCCGCTTACCTCCACCATCAGAGCAGAATGGATCGATTTGCGAAGCAGTGGTGGTAGTAATAAATGCTTCACAAAATGATTTAAAGCAGTTAGAATTTCGGCCTTCGCTATTGATGATGAATGAATAGCGGAAGTCAGACAGATCTGAAAAGATTATGTCCCCTTCGTCTAGAGGCCTAGGACATCACCCTTTCACGGTGAGTACAGGGGTTCGAATCCCCTAGGGGACGCCAGATTCAGCGGCGTTTCGTAGTAGAAGTGTCGCGAGGCTTGCAGGAACGTAACCGACGTCCTGCAGGTAACGGTGCAGAAAGTTGGAGCGGTAGTTCAGTCGGTTAGAATACCGGCCTGTCACGCCGGGGGTCGCGGGTTCGAGTCCCGTCCGCTCCGCCAGAACGAAGCCCGTTCAAGACGTTTTTGAGCGGGCTTTTGTATTAAAGATGTAAGCAGTACGTTGTCCCCTTCGTCTAGAGGCCTAGGACATCACCCTTTCACGGTGAGTACAGGGGTTCGAATCCCCTAGGGGACGCCAGATTTCGGCGTCGTTCGAACAAACGATGCGCCGGCAGGAAGTAACCGACGCCTGCCAGGCAAGAAGCAAGACTGGAGCGGTAGTTCAGTCGGTTAGAATACCGGCCTGTCACGCCGGGGGTCGCGGGTTCGAGTCCCGTCCGCTCCGCCAAAAAATGAAGAAGCCCGCCTCGTGCGGGCTTTTTCGTTTGCATTGCCGGTCCGCGTGTCGCTACGAGAAATTCGCGATTGCATCCGCCCGCGACTGCGCTATCTTTGCGGGATGCGTACTTGACCCCCGCGCGATGCTCGATCCGACCGACCTGCGATTGCTGTATCAGCTCCGGCCAGCGGAGCCTGGCGATTTTCCCTTTGCCGAGGCGCTCACGCACGGCAACATGGGCGGCTATTACAAGCGCCATGGGCTCGTCTGGCGCAGCGATCTGTTCTATGCGAGCTGGCGCGAATCCGAAAACTTCATCCTGGAAGCCGACGGCGAACGCATCGGCGTGCTGCGCGTGACCGAGGAGGGCGATTCGCTGCACATCCGCGACGTGCAGATCGCGGCGGGCCATCGCGGGCAGGGTGCAGGCACCTACCTGCTCGACATGTCGCATCGCTGGGCGCGCGCCCGCGGGCTGCACGAACTGCAGCTGCGCGTGTTCGTCGACAATCCGGCCGCGAAGCTCTACCAGCGCATGGGGTACCGCGTTACCGGGCCGAGGCTGGCACAGCTCGGATCGATCCGCCATATGGTGCGCGCGGTCTGAACGCGTAACGGCACAATGCCGCAGGCAACATGGCGACGTCAGCGTGCGGTGCCGATCGCGTCATCGTCGGGGATGTCGCTGGTGGCGATGTCGTCTTCCGCGCCGCGATGCTCGTAGCCTCGCAGCATGAATGCGCGTGGACTTTCGCCGAACGCGCGCCGGAACATCGCCGAAAACGCGCTCTGGCTCTGGTAGCCGAGTTCGCGCGCGATATGCGATAGCGGACGCCCCTGGTTCAACAGCGGAATCGCGCGCGCGAGCAGCGCCTGCTGCCGCCACTGTGAAAAACTCACGCCCAGTTCCTGCTTGAACAGCCGCGAAATCGTGCGCGTGCTGGCGCCGACCTCACTCGCCCAGTGTTCGAGCGATTCCGCGTGCGCGGGTTGTGCGAGCACCGACTCGCACAGCAAGCGCAGCCGCTTCTCGTCGGGCATCGGCACCGCGAGCGGCAGCGGTTCGGCGCGGCTCAATTCGTCGAGCACGAGCCCGCACAGCAGCCGTTCGCGCTCGCCGCTCAGGTCGCGCGCGTCGAGTGCGACGATCAGTTCGCGCAGCAAGCCCGTCACCTCGACGACCCGGCACGCGTCGAGCCCGTCCGGCACGACCGACTCGTCGATATACAGCGTGCGCAAGTACGCTTCCTCGACGATCACGACCTCGTGCGTGACGTGCGGCGGCACCCAGATCGCGCGGGAGGGCGGCACCATCCAGGTCGTTCCGGTCGTCGCGACGCGCAGCACGCCGCGCGACGCATACGCAAGCTGCGCCCACGCGTGCGTGTGCAGCGGGATCCGGCGGCCGGCATCCACCTGCCGCGCCCGGACGCGCATCGGGTGGACGCGGGTCGGCGCGAACTCGGGCGGGATGTCGATGACGTCGTAGGGATTCGATGCGTCGGCTTGGGCAGGCGGATTCATGGACGATTCGGTCGGCGCGGCGGCAATGCCGTTATTTTAGAAGGCGCCGCACAGGCGCATGCGGCGGTTTTTCGGCCGATAATGCACCGTTCAAATGAACTTTGTATGGGGCCGCACGCATTCCGGCCCACGCAGCCGGGTTCAGGACGAGCGCGCCGCGTCATGCCGAAAGAACCATCGGGCCGCCGGCGCGGTCTATCGATGCGGGCGCGTCCTCGTGAGAGCGGCGCCCCGGCGACGCCGGCGCCCGCGGCGCGGCCGCGACGGCCCGGCACGGCAACACCTGAATCAACGAGGAGAACCACAATGCGCTACGTATTCGTCTACGGCACGTTGAGAGCGGGAGAAGCCAACGACATCGGCCATGCGGCCGCGCGGCACGGGATCGCCGCGCCGACGCTGCTCGGTGCGGCCGCGCTGCCGGGCGAACTGTACGATTTCGGCACGTATCCGGGCATGGTCGCCGGGCCGGCCGGCCAGTCGCTCGTATGGGGCGACGTCTACGAGATCGACGAACAACTGATGCCCGTGCTCGACGAGATCGAGCGCGTCTATCCGGGCGTCGACACGCTGTTCCGGCAGGAGCCGGTGACCGTCGAGCTCGGCGGCCGTACGTATGCGTGCGTCTACTATCCGGTCGCGGCGCATGCGGCAGCCGACCGTCCGCGCATTGTGTCGGGCGACTGGGTTCAGCACCGGCGCGAGCGGGAAGCCGCCTGAGCGTCCGCGCGGCGAACGGCTGCACGGTAAAAAGAAAAAGCGCCCCGCGGGGCGCTTTTTTCATGCCGCCGTGTCGCGCGTCGCGCGACCGGCGGGCCGGACGGGTGCGAGCAGGTCGACCCGGTCCGCGTCGTCAGATTTCCTCGTACAGCGGCAGCGTCAGGAATTCGGTGAAGCCTTCCGACGTCGACATCTGTTCGAAGATCGCCGCGGCACGCTCGTACGGCTGCGTGTTGCCGCCGACCGAACGCTTCACGTTCTCAAGCTCGACCTTCGCGAATTCGCGTACGAGCTCGGCGGTGACCTTGCGGCCGTCGTCGAGCACGCCCTTCGGCGAGCGGATCCACTGCCACACCTGCGAGCGGGAAATCTCGGCGGTCGCCGCGTCTTCCATCAGGTTGTGGATCGGCACGCAGCCGTTGCCGTCGAGCCAGGCGCCGAGATAATGGATGCCGACGTTGATGTTGTTGCGCAGGCCGGCTTCGGTGATCGGCGCTTCGGGCTGGAAGTCGAGCAGGTTCTTCCCTTCGATCTGGACGTCGTCGCGCTGCTTCGCGATCTGGTTCGGCTTGTCGCCGAGCACCTTGACGAATTCTTCCATCGCGATCGGCACGAGGCCCGGGTGCGCGACCCAGCCGCCGTCGTAGCCGTCGGTCGCGTCGCGCTGCTTGTCCGACCGCACGCCGCCCATCGCCTTGTCGTTCGCTTCCGGATCGTTCTTGATCGGAATCAGCGCGCTCATCCCGCCGATCGCCGGCGCGTTGCGCTTGTGGCAGGTCTTCAGCAGCAGCAGCGCGTATGCGCGCATGAACGGCACCGTCATCGTGATCTTCGAGCGGTCGGCCAGGCAGAAGTCGCGGTCGTTCTTGAACTTCTTGATCGCCGAGAAGATGTAGTCCCAGCGGCCGGCGTTCAGGCCCGAGCTGTGTTCGCGCAGTTCGTACAGGATCTCGTCCATCTCGAACGCCGCGAGGATCGTCTCGATCAGCACCGTCGCGCGGATCGTGCCGCGCGGCACGCCGACTGCCTCCTGTGCGGCGACGAAGATGTCGTTCCACAGGCGCGCCTCGAGATGGCTTTCCATCTTCGGCAGGTAGAAGTACGGTCCCGAGCCGCGCGCGATCAGTTCCTTCGCGTTGTGGAACAGGAACAGCGCGAAATCGAAGATGCCGCCGGACACGCGCTGGCCGTCGACCGTCACGTGCTTCTCGTCGAGGTGCCAGCCGCGCGGACGCACGATCAGCGTCGCGACCTTGTCGTTCAGCCGGTACGACTTGCCGTTCTGCTCGAGCGAAATCGTGCGGCGCACGGCGTCCTTCAGGTTGATCTGGCCGTCGATCTGGTTCGTCCAGTTCGGCGCGTTCGAATCCTCGAAGTCCGTCATGTACGAATCGGCGCCGGAGTTCAGCGCGTTGATGATCATCTTGCGCTCGACGGGGCCGGTGATCTCGACGCGGCGGCATTGCAGGTCGGCCGGCAGCGGCGCGACCTTCCAGTCGCCTTCGCGGATCGCCTTCGTATCGGCCAGGAAATCGGGGCGTTCGCCGGCGTCGAGGCGCTTGGTGCGCTCGACGCGGGCCTGCAGCAGTGCCTGGCGGCGCGGCTCGAACGCGCGGTGCAGCGCCGCGACGAGTGCGAGCGCTTCAGGCGTCAGGATCGCTTCGTAACCCGGCTTGATTTCGCCGGTGATCGCCATGCCTTGCGGCAGCGTGATCGGGGTGCTCATGAGTCTCATCTCCTTGGTCGGTCAGTTGCGGTTTCGGTGAAGGGGGAAGACGGCAGCGCTGCGAACGTCATGCGCCCGGGCCGGGGCGCGCGCGGTTCGCGGGTCTGCCGGACGGAGCCGGGGTGGCGAGGAATGCGAGCAGGTCGGCCATGCCGCTGCCGATGCCGTCGGGCGGCACGCCGAGTTCCTCGGCGGGCGCGCCCGTGCGGTTGAGCCAGAACGTCGTGTAGCCGAACCAGGTGGCGCCCGCGACGTCCCAGGCGTTCGACGACACGAACACGATGTCGCGCGGATTCGCGCCGAACGCGGCGGTGCCGAGCGCGTACGCGACCGGGCTCGGCTTGTACGCGCGCACCGCGTCGGCCGATAGCACACGATCGAACAGGCCGGTCATGCCGGCGCTCTTGATCGCGATGTCGAGCATCTCCGGGTTGCCGTTCGACAGGATCGCGAGCGGCGGGCGCGGTTCGAGCGCGCGCAGCTTGCGCAGCGCGGGCACCGTGTCGGGATAGGTGGACAGGCACGCGTATTCGTCCATCAGCCGCTTTTCGGCCGCGCTGTTGAGCGCGAGGCCGAGCAGGCGCGCGGCGAACCGCAGCGCGTCCAGCGTGATGTCGCGGAACGGCCGATAGCGCGCGCCGGACGGATCGGCGAGTGTGCGCAACTGCGAGTATTCGATTTGCTTGCGTCGCCACAGCTGCGACAACCGCTCCCCGTGACCGGGAAACATCTGCTCTGCCGCGGCCACGACCGCATGCACGTCGAACAACGTGCCGAATGCGTCGAAGAGGATTGCGTCGGGAGAGGAGAGTGTCGTTGTGGCCGACATAGCCTTGCGCTCCAGTTTCAGAGGTCGGGTCGATTCTATTCGTGATAACAGGTGCTAAAAAAGACGCTAATCATCACTTGATCTTTTACTTTCATATACATAATCTTGACCGCTCAAGCTATTTGGAGGGCGGGAGCGCCGCCCTGGCGAGTCATGGACCGGTTCAAACAGATCGAAACGTTCGCCGCGGTCGCGGCGAAGGGCAGCCTGTCGGCGGCCGCGCACGCGGAAGGCGTCGCGCCGGCGATCATCGGCCGCCGCCTCGACGCGCTCGAGGAGCGGCTCGGCGTCAAGCTGCTGGTGCGCACGACGCGCAAGCTCACGCTGACCTTCGAGGGTTCGGCCTTCCTCGAGGATTGCCAGCGGATCATCAACGACATGCAGAACGCGGAGGCGAGCGTGTCCGCCGGCGGCGTGAAGGCGAGCGGCCACCTGCGCATTTCCGCGCCGGCCGGCTTCGGCCGGCGCCACGTCGCGCCGCTCGTGCCCGAATTCAGCGGCGCGCATCCGGACGTGTCGGTCACGCTCGACCTGTCCGACCGGATGGTCGATCTCGTCAACGAAGGGTTCGATTGCGCGGTGCGGCTCGGCGAGCTGCCCGATTCGTCGCTGGTGTCGCTGAAGCTCGGCGAGAACCGGCGCGTCTGCGTCGCGTCTCCCGCGTATCTCGCGCGGCGCGGCACGCCGGCCACGCTCGCCGAACTCGCGCGCCACAACTGCCTCGCGCTTGCCGCGAACGCGAACCAGCAGCGCGGCTGGGCGTTCCAGGAGGACGAGAAGGTCGTGTCGATTCGCGTAAACGGCACGATGGAATGCTCGGACGGCGCGGTGCTGCACGAGTGGTGCCTCGCCGGGTACGGCCTGGCATGGCGCTCGTGGTGGGAAGTCGGCGACGACATCGCGGCCGGGCGCCTCGTCAGCGTGCTCGATGCGTTCGCGGCGCCGCCGATCGGCATCCACGCGGTATTTCCGCAGCGCCGCCACCTGCCGCTGCGCGTGCGCCTGTTTCTCGATTACCTGAAACATACGTACGAGCGGCCCGGGTATTGGGGCGAGTAGGGCGCGCCCGCCCGCGCGTTTCCGATATGAGGGCGAACCCGCTGCCGGCGCCGGTCGCCCGGTTTCGCGCACTACAATCGAAACTGGCATGCGCGACGCGCCGGGGTCGGCCCGCATGGGGTCGCGGCGCGTGCGGTGCGTCTGACGCAGGAGGGCGCGATGTTCCGGCACATCCTCGTTCCAACCGACGGTTCCGAGCTGTCGCAGAAGGCGATCGACGGCGCGATCGACCTGGCGCGCGCGGTCGGCGCGCAGGTCACGGCGTATGCGTGCCTGCCGCAGTATCCATACTCGCCGTTTTCCGAAGTGATCATCGAACCGCCCGCCGATTTCCGGGCGCGGAGCGAGCGCGAGGCGCGCGCGCACCTGGACGACGTGCAGGCGGCCGCGAAGGCGGCCGGCGTCGTCTGCGACAGCTGGACCAGCGTGCATCCGTCGCCGTACCTCGGCATCATCGAGGCAGCCGAACGCGGTGGCTGCGACGTGATCTTCATGGCGTCGCACGGACGCCGCGGGCTCGGCAGTCTGCTGATCGGCAGCGAAACTCAGCGCGTGCTGACCCATACGAAAATTCCGGTGATCGTCTATCGGTAGCCGCGGCGCCGTGTAGGGCCGCGCGGGCGGCGGCACGGCAGCGCCGCTGAAAAAAGGCGCGCCGGACGAAGCCGGCGCGCGTCGTTGCTGGCGGCCGCAGGCCGCGCGGCGGGTCGCACGGGTCACCGCGCGCCAGCCGTCTCCTCCCTGATTGTTGTCCCATGCCGCCGATGCCGCGCCGTCGCAGGACGGGCGGGCATCGGCGTGACGCTTGCTTTCACGTGTTATGCGACCTTCTTGCCGTCGAAGAACTGTTCGTCTTCGGTCGAGCCGTGCAGCGCGGTCGTCGAGGCTTCACGCTCGACCGTCTGCGTGACCGCGTCGAAGTAGCCGGTGCCGACTTCGCGCTGGTGCTTGACGGCCGTGAAGCCCTTGTCCGCCGCCGCGAACTCGGCCTGCTGCAGTTCGACGAACGCGCTCATCTGCGTGCGGGCATAGCCGTGCGCGAGGTTGAACATCGAGTAGTTCAGCGCATGGAAGCCGGCCAGCGTGATGAACTGGAACTTGTAGCCCATCGCGCCGAGTTCCTTCTGGAACTTCGCGATCGTCGCGTCGTCGAGATTCTTCTTCCAGTTGAACGACGGCGAACAGTTGTACGACAGCATCTTGCCCGGGAACTGCTTGTGGATCGCTTCCGCGAATTTCTTCGCGTACTCGAGATCCGGCTTGCCCGTTTCGCACCAGACGAGATCGGCGTACGGCGCATAGGCGAGGCCGCGCGAGATCGCCTGCCCAATGCCCGGCTTCGTCCGGAAGAAGCCTTCGACCGTGCGCTCGCCCGTCAGGAACGGCTTGTCGTTGTCGTCGATGTCGGATGTGATCAGGTCCGCCGCTTCGGCGTCGGTCCGCGCGACCAGCACGGTCGGCGTGCCCATCACGTCGGCCGCCAGACGCGCCGCCGACAGTTTCGCGACCGCTTCGCGCGTCGGCACGAGCACCTTGCCGCCCATGTGGCCGCACTTCTTCACCGACGCGAGCTGGTCCTCGAAGTGGACGCCCGATGCGCCTGCCTCGATCATCGCCTTCATCAGTTCGAACGCGTTCAGCACGCCGCCGAAGCCGGCTTCCGCATCGGCAACGATCGGCGCGAAGAAGTCGACGTAGCCTTCGTCGCCCGGGTTCTTGCCTTCGGACCACTGGATCTGGTCGGCACGCGTGAGCGTGTTGTTGATGCGCTTGACGACGAGCGGCACCGAGTTCGCCGGGTACAGCGACTGGTCCGGGTACATTTCGCCCGCCACGTTCGCGTCGCCGGCCACCTGCCAGCCGGACAGGTAGATTGCCTTGAGGCCGGCCTTCACCTGCTGCATCGCCTGATTGCCGGTCAGCGCGCCGAGTGCGTTGACGAACGGCTCTTCGTTGATGAGGTTCCACAGCTTTTCCGCGCCGCGCTTGGCCAGCGTGTGCTCGACGACGATCGAGCCGCGCAGGCGAACCACGTCCTCAGCCGTGTAGCTGCGCTTGGTACCCTTCCAGCGTGGATCGGTTTCCCATTGCTTTTGCAGTTCCTGTGCCTGTTGCTGTCGCGACATGATGAGCTCCTTGATGCGATGTGTTGCCAGATCGGTCGAATCGGACGGTACTGATGCCGTTCTCGAAACGGGGGGCAGGGTGTGCGCCGTTTTCGGGAAGTCTTGTATAAGAGTTTAGGCAAACCAATCGGAGCAAAACAGGGGCTGGCTCAGGAAGTTTTAAACTTTTTAATTGTTATTAATCAATGTGTTGAACATTATATTTCGCAATGGGAAACGATTTTTCCCATCTCGCAATTGTAAGGTTGTGCCGCGCAGCATGATTTTTTACGACTCAAAAAAATTTTCCGTATCGTGAAATCTGGCGCGGGACGAAAAAAAACCGGCGCGGGTGCGCCGGTCTGCCGGATGGGCGGGGCGGGGCGGCGCGGGGCCGCCCGGGCGTGCTTACGACGCCGAATTGCTGCGACGCGGGCCACCGCTGCGCTGGCCGTCGCGACGCGGGCCGCCGTCACGGCTGCCGCCCGGCTTGCCGCTCCAGCCGCCGCCATTGCCGCCGCCGTAGCTGCGGCCGTTGCCGCCATGACCGCCGCCCGGCTTGCCGCCGAAACGACGACCGCCGTTACCGCCGCCCGGACGGCCGCGGCCGCCGGTGCCGCGATCGTTGCGCGGGGGTGCCTTGCGCGGCTCGAAGCCTTCGATCACGTTGACCGGCAGCGGCGAACGCACGAAGCGCTCGATGCGCTTGAGCGCGCCTTGTTCGGCGTGGTGCACGAGGCTCACCGCGGTGCCCGAACGGCCGGCACGGCCCGTACGGCCGATACGGTGCACGTAGTCTTCCGCGAACTTCGGCAGGTCGTAGTTGAACACGTGCGTGATGCCCGGGATGTCGATGCCGCGGGCCGCGACGTCGGTTGCGACCAGCACGCGCACGCGGCGCTCGCGCAGCGCACGGATGGTGCGGTTGCGCGCGCCCTGCGGCAGGTCGCCGTGCAGCGCGGCCGACTGGAAGCCGGCGTCGGCGAGACGGCCGGCGAGCTGGTCGGCGTCGATCTTGGTCGCCGTGAAGATGATCGCCTGGTCGAGCGCGTCGTCGCGCAGCAGGTGATCGAGCAGACGATCCTTGTGATCGCGGTCGTCGACGTAGTGGACGGTCTGCGCGATGTTCGCGCGCGACTCGATCTTCGCCGTGATCTCGATGCGCTCCGGATCCTTCAGCAGGCGGCTCGTCAGCGAACCGATCTTGCCGTCGAGCGTGGCCGAGAACAGCATCGTCTGGCGCGACTCGGGCGTCGCGGCGACGATCGTCTCGATGTCGTCGATGAAGCCCATGTCGAGCATGCGGTCGGCTTCGTCGAGCACGAGCATCTTCAGTTCGGACAGGTCGATACGGCCGCGCTCGAGGTGGTCGAGCAGGCGGCCCGGCGTGGCGACCAGGATCTCGGGGTTCTTCGCGAGCAGCATCAGCTGCTGGCCGTAGGCGACGCCGCCGAGGATGCTGACCGTACGCAGACGCTTCAGGTGCTTGCCGTAAGTCGACGCGGCCGTGGTGACCTGCATCGCGAGTTCACGGGTCGGCGTCAGCACGAGCAGGCCCGGGCGGGCGACGGGTTGCGGGCGGCGCGCACGGCGGTCGCCCTGGTTCGGTTCACGCGGCGCACGCGGTTGCTGCGCCTGCGTCTTCTGAAGCTGCGCGAACCGTTCGATCGCGGGCAGCATGAATGCGGCCGTCTTGCCCGAACCGGTCGGGCTCGACACCAGCAGGTCACGGCCGGCGATGCCGGCCGGAATCGCGCGCTGCTGGACCGGCGTCGGCTTGGCGTAGCCGGCGGCCTGCAGCGCGGAGACGATCTCCGGCGACAACCCGAGCGACGCGAAAGTCGGCTCGTCCGACGCCGGTTCGACCGCGGCCGGTGCGGCGGCGTTCTCGAGACCGAGCGCCTGGTCGGCGATCGCGTTGAGCGGGCTGGAGTTGATGCTCGAAGTCATAACAATCCTTGAAACACAGTGGGTGAAACGTCGGCGCCAATCGCGCATACCCAAGTCGTCGGATTCAGCGAGCAAATCGGGAAACGGGTGCAATCCGCCGAACCGTCGGCGGATGAGGCATTAGAAGCTGTTTTGGGTGCGGCGCGCTTCTGGAGCGGGGCCGCCAGCCTGATAAGTGACGACCGCGAGGGTCGAAGCAGGAGGGGACAGGTTCTAAACCGGATTGGAGCTTAACGCTACGAGGCGTCGGGCCGGAACGGCTTGCGAGCCGAGCGCGGGAGATGACGCAGCCAGCATTATAAAGATATTTGCTGCGCTGCGCCACTGATTTGATTGCCTATTGCGGCGGGCGGGGCAGGTCAGGACGCCGTGCCGTTCTTCAGCGATTCGACGAGCTCGATGTATTGCTGCTTCGCCGCATCCTGGGTCGTGCCTTTCAGGGCTTCCCATGCGTCGTACTTGTACTTGCCGACGATATCGGTGAAGCCGGGCTTGTCGCCGTGCGCGTCGCCGTCGGTCGCCTGCTTGAAGAGCGCGTACAGGCGCAGCAGCGTCAGGTTGCCCGGTCGCTCGGTCAGTTGCTTGACGTCGATCTGGGCCTGGTCGAATTGGGCGGTGAGTTCGCTCATCGTGTGTCTCCGTAAGGGTTTCAAGTCGGCCGATCTTAACAAGCGCCGCGCCGCGCGGGGTCGAGCGATCCTTCCAAACCGCCAGCCGGGCGGCGTGCGCAACGCGATCGGGCCCGATCGCCCGTGGGAGCGGGGCGCCGCATTACAATGTCGGCCATGACGCAAACAGTGCTCCTCGCCATCGATACGTCGACCGAATACTGCTCGGTCGCGCTGCTGCGCTCGGCTTCGGCCGATGACGCCGTTTCCACCCCGCAAACCTGGGTCCGCCACGAGCTGACGGGCGCCGTGTCGAGCACGCGCGTGCTGCCGGCCATCCAGGAACTCTTCGCCGAATCGGGCCTCACGTTCGCCGATTGCGACGCGATCGCGTTCGGCGCGGGCCCCGGCTCGTTCACCGGGTTGCGTACCGCGACCGGCATTACCCAGGGGCTCGCGTTCGGGCGGGGGCTGCCGGTCGTGCCGGTCGGCACGCTGCTCACGTGTGCCGAGCATGCGCGACTGCGCGCGCCCGGCACGACGCGCGTGCTGGCCGCGCTCGATGCGCGGATGGACGAAGCGTACTGGGCCGATTTCGCGTGGGACGACCAGGCAGGCGACTGGCGAACGTTGCATCCGGCGTCGCTCGATGCGCCGGGCGCCGTCGGCGTGCCCGACGCGCCGTTCACGCTCGCGGGCAACGCGGCGGCCGCATTCGGCGCGCAGCTGCCGGCCGTGGCCGCCGCGGCCGTGATCGACGGCGACGCGCTGCCGCATGCGCTGGCGGTCGCGCATGCCGCGCTGCGGGCGTTCCGCGCCGGCCGTACGGTGCCGGCCGACCAGGCTGCACCGGAGTACGTGCGCGACAAGGTCGCGCAGACCACCGCCGAGCGCATCGCGGCCCGCGCCGCGCAGACGGGCGGAGCGAAAGGATGACGGGCGTATTGTTGAGCGACCGCTATCTGTCGCCGATGACGGATACCGATCTCGATGAAGTCGTCGCGATCGAGCAGGTCGCGTACGAATTCCCGTGGAGCCGCGGCAATTTCGAGGATTCGCTGCGCAACGGCTATTTCGGCGTGTGCCTGCGGCACGTGACGGGCGCGCTCGTCGGCTATTGCGTGCTGATGCCGGTCATCGACGAGATGCACCTGCTGAACTTGTGCGTCGCCCCGGCGGCCCAGCAGTCGGGCGCGGGTCTCGCGCTGCTGCGCGAAGCCGTGCGCATCTCGCGCGCCGAACGGCTCGACGGCGTGCTGCTCGAGGTGCGGCCGTCCAATCCGCGCGCGATCCATCTGTACGAGCGCTTCGGCTTCGTGACGATCGGCCGGCGCAAGAACTACTATCCGGCGCGGCATCGCAGCCGGGAGGACGCGATCGTGATGCGTCTGACGCTGAACAAGGACGAAGGGGACGCGCATGGCGTGGGCTGAAGCAGCGCTCGAGGAAATGGGGCTCGCGCAAATATGGGTGCGGCGCGGGCAGCGTGCGGAAGGCGATGAAGCGGGCGCTACGCCGACGGCTGCGTCCGGCGCGGGGGGCGAGGTGTCCGCCGTTGCGGCCGCAACCGTCGCGGCAACGCCTCGGCCGGTCGCGGAACAGCCTCGCGACACGCAGCCGCCTGCGACGCGTGCGTTCGCACGTGACGATACGCCGCCGGTCGGCGCAACCGCACGCAATGCGGCACCGGCGGGCGAGGCCGGTTCGGCCGCCCGTGTCGCGAGCGATGACGACCGCGCGCCCACCACGCCCGCGCCGGCCGCTGCCGCGGACGACATGCCGCCCGTCACCGAGGACGATTTCGCCTGGTTCGACGCGGCGCCGCCCGGCGATCCGCTGCCGCCGGCCGAATCGCGTCCCGCCGCAACCCCGGTGGCGATGCTCGACTGGGATGCGCTGGCCGACCGCGTTGCCGGCTGCACGAGCTGCCGCCTGTGCGAGAAGCGCACCAATACCGTGTTCGGTGTCGGCGATCGCGAGGCGGACTGGATGCTGATCGGCGAGGCGCCGGGCGAGAACGAGGACAAGCAGGGCGAGCCGTTCGTCGGCCAGGCCGGCAAGCTGCTCGACAACATGCTGCAATCGCTCGCGCTCAAGCGCGGCGACAACGTCTACATCGCGAACGTGATCAAGTGCCGCCCGCCGGGCAACCGCAATCCGGAACCGGACGAGGTCGCGCGCTGCGAGCCGTACCTCCAGCGCCAGGTCGCGCTCGTGAAGCCGAAGCTGATCGTCGCGCTCGGCCGTTTCGCCGCGCAGACGCTGCTGAAGACGGACGCGAGCATTGCCTCGCTGCGCGGCCGCGTGCACACGTATGAAGGCGTGCCGGTAATCGTTACCTATCACCCGGCGTACCTGCTGCGCAGCCTGCAGGACAAGTCGAAGGCGTGGGCCGACCTGTGCCTGGCGCGCGACACGTTCCAGCGGCCTGAGGGTGACGACGCGAACGGGCCGGCCGGACAATGACGCGCGGCGCGGCGTTCGCGTTCGTCGATACGCTGCACGATGCCGCGGTCCGCGATCTGGGCTGGCTTCTCGCGAGCCCGAGCCTGCTCACCGCGGCGCCCGGCGCGCCGCTCGCGCATCCGTGGTCGGACGCGGTCGAGCGGGTGGCCGTCGAAGCGTGGCTCGTCGCGCTCGATGCCGCGCCGGCGCCGCTGCACCGCGCACTCGACGGGCTGCGGCCCGTGCGACTCGGCCGCTATGCCGAGTGCCTGCTCGAGTATTTCCTCACGCACGGGCCGTCGCTGCGGCTCGTCGCCGCCAATCTGCCGCTGCGCAGCAACGGCAAGACGCTCGGCGAAGTCGATTTCCTCGTCGATGCGCCGGGCGGGCAGCGCCTGCACTGGGAACTCGCGGTGAAGTGCTATCTGTGCGCGCCGGTGGACGGCGACGCAACGCTCGCGGATTTCGTCGGGCCGAATCTTGTCGACCGCCTCGACCGCAAGCGCAGCCGGTTGCTCGAGCATCAATTGCGGCTGAGCGATCGCCACGGGTTCGCGCTGCTCGGCTACGGCGCGCCGTCCGATGCACAGATGTTCATCAGGGGCTGGCTGTTCTATCCACACGGCGTGCCGCTGCCGCCGGTGGCTGCAGAAATCGCGGCCGATCATCCGCGCGGGTTCTGGCTCACGCATGCGCAGTGGCCGGCCTGGGCGGCCGCGCAACCCGGTGGAGCGGCGTGGAACGTGCTGCCGCGGCTGGCGTGGCTCGCGCCGCGGCGGGCGGCGGTGGACGCCGCGCCCGAAGCGCTGGCGCAGTCGCTCGCGCTGCCGTCCGTATTGACGGCGCGCCAGGCGCCTGCCTTGATCGGTGTGCATCGACAGGACCGCGACGGCGTATGGCGGGAGACGGCACGCGGCTTCATCGTCCCGGACGACTGGCCGGCGCGTGCGCGGGCGTTCGCCGCGCAGGACCACTGACGCCGCGTCAGCCGGCGCTTACCACCAGCGATGGAAGTGATGGACGGGGCCGACGCCGTGGCCGACGTCGAGCTGACCACTCGCGGCGATCGCGCCGGTCAGATAGGCCTTTGCTTCGCGCACCGCGCTCTCGAGATCGGGCTGTTGCGGCAGCAGCGCGGCGATCGCCGACGACAGCGTGCAGCCGGTGCCATGCGTATTGCTGACCGGCACGCGCGCACCGTCGAACCGCACCGTATGCGCCGCGTCGACGAGCCAGTCGGGGCTCGCGGCGGCATCGGGCAGATGGCCGCCCTTCATCAGCACGGCGCGCGCACCGGTCTTCAGCAGCAGTTGACCTTGCCGGACCATCTCGTCTTCGGTCGTCGCGGGCGTATCGCCGAGCAGGGCGGCCGCTTCGGGCAGGTTCGGCGTGACGACGGTCGCGAGCGGCAGCAGCGCGTCGCGCAACGCGTCGACCGCATCGGGCGCGAGCAGCGCATGCGAGCTCTTCGAGATCATCACCGTGTCGAGCACGACGAAGCGCGGCGCATGGCGCCGCAGCGCGTCGGCCACCGCGTGCACGATCGCCGCGTTCGCGAGCATGCCGATCTTGACCGCGTCGATGCGGATGTCGTCGAACACCGCGTCGAGCTGCGCGGTCACGAACGCGGCGTCCGGCGCGTGCACGCCGGTCACGCCGCGCGTGTTCTGCGCGGTCAGCGCGGTGATCACGCTCGCGCCGTACGCGCCGAGCGCGGAGAAGGTCTTGAGGTCGGCCTGGATGCCCGCGCCGCCGCCCGAGTCGGAGCCGGCGATCGTCAGGACGTTGGGTATCGGGTGCGTCATGATGGCAAGGCGCCGGTTCGAATACCGGCGCCGACGGACGAAAACGGGAAGTGTAGCGTCAGTGCCGCGATTCGCCGATCAGCGCGACCGAGTCGAACTGACGCTGGTTCGCCTGGTGGCGGCGCATCACGAGCCACATCGTCAGGCAGACGAACGTGCCGAACAGCACGATCACGACGCCGACCGGCACGTCGAGCCAGACCAGCACCGCATACAGGCACAGCATCACGAGCACCGACAGGTTCTCGTTGAAATTCTGCACCGCGATCGAGTGGCCGGCCGACAGCAGCACGTGGCCGCGATGCTGCAGCAGTGCGTTCATCGGAACCACGAAGTAGCCGGACAGCGCGCCAACGCAGATCAGGAAGATGTACGCGACGATCAGGTACGCCGGCAGGCGCAGGTGGCCGAAGTGCACGGCCCAGTGCGACGGGAACAGGTCGCGCGTGTAGAACGCCATCAGCATGACCGCGATGCCCATGATGATGCCGACGGGCAGCACGGTGAGCGACTTCTTCAGCGGGATCCGCGCGGCGGCGGCGATCGCGCCGCCCGCGACGCCGACCGCGACCACCGCCTGCAGGATCGCGCCTTCGGACAGCGACATGTTGAGCGAGACTTCGGCCCACTTCAGCACGATGAACTGCAGCGTCGCGCCGGCGCCCCAGAACAGCGTCGTGACCGCGAGCGAGATCTGGCCGAGCTTGTCGCGCCAGAGCACCATGAAGCAGTCGGCGAAGTCGGTGAGGAGCTTGACCGGGCCACGCTCCTGCTTCGGGTAGCGCGCGCCCGTATCGGGGATCCGCAGGTTGAAGATGGCGGCGATCACGTAGATCGCCATGATGATCACCATCGCCGCTTCGGCGGGCGTGGCGATCCAGGCTGGCGTGTGCGCGATCACGTGCGACGCGATGTGCGGGCTGATCAGCGCGCCGCCGAGCACGGTGCCGAGGATGATCGAGCTGACGGTCGTGCCTTCGATCCAGCCGTTCGCGGCGACGAGCCTGTCGGCCGGCAGCAGCTCGGTCAGAATGCCGTATTTCGCGGGCGAGTAGGCTGCGGCGCCGAAGCCGACGATCCCGTACGCGATCAGTGGATGAGCGCCGAGCAGCATGATCAGGCAGCCGACCACCTTGATCGAGTTGGTGATGAACATCACTCGGCCCTTCGGGCGCGAGTCGGCGAACGCACCGACATACGCCGCCAGCACCACGTAGGACAACACGAAGAACAGCTTGAGCAGCGGTGTCATCCAGTTGGGGGCGTGGAGGTCTTTCAGCAGGGCGATGGCGGCGATGAGAAGCGCATTGTCGGCCAACGACGAGAAAAACTGCGCGGCCATGATGGTGTAAAAACCTTTTTTCATCTGATGCGATGCTTTCGTCGCTGCGGCAGGGCCGCGTAGGCCGCCTGGTATGCGATCGGCTTATTCCGTTCGAAATGGGTTGTGCGCACGGCTTTATAACACGAAAATACGGCAATTCGGACTAGCAAGATTCCCCGATCGTTCCGCAAATTGTCGGCTTCGGTGCTCAAAAGGCGCGGTAAGCTGATGATTCGCAAGCGTCTTTACGTAAATTTCCCATGCCGCGCCCGATCTCCGCCACCATCCACACCGCCGCTCTCGCGAACAATCTCTCCGTCGTCCGCCGATTTGCCGGCCCGTCCAAGGTCTGGGCGGTCGTCAAGGCCAACGCGTACGGCCACGGTCTCGCGCGCGTGTTTCCCGGCCTGCGCGGCACCGACGGCTTCGGCCTGCTCGACCTCGACGAGGCCGTGAAGCTGCGCGAGCTCGGCTGGGCCGGCCCGATCCTGCTGCTCGAAGGGTTCTTCCGCTCGACCGACATCGACGTGATCGACCGCTACAGCCTCACGACCACCGTCCACAACGACGAACAGATGCGGATGCTGGAGACGGCGCGGTTGTCGAAGCCGGTCAACGTGCACCTCAAGATGAACAGCGGGATGAACCGGCTCGGCTACGTGCCGGAGAAATACCGCGCCGCGTGGGAGCGCGCCCGCGCGTGCCCCGGCATCGGCCAGATTACGTTGATGACCCATTTTTCGGACGCGGACAACGAGCGCGGTGTGGCCGAGCAGCTCGCGACGTTCGAGCGCGGTGCGGAAAACATTGCCGGTGCGCGCAGTCTCGCGAATTCGGCTGCCGTGCTGTGGCATCCGGATACGCACTTCGACTGGGTGCGCCCGGGGATTGTGCTGTACGGCGCGTCGCCGTCGGGGCTGTCGGCCGACATCGCCGACACGGGCCTGAAGCCCGCGATGACGCTCGCGTCCGAGCTGATCGCCGTGCAGACGATCGCGAAGGGGCAGGCGATCGGCTACGGCTCGACGTTCTCCGCGCAGGCGCAGATGCGCATCGGCGTCGTCGCGTGCGGCTATGCGGACGGCTATCCGCGCGTCGCGCCCGAAGGCACGCCGGTGATCGTCGACGGCATCCGCACGCGGATCGTCGGCCGCGTATCGATGGACATGATTACCGTCGACCTGACGCCGTGCCCGCAGGCCGGCGTCGGCGCGCGGGTCGAGCTGTGGGGCGACGCGCTGCCGATCGACGACGTCGCGCGCCATTGCGGGACCATCGGCTATGAACTGATGTGCGCGGTCGCCGGCCGCGTGCCGGTGCGCGCGGAATAAGGGCAGCACGCGTGGCAAAACAGAAAACCGTCTACGTCTGCAGCGAGTGCGGCGGACAAACCCCGAAGTGGCAGGGGCAATGCCCGTCGTGCCAGGCCTGGAACACGCTCGTCGAATCGGTCGCCGAGTCTCCGGCCGCCCATCGCTTCCAGTCGCTCGCGAAGCGGGCGCCCGTGCAGCGGCTTGTCGACATCGAGGCGGCCGACGTGCCGCGCTTCTCCACCGGCATCGGCGAATTCGACCGCGTGCTGGGCGGCGGGCTGGTGCCGGGCGGCGTCGTGCTGATCGGCGGCGATCCGGGCATCGGCAAGTCGACGCTGTTGCTGCAGTCGCTCGCGGACATCGCGAGCGAGCGTCGTGCACTCTATATCAGCGGCGAGGAATCGGCCGCGCAGATCGCGTTGCGCGCGCAACGGCTCGCGCTGCTCGACGGCGGCGCGCCGGCGGCCGAGTTGAAGCTGCTCGCCGAAATCCAGCTCGAGAAGATCCAGGCCGCGATCGATGCGGAACGGCCGGACGTTGCCGTCATCGACTCGATCCAGACTGTCTATTCCGAAGCGCTGACGTCGGCGCCCGGTTCGGTGGCCCAGGTGCGCGAGTGCGCGGCGCAGCTCACGCGCATCGCGAAGCAGTCCGGCACCGCGATCATCATGGTCGGACACGTGACGAAGGAGGGCAACCTCGCCGGCCCGCGCGTGCTCGAGCACATTGTCGACACTGTGCTGTATTTCGAAGGCGACACCCATTCGTCGTTCCGGCTCGTGCGCGCGTTCAAGAACCGCTTCGGTGCGGTCAACGAACTCGGCGTGTTCGCGATGACCGAGCGCGGGCTGCGCGGTGTCGCGAATCCGTCCGCGCTGTTCCTGTCGCAGCATGAGCAGGTCGTGCCGGGTTCCTGCGTGCTCGTCACGCAGGAGGGCACACGCCCGCTGCTCGTCGAAATCCAGGCGCTCGTCGATACGGCCCACGTGCCGAACCCGCGCCGGCTCGCGGTCGGCCTCGAGCAGAACCGGCTCGCGATGCTGCTCGCGGTGCTGCACCGTCATGCGGGCATCGCGTGTTTCGATCAGGACGTGTTTCTGAACGCGGTGGGCGGCGTGAAGATCACCGAACCGGCCGCCGACCTCGCGGTGCTGCTCGCGATCCATTCGTCGATGCGCAACAAGGCGCTGCCGAAGGGCCTGATCGTATTCGGCGAAGTGGGGCTGGCGGGCGAGATCCGGCCGTCGCCGCGTGGCCAGGAACGGCTGCGCGAGGCGGCGAAGCTTGGTTTCACCGCAGCGCTGATCCCGAAGGCGAATGCGCCGAAACAGCCGATCGAAGGGCTGAACGTGATGGCCGTCGAGCGGATCGAGCAGGCGATCGACCGCGTGCGCGATCTCGAATGACCGTGGTGGCCGGCACCCGCGCGTGCCGGCCCGCCCCGATCTGTCGCGTAATTCGTTGTAAAGAATATGTAGGCTGATGTAACCCGCCGGACATCGCTTTTCCCTATCCTTTGCCGGATTGTCGAACCGCGCAATGCGAAGGGAACCTATGTTCAAACAGTATGGGGAAACGCCGGGCGGACGCAGTTACAACCTGCGCGGCTGCCGCGTGTCGGAGCCGATCGTTCGGCCGTGGGGCGGTGGATGCCGGATCGTCGAGTGGATCGACGACGAAGGGCGCATCGCGCGCCGGGTCGTGTCCGAGGACGTGACGGAAGCGGAGGTTGCCGCGGCGATCCGCCGGCCGACCGAAGGGCGGCGTCACCTGATGGACGACGACGAGCAGATGCCGCGCGATACGTTGCCGCGGCGTTGAGCGGACGGCGGGGCCGACGAACGGCCGACGCGACAACGGCGAACGCGACAATGACGAAGAGGCCGGGCCTGAGTGCCCGGCCTTGTCGTTTCCGGGCCCGGCGCAGCCGGGCGGTGCGTCGGGCGTCGACGCATCCCGGGGGTGCCGCGCGTGGCAGATGAAGCGATCGGCCGACGGCGCCCGGGCCCTGGTCAGCCGATCTGCTCGAGCTCTTCCTGCACGGCGAGCCAGTCCGCCTCGACCGTTTCGAGCCGGGTATTGACCTCACCGAGCTTGCGGATCGCGTCGGTCAGTTCCGTCTTGCGCGCGGCCTCGTAGCTCGCCGGATCGGCGACGAACGCGTCGAGGCGAGCCTTCTCCGCGTGCAATGTTTCCATTTCCTTTTCGAGCTTCGTGATGCGGTTCTGCAGCGGTTTCTTCAACTGCGACAACCGCTGGCGCTCCTCGGCCGCCTGACGTTTCTGATCCTTGCGGTTGACGCCCGGATCCACACCCGCTGCTGCCGCGCTGTCGGCCTTCGCGGCTGCGCGCTGCTCGGCCGCATGCTGCAGGAGCCAGTCGCGGTAATCGTCGAGATCGCCGTCGAACGGCTGCAGACGGTGTTTCGCGACGAGCATGAACTGGTCGGTGGTCGCGCGCAGCAGGTGGCGGTCGTGCGAGACGAGGATCAGCGTGCCTTCGAACTGCGCGAGCGCCATCGTCAGCGCGTGACGCGTTTCGAGGTCGAGGTGGTTGGTCGGCTCGTCGAGCAGCAGCAGGTTCGGCTTCTGCCAGATGATCAGCGCGAGCGCGAGCCGCGCTTTCTCGCCACCCGAGAACGGGCCGACCGGGCTCGTCGCCATGTCGCCCGAGAAATTGAAGCCGCCGAGGAAGTCGCGCAGTTCCTGCTCGCGCGTATCGGGGGCGAGCCGGGCGAGATGCGCGAGCGGCGAATCGTCCTCGCGCAGCGTTTCGAGCTGGTGCTGCGCGAAATAGCCGATCGTCAGCCCCTTGCCGTCGCGCACGTGGCCCGACAGCGGCGCGAGCGTGCCGGCCAGCGTCTTGATCAGCGTCGACTTGCCCTGGCCGTTCGCGCCGAGCAGGCCGATGCGCTGGCCGTTCTGGATCGACAGCGCCACGCGTTCGACGATCGGGATGTCGGTTCCGTCGTCGGCGTGGTAGCCGCAGCGGACGTCCTCCATCACCATCATCGGATTCGGCGCCGCATCGGGCGTGCGGAACTCGAAGGTGAACGGCGATGCGATGTGCGCGGGCGCGATCAACTCCATTTTCTCGAGCGCCTTCATCCGGCTTTGCGCCTGCTTGGCCTTGGTCGCCTTGGCCTTGAAGCGGTCGACGAAGCTCTGCAGGTGCTCGATCGTCTTCTGCTGCTTTTCGTATGCGCTTTGCTGCAGCGCCAGTTGTTGCGCGCGCAGCACTTCGAATTGCGAGTAATTGCCGCCGTAGCGCTTCACCTGGCGATTTTCCAGATGCAGCGTGACGTTGCAGATCGAGTCGAGGAATTCGCGGTCGTGCGAGATCACGACGAGCGTGCCAGCGTAGCGGTGCAGCCAGTCTTCGAGCCAGACGATCGCGTCGAGGTCGAGGTGGTTGGTCGGTTCGTCGAGCAGCAGCAGGTCGGAGCGGCACATCAGCGCCTGCGCGAGGTTCAGCCGCATGCGCCAGCCGCCGGAGAAGCTGGCGACCGATTCGCGCGTCTGCGCGAGCGTGAAGCCGAGGCCGAGCAGCAGTGCTTCGGCGCGCGCCGGTGCGGTATAGCCGTCGGCGTCGGCGAAGGCCGCATGTGCGTCGGCCTCGGCTGCGCCGTCATGCGCGGCCGAGGCGGCGGCGATGCGCGCTTCGATCTCGCGCAGCGCGGTGTCGCCGTCGAGCGTGTAGTCGAGCGCCGAGCGGTCGACGGCGGGCGTTTCCTGCGACACGTGGGCGATCCGCCACGACGGCGGCATCGCGAAATCGCCGGCGTCGGAATGCAGCTCGCCGCGCAGGACCGAGAACAGCGTCGATTTGCCGGCGCCGTTCGCGCCGATCAGGCCGGCCTTTTCGCCGGGATTGAGCACGAACGAGGCCGACTCGAACAGCGGCTTGGTGCCGCGCGCAAGGCTGAACTGATTGAAACGGATCACGGCGGGAATGACTGACCAAAACCGCTATTCTAGACTGCGCGCGCATCGCCCCGGATATCGGCCGTTCGGCAGGTGCCGCAACGGCACGATTTGGCCTAGACTCCACCTCGATCCGGTTTCGTAAAAGGAGTGCCCGATGTCCACCCTGTATTCGTTCAGCGCAGAGACGCTCGCCGGTGAGCCGGCGTCGCTCGATGCGTACCGCGGCAAGGTGCTGCTGATCGTCAATACCGCGAGCGAGTGCGGTTTCACGCCGCAGTATGCGGGCCTGCAGAAGCTGTACGACCAGTACGCGGCGCGCGGTTTCTTCGTGCTCGGCTTCCCGTGCAACCAGTTCGGCAAGCAGGAGCCGGGCGACGCCGCGCAGATCGGCGCGTTCTGCGAGCGCAACTACGGCGTCACGTTCCCGATGTTCGCGAAGATCGACGTGAAGGGCGACCACGCGCATCCGTTGTACCGCTACCTGACCGACGAGGCGCCCGGCATCCTCGGCCTCAAGGCGATCAAGTGGAATTTCACGAAATTCCTGATCGACCGTGACGGGCGGATCGTCAAGCGCTATGCGCCGTCGACGAAGCCCGAGGACATCGCCGCGGATATCGACAAGCTGTTGTAACGCCGAGAAGCGGCGGGGGGGAGCTGTTCGGACCGAGCGGGCAGTGGCGGCCGCGCCGAGCCGAATCCCGCGAAAGCGTGTGCCGTCATCCAGGCAGCGCACGTTCGGCGCTCGCGCGGCCGCTACAGGATCGGCGCGAACAGGCGCGCGACGTGCATCGCGATGCGTCGCCACGCGGGCGAGCGCCGATACTCGTTCGCATCGACTTCGTAGGCCAGTGCGAAATCGGCGTCGAGCATGGCCTCGACCTCGTCGGCGAACGTGCGATCGACGGTCAGCACCATGATTTCGAAGTTGAGCCGGAACGAACGGTTGTCGAGATTCGCGCTGCCGATCGCGGCGGCGACGCGGTCGATCAGCACGACCTTCTGGTGCAGGAAGCCGGGCCGGTAGCGGAACACCTTGACGCCCGCGTCGACGAGATCGCGCGCATAGAGCCTGGACGCCTCGAACACGACGTAGTGGTCGCGCCGGCTCGGGATCAGGATGCGCACGTCGACGCCGCGCATCACCGCGAGCTTCAGCGCGGCGATCACCGCTTCGTCGGGTACGAGATACGGCGTCGTGATCCAGATCCGTTCGCGCGCGGCGTTGATCGCCTCGACGAAGAACAGCGAGCCGGTTTCCTGTTTGTCGGCCGGCCCCATCGGCACGGCGAGGCAATGCATCGCGTCGTCGGGCAGCGCCTCCGGCGGCGTGGCGAGCGTCGGCAGCGTCTGCGTGGCCCAGTGCCAGTCTTCGGCGAACACGTACTGAATGCTGGCCACCACGGGGCCGCGGATCTCGATATGAGTGTCGCGCCACGGCGACAGGCGCCGGTTCGCGCCGAGATATTCGACGCCGACGTTGAGGCCGCCGACGAACGCGCGATTGCCGTCGACGACGACGATCTTGCGATGGTTGCGGAAGTTGAGCTGGAAGCGGTTGACGAACTTGCGGTGGGTCGCGAACGGATGGACCTCGACGCCGCCACGGCGCAGCGTGTCGACGTAGCTGTGCGGCAGGTCGAAGCTGCCGATGCTGTCGTACAGCAGGTAGCAGCGCACGCCGGCCGCCGCGCGGGCGAGCAGCGCGTCGCGCAGCATCTGGCCGAGCGCGTCGTCGCGCACGATGAAGAACTGGACGATTACGTAGTCGCGCGCGGCGTCGATCGCCGACAGGATCGCCGAGAAGGTCGCGTCGCCGTTCACGAGTGTGCGCACCGCATTGCCGCCGACGAACGGCATTCCGCCCAGCCGCGTAAGCGCGAGCACGGCGGCTCGGCCGATCGCGTCGGCGGCCGGCCCGTCGGTTGCGTTCGCATCGGGCCACGGCGCGCGCGGTGTGTGCGTGCGTAGCGCTTCCATCTCGTGGCGCCGCGCGTCGACATAGCCGGAGAACTTGCTGCGGCCGAGGAACAGATAGGGAATGAGCGTCAGGTACGGCATCGCGGCGAGCGATACCGCCCACGCGATCGCGCCTTGCGACGTGCGCGTGTTCAAGATCGCGTGACACGCCGCAATGATCCCGAGCACATGGATGGCCAGGATCAGGGTGCCGAGGTGTAACCAGTCGAGGGTCATGGGCGCGTGACGGACTCCTGAGGTCGTGCGGCGCGACAGCCGCTTACGCGCATCTTACCGAACCGTGCGGGACAGCGGTGTGCCGTACCGCACGGTTCGGTCGTGGGGTGCCGTCAGGCCTTGCGCGGCAGGTCCGACGCCTGGATCAGGAACACGGCGTCGTCGCCCGCGCTGGTGGGCAGCCACGTGAGCTCGAGGCCGCCGAACGCGGCTTCGACGTGCTCGCGCTCGTTGCCGATCTCGACGACGAGCACGCCGTCGTCGTGCAGCCACTTGTGCGCTTGCCCGATGATGCGTCGCACGATGTCCATGCCGTCGTCGCCGCCCGCGAGCGCCATCTCCGGCTCGTGCCGGTATTCGGGCGGGAGGGCCGCCATCGACGTTGCGTTCACGTACGGCGGATTCGTCAGGATCACGTCGTAGCGTGTGTCGGGCTCGGCGCGGAACGCGGGCAGCGGCGCGTAGAGGTCGCCGTGATGCAGCGTGATGCGATCGTCGAGACCATAGTCGTGCACGTTGATCCTGGCGACTTCGAGTGCCTTCTCGGACAGGTCGACCGAGTCGATCTCGGCATTCGGGAACGCGCTGGCCGCGAGAATCGCGAGGCAGCCGGAGCCGGTGCACAGCTCGAGCACCGCGCCGACCTGTTCGGGATCGGCGACATACGGCTGCAGCCCGTCGTCGAGCAACTCGCCGATGAACGAGCGTGGCACGATCACGCGCTCGTCGACGTAGAAGCGGTGGCCGTGCATCCACGCTTCATGCGTGAGATAGGCGGCCGGCACGCGGTCGGTCGCGCGTCGTTCGATCACCGCGAGCACTGCCGCGATTTCGTCGGGCAGCAGGCGAGCATCGAGGAACGGCTCGAGCGTGTCGAGCGGAAGGTCGAGCGTGTGCAGCACGAGGTAGGCGGCTTCGTCGTACGCGTTGTCCGAGCCGTGGCCGAACGCGAGCTTCGCCTTCGAGAAGCGCGTGACCGCATAGCGCAGCAGGTCGCGAACGGTTGCAAAAGGTGTCGTCATGCGAGGCTCCGTCAGGCAATCAGTTGTTCGAGCACGCGGCGGTACACGTTCTTCAGCGGGTCGACGAAGCGCACGTCGATGTGTTCGTCGATCTTGTGGATGCTGCCGTTCGGCGGGCCGAACTCGATCACCTGCGGGCAGATGCGCGCGATGAAGCGCCCGTCGGACGTGCCGCCCGTCGTCGACAGTTCGGTCGTGAGGCCGGTTTCGGCGCGGATCGCGTTCTCGAGCGCGTTCGACAGGTCGCCGCGCGGCGTGAGGAACGGCAGGCCGCTCACCGACCACTTCAGCGTGTACTCGAGGCCGTGCTTGTCGAGGATCGCATGCACGCGTGCCTGCAGGCCTTCGACGGTGCTCGCCGTCGAAAAGCGGAAGTTGAACATCAGGTCCGCGTGGCCGGGGATCACGTTGGTCGCGCCGGTGCCCGCATGCAGGTTCGACACCTGCCAGGTGGTCGGCGGGAAGTATTCGTTGCCTTCGTCCCACTGTTCGGCGGCGAGCTCGGCAAGCGCCGGCGCGAGCAGGTGGATCGGGTTCTTCGCGAGGTGCGGGTACGCGATGTGGCCCTGCACGCCCTTGACGATCAGTTCGCCCGACATCGAGCCGCGGCGGCCGTTCTTCACGACGTCGCCGAGTTCGGCGGTCGACGTCGGCTCGCCGACGATGCAGTAGTCGAGGCGTTCGCCGCGCGCTTCGAGCAGCTCGACGACCTTCACGGTGCCGTCGGTGGCCGGTCCTTCCTCGTCGCTCGTGATCAGGAACGCGATCGCGCCGCGATGGCCGGGGTGGGCCGCGACGAATTCCTCGGAGGCGACGACGAACGCCGCGAGCGACGTCTTCATGTCGGCCGCGCCGCGGCCGTACAGCTTGCCGTCGCGATGCGCGGGAATGAACGGTGGCGAAGTCCACTGCTCGAGCGGGCCGGTCGGCACGACGTCGGTGTGGCCCGCGAACGCGAGCAGCTTGCCGTCGCGGCCGTCGGTGCCGCGCTTGACGGCCCACAGGTTGGTCACGCCGTGCGACGCGATGGTCTCGCATTCGAAGCCGAGCGCAGCGAGGCGCTCGGTCATGATCTGCTGGCAATGCTGGTCGTCGGGCGTGACGGACGCGCGGGCGATCAGCTGTTCGGTAAGGGCTAGGGTGGCGGACATGGTTCGGACCACTTTCGATAAAAAATGCCGGCGCGGTGGCCGGCAGCGATGGGGCGTCGTGCGCGGCGCGGGCGCAGCGCGGGCGGCCCTAGGCGGCAAACAGGGCCGCGTACTGATCGGCCACGAAACCGAGCGATTTCACGCGGCCGTTGACGACGAGCACGGGGCGCTTGATGACCGACGGCTTGTGGATCATCAGCGCGACCGCGCCGGACTTCGTTTCCGCGGCCGCCTTCATGGCGTCGTCCAGGCCGCGCCACGTCGTGCCGCGCTTGTTCACGAGCGCGTCGAGCGACACGTCCTTCAGCCAGTCCTCGACGAGCGGTGCGCTGACGCCGAGCTTCTTGAAGTCGTGGAACTCGAACTCGACGCCGTGATCGTCGAGCCACACGCGGGCCTTCTTCACGGTGTCGCAGTTCGGAATGCCGTAGACGACCACGGTGCGCGGCTTGGCCATCAGTCGCCTCGCAGCAGCTCGTTCAGGCCGACCTTCGCGCGGGTCTTCGCGTCGACCTTCTTCACGATCACCGCGCAGTACAGGCTGTGCGAGCCGTCCTTCGACGGCAGGTTGCCGGCGACGACGACCGAGCCGGCCGGGATGCGGCCGTAGCTGACTTCACCCGTTTCGCGATCGTAGATCTTCGTGCTCTGGCCGAGGTACACGCCCATCGAGATCACCGAATTCTCCTCGACGATCACGCCTTCGACGACTTCCGAGCGCGCGCCGATGAAGCAGTTGTCTTCGATGATGACGGGGTTCGCCTGCAGCGGCTCGAGCACGCCGCCGATGCCGACGCCGCCCGACAGGTGCACGTTCTTGCCGATCTGCGCGCACGAGCCGACCGTGGCCCACGTGTCGACCATCGTGCCTTCGTCGACGTACGCGCCGATGTTGGTGTACGACGGCATCAGCACGACGTTCTTCGCGATGAACGAGCCGCGGCGCGCGATGGCCGGCGGCACGACGCGGAAGCCGCCCGCGGCGAAGTCTTCGGCCGTGTAGTTCGCGAACTTCGACGGCACCTTGTCGTAGAACTGCGAGTAGCCGCCGGCCGGCATCGGTGCGTTGTCCTCCAGGCGGAACGACAGCAGCACGGCCTTCTTCAGCCACTGGTGCACGGTCCAGTTGCCGTCGATCTTCTCGGCGACGCGCAGTGCACCCTTGTCGAGTTGCTCGATCGCATGAGCGACGGCTTCGCGGATGTCGGCGGGCGCGGCCTTCGGCGACAGCTCGGCGCGGTTTTCCCAGGCGGTATCGATGATTTGCTGAAGTTGTTGCGACATGTTCGTTTTCGCAGGAGATGAATGGAATTGATCGGGATGGACGTCTTACCGCGCGAGAGCCCGGCAGAAATCGACGATGCGTTGCGCGCCCTCGACGCATTCGGGGGTGCCCGCGACGAGCGCGATCCGGATGAAATCGCGGCCCGGATTCGTGCCGTGCGCATCGCGCGCCAGGTACGAGCCGGGCAGAACCGTCACATTATAGTCGGCGTACAGGCGGCGGGCGAACTCGGTATCCGACAGGCCGGTGCGCGCGACATTGGCCCACAGGTAGAACGCGGCGTCGGGCAGCTTCACGTCGATCACGTCGGCCAGCATCGGCGTGACCGTGCTGAACTTCTGCAGGTACAGCGCGCGGTTCTCGCGCACGTGCGCCTCGTCGTTCCACGCGGCGATGCTCGCGTGCTGCCAGACCGGCGACAGCGCGGCGCCGTGATACGTGCGGTAGAGCAGGAATTTCTTCAGCAGCGCGGCGTCGCCGGCGACGAAGCCCGAGCGCATGCCCGGCACGTTCGAGCGCTTCGACAGGCTCGACAGCATCACGAGCCGCTCGAAGCCGCGACCGAGGCGGTGCGCGGCCTCGAGGCCGCCGAGCGGCGGCGCCGCTTCGTCGAAGTAGATCTCCGAATAGCACTCGTCGGATGCGATCACGAAGCCGTGGCGGTCGGACAGCGCGAACAGCTCGCGCCAGTCGTCGAGCGTCAGCACGGCGCCCGTCGGATTGCCCGGCGAGCACACGTACAGCAGCTGGGTGCGCGCCCAGACTTCCTCGGGCACGGCCGCGTAGTCGCACGCGAAGTTGCGCGCCGGGTCGCTGTTCGCGAAATAGGGTTCGGCACCGGCCAGGAGCGCCGCGCCTTCGTAAATTTGATAGAACGGATTCGGACAGAGTACGATCGCTTTCTCGCCGTCCGCGGTCGGGCGCGCGTCGATCACCGTCTGCGCGAGCGAGAACAGCGCCTCGCGCGACCCCGACACGGGCAGCACCTGCGTGGCCGGGTCGATCGCCGGCAGCCCGTAGCGGCGCTCCAGCCAGTGCGCGATCGACGTGCGCAGCGCGTCCGAGCCGGCCGTGGCCGGATATGACGCGAGGCCGTCGAGCGAAGCCACCACGGCGTCGCGGATCAGCGCCGGAGTCGGGTGCTTGGGCTCGCCGATACCGAAGCTGATCGGTTTCAGGCCGGCGGAGGGCGTCACGTCCTTGAACAGGGCGCGCAGCTTTTCGAAGGGATAGGGCTGGAGCGAGTCGAGTCGAGGGTTCACGGGCGAAGCGGCCATCGCGGCCGGTTGGAGCGAAAGGGGCGGCGCGGGTGCCGCACGGCTGCGAGCGGGCGCCGACGGCGCGCGGGTCGCAACGGACGATTATAGCGTGATGCAATGCGGTCACGGCCCGCCGGAACGGCGGCCGGGCCGGTCGAATAAAGGGTATCGAACCAAATGAATAACGCGGTACGCGGCAGCCTGCCGACGCTGGCCATCCTGATCGGCGCGTCGGTATGGGGCCTGATCTGGTATCCGCTGCGGATCCTCGCGTCGCTCGGGCTCACCGGCACGCTGGCGAGCGCGCTGACGAGCGCCGTTGCTTTCCTGTTCGTAGTGGTCGTGCGGCACCGCACGATCGCCACGCTGCGCTGGCACTGGGTGCTGCCTGGCATCGCGATCACGGCGGGCGTGACGAACCTGGGCTTCGTATGGGGCACGATCCACGGCGAAGTGCTGCGCGTGATGCTGCTGTTCTACCTGACGCCCGCCTGGACCGCGATCTACGCGCATTTCCTGCTGCGCGAGCGGCTGACCTGGGCCGGCGTGGGGCTTGCGGCGCTGTCGATCGGCGGCGCGATGCTGATGCTGTGGTCGCCGAAGCTCGGCATGCCGCTGCCGGCCAACCCGGCCGAATGGGCGGGGCTCGCGGCCGGCCTGAGTTTCGCGATGAGCAACGTGCTCGTGATCAAGGCGAGCCGCGAGCTGCCGGACATGCGCGCCGAAATGCGCACGGCGACGCTGTTCGGCGGCGCGGCGGTGTTCGGCGCGATCGCATCGCTGTTCGAGGGGCTGCCGGCCGCGCCGGCGGGCGGCCAGCTCGGCGTCGCCGCGCTGATCGTCGCCGCGATCGGCGTGACGATGGCGGCGAACAACCTGCTCGTGCAATATGGCCTCGCGCGCGTGCCGGCGAACCGCGCGTCGATCATCATGCTGTTCGAGATCGTGATCACCGCGCTGTCCGCGTGGGTGTTCGCGAACGAACTACCGACGGCGCGCGAGTGGGCGGGTGGCGCATGCATCGTGCTGGCGACGCTGCTGTCGAGCCGGGTCCATCGTGCCGCGCCGGCATCGGGCAAACCCGGCGACGGGCGGGACGGCGCACGCGCGATGGTATGATGGAAGCCGTTTGCGGGGCCCAACGCTGGATGCGCGCGGCCCCGCTTTTGAATTCCGGGGCGCATCGCGCGCACGGGCCGTCCGGCCCCGCACGTCGCGGCCCCGTCCGTTTCACACCTTCTTCACATCCGATACCGCCGTGCGTCTGAGCTCGATCAAACTCGCTGGCTTCAAATCCTTTGTCGATCCCACGCATTTCCAGGTTCCGGGCCAGCTTGTCGGCGTGGTGGGCCCGAACGGGTGCGGCAAGTCCAACATCATCGATGCCGTGCGCTGGGTGCTCGGCGAGTCGCGCGCGTCCGAGCTGCGCGGCGAGTCGATGCAGGACGTGATCTTCAACGGCTCGACCGCACGCAAGCCCGGCAGCCGGGCCAGCGTCGAACTGATTTTCGACAACTCCGACGGCCGCGCGGCCGGGCAGTGGGGCCAGTACGGCGAGATCGCCGTGAAGCGCGTGCTGACGCGCGACGGCACGTCGAGCTACTACATCAACAACCTGCCGGCGCGCCGCCGCGACATCCAGGACATCTTCCTCGGCACGGGCCTCGGCCCGCGCGCGTACGCGATCATCGGCCAGGGCATGATCGCGCGGATCATCGAGGCGAAGCCGGAAGAGCTGCGCGTGTTCCTCGAGGAAGCCGCCGGCGTGTCGAAGTACAAGGAGCGCCGCCGCGAGACGGAGAACCGCCTGCACGACACGCGCGAGAACCTGACGCGCGTCGAGGACATCGTCCGCGAGCTCGGCGCGAACCTCGAGAAGCTCGAGGCGCAGGCCGTCGTCGCGACCAAATACAAGGAACTCGTCGCCGACGGCGAGGAGAAGCAGCGCCTGTTGTGGCTGCTGCGCAAGAACGAGGCCGCGAGCGAGCAGCAGAAGCAGCAGCGCGCGATCGAGCAGGCGCAGATCGACCTCGAGGCGCAGACGGCAAAGCTGCGCGAGGTCGAGTCGCAGCTCGAGACGTTGCGGGTCGCGCATTATTCGGCGAGCGACGCGATGCAGGGCGCGCAGGGGGCGCTCTACGAGGCGAACGCCGAAGTGAGCCGCCTCGAGGCCGAGATCAAGTTCATCGTCGAATCGCGCAATCGCGTGCAGGCGCAGATCGCCGCGCTGAACGCGCAGCGCGAGCAATGGCGCGCGCAGGCCGAGAAGGCGCAGGACGAGCTCGAGGAAGCCGAAGAAGCGCGGGCAATGGCCGACGAGAAGGCCGCGCTTGCTGAAGACAACGCGGCCGCGAAACACGACGCGCTGCCGGCGCTCGAGGCGAAATGGCGCGATGCGCAGGCGCAGCTCAACGACGAACGCGCGCGGATCGCGCAGACCGAACAGTCATTGAAGCTCGAGGCGGCGCACCAGCGCAATGCGGACCAGCAGCTCCAGCAGCTTCAGCAGCGCCACGAACGCCTGAAGTCCGAGGCGGGCGGGCTCGACGCACCGGACGAAGCCCAGCTCGAGGAGTTGCGCATGCAGCTCGCCGAGCAGGAAGAGATCCTCGCCGAAGCCCAGGCACGCCTCACCGATGCGCAGGACGCGCTGCCGCGCCTCGACGGCGAACGCCGTGCCGCGCAGGAGCGCGTGCAGGCCGAAAGCGCGCAGATCCACCAGCTCGAGGCGCGGCTCGCCGCGCTCAAGCAGCTGCAGGAGAACGTGCAGACCGAAGGCAAGATCCAGCCGTGGCTCGACAAGCACGAGCTCGGCGCGCTGCCGCGTCTCTGGAAGAAGCTGCACGTCGAGGCGGGCTGGGAAGCGGCGCTCGAGGCCGTGCTGCGCGACCGTCTGGCTGCGCTCGAAGTGTCGAATCTCGACTGGGTGAAGGCGTTCGCGACCGACGCGCCGCCCGCGAAGCTCGCGTTCTACGCGCCGCCCGCGGCCGGTGAACCGCCGGCCGCCGCAGCCGGGCTGCGCCCGGTGCTGTCGCTCGTACGCATCGACGATGCGGGCATCCGTGCGGTGCTGAACGACTGGCTCGGCAACGTGTACGTCGCCGACGACGTCGCGCAGGCGCTCGCGACGCGCGCGCAACTGCCGGCAGGCGGCGCGTTCGTCGTCAAGGCCGGCCACATCGTCACGCGTGTCGGCGTGCAGCTGTACGCGGCCGATTCGGAGCAGGCCGGGATGCTGGCACGCCAGCAGGAAATCGAGAACCTGACGCGCCAGGTGCGCGCGCAGGCGCTGCTCGCCGACGAGGCCCGCACCGCCGCCGTGCGGGCGGAGGCCGCGCACACGCAGGCCACGCAGGCGCTCGGCGACGTGCGCGCGCAGGCCGAGCGCGCGACGCAGCGCGTGCACGCACTGCAGATGGACGTGCTGAAACTCGCACAGGCGCATGAGCGCTACACGCAGCGCAGCACGCAGATCCGCGAGGAGCTCGAGGAAATCGGCGCGCAGATCGACGAGCAGCGCGCGCTGCGCGCGGAATCGGAAGCGAACTTCGAGCGTTTCGACGGCGAACTCGCGGAACTGCAGGCGCGCTTCGAGGACAACCAGCTCGCATTCGAGGCGCTCGACGAATCGCTGACGCAGGCGCGCCAGGAAGCGCGCGACCTCGAGCGCGGCGCGAACGACGCACGCTTCGCCGCGCGCAACGCGGTCACGCGGATCGACGAGCTCAAGCGCAGCATCCAGGTTGCGCACGAGCAGAGCGAGCGCGTCGCCGCGTCGCTGGAAGACGCGCGCGCCGAACTCGAAACGATCAACGAACAGACCGCGCACACGGGCCTGCAGGACGCGCTCGAAATTCGCGCGGTGAAGGAAGAGGCGTTGCAGGCCGCGCGGATCGAACTCGACGACCTGACGGCTAAGCTGCGCGCCTCGGACGAGCAGCGTCTCGTCGCCGAGCGTTCGCTACAGCCGTTGCGCGACCGCATCACCGAGCTGCAGCTGAAGGAGCAGGCCGCGCGCCTGTCCGTCGAGCAGTTTGCCGAGCAGCTCGCGGCGGCCGAGGTCGACGAGCAAGCGCTGCGCGAGAAGCTGACGCCCGACCTGAAACCGTCGTACCTGCAGGGCGAGGTCACGCGCCTGAACAACGCGATCAACGCGCTGGGCCCGGTCAACATGGCCGCGCTCGACGAGCTGAAGGCCGCGAGCGAGCGCAAGGTGTTCCTCGATGCGCAGTCGGCCGACCTGACCGATGCGATCACGACACTCGAGGATGCGATCCACAAGATCGACCAGGAAACCCGCACGCTGCTGCAGGGCACGTTCGACGAGGTCAACCGTCACTTCAGCGACCTGTTCCCGCGCCTGTTCGGCGGCGGCCAGGCGAAGCTGATCATGACGGGCGACGAGATCCTCGACGCGGGCGTGCAGGTGATGGCGCAGCCGCCAGGCAAGAAGAACGCGACCATCCACCTGCTGTCGGGCGGCGAAAAGGCGCTGACCGCCACCGCGCTGGTGTTCGCGATGTTCCAGCTGAACCCGGCGCCGTTCTGTCTGCTCGACGAGGTCGACGCGCCGCTCGACGACGCGAACACCGAGCGTTTCGCGAATCTCGTGCGCGCGATGTCCGACAAGACGCAGTTCCTCTTCATCTCGCACAACAAGATCGCGATGGAGATGGCGCAGCAGCTGATCGGCGTGACGATGCAGGAGCAGGGCGTGTCGCGGATCGTTGCGGTGGACATGGAAACCGCCGCGGGTTTTGCCCAGAATTGACGTTTGACGAAACCGGACCGCGTTCGCGCGGCGCATGGGCGCCCGTTCGCGGGTCCGACGAACAAGAATTGCTGATGGAGCATGCATGGACGAGTTGACACTCGGATTGATCGGCGCGGGCGCCGTCGTGGTGGGCGGCGTCGTGGTCTACAACGCGTGGCAGGGCGCGAAGGTGCGGCGCAGGATGCCGCGTCCGATGCCGGAAGAGACGGCCGAGGCGATGAATCGCCCCGAGCGCGATGAAGAGCTGCCGTTCATCGAGCCGGTGCGCCAGCCCGTGCGCCGCGAATCCACGGCGCCGGCACCGGCCGCCGCTGCCGCGAGCGCGTCGGCCGACGCCGCGCGCGTCGAGCCGACTTTCGGTGGCGTGGCGCCTGCCGACACGCCGGCCGACCTGCAGGCCGAGGCCACCGGCGTCGACGCGCCGTCGGCGTTGACCGAGCAGGCCGTCGACGAAGGTGCGGTCGCCGCCACGCAGGAAGCACCGGCCGAGGATGCCTCGAATGAACCGGCTGAACCCGTGCTGCCCGCCGCGACGACGATTTCGTCGGCGCCGCCCGCGATCGTCGACCGCCGGATCGACTGCATCGTGCCGATTCGCCTCGGCGCGCCGCTGCCGGGCGACAAGATCCTGCCGGTCGCGCAGCGGCTGCGCCGCGCGGGCAGCAAGCCCGTGCATATCGAGGGCAAGCCGGAAGGCGGCCAGTGGGAACTGCTGCAGAACGGCGTGCGCTATGAAGAGCTGCGTGCCGCCGCCCAGCTCGCGAACCGCAGCGGCGCGCTGAACGAACTCGAATTCTCCGAATTCGTGACGGGCGTCCAGCAATTCGCCGACGCGATCGACGGCGCACCGGAATTCCCGGACATGATGGAGACGGTCGCGATGGCGCGCGAACTCGACGGCTTTGCCGCGCAGTGCGACGCGCAGTTGTCGATCAACGTGATGTCGGATGGCGCGCCGTGGTCGGCGAACTACGTGCAGGCCGTCGCTTCCCAGGACGGGCTGCTGCTGTCGCGCGACGGCACGCGCTTCGTGAAGCTCGATGCGAAGCAGAACCCCGTGTTCATGCTGCAGTTCGGCGACACGAACTTCCTGCGTGACGACCTGACCTACAAGGGCGGCAACATGATCACGCTGGTGCTCGACGTGCCGGTTGCCGAAGAGGACATCCTGCCGTTCCGGCTGATGTGCGACTACGCGAAGTCGCTGTCCGAGCGGATCGGTGCGCGGGTCGTCGACGATTCGCGCCGGCCGCTGCCGGAATCGACGCTGGTGGCGATCGACCAGCAACTCATGAAGCTGTACGCGAAGCTCGAGGAAGCGGGCATCCCGGCCGGTTCGCCGGTCACGCGCCGCCTCTTCAGCCAGTAACGCGTTCACGGGCGACGGCCTGCGATGCCGTCGCCCGTTGTCGTTGCAGCGCCGCACACTCCGTCCGTGTGCACCGCAGCGGGCCTGCGCGGCATGCATCGCGTGCCCCCGCCGCGGCGTCAAACTGAGATAATCGAACATCCGATTTTTCAGAGCGAATTGCCGCCAGCATGGCCCGAACCCAAGCCGAACCGCCAGCCAGCCACCCCGACGCGCGTGCCGCGTGGCTGCGCGATCAACTCGAGCGGGCGAATTACGCCTATTACGTACTCGACCAGCCGGATCTGCCCGACGCCGAATACGACCGGCTCTTCGGCGAGCTGCAACAGCTCGAAACCGACCATCCGGAACTCGTGACGCCCGATTCGCCGACGCAGCGCGTCGGCGGCGAAGTGGCGAGCGGTTTCACGCCGGTCGTCCATGACGCGCCGATGCTGTCGCTGAACAACGGCTTCGCCGACGAGGACATCGCCGCGTTCGACAAGCGCGTCGCCGATGCGCTCGGCAAGACGACCGATCTCGCCGGCTCGGTGACGGATCCCGTCGAATACGCATGCGAGCTGAAGTTCGACGGGCTCGCGATCTCGCTGCGCTACGAGCGCGGCGTGTTCGTGCAGGCATCGACGCGCGGCGACGGCACGACCGGCGAGGACGTGACGGAGAATGTCCGCACGATCCGTTCGATCCCGCTGAAGCTGAAGGGCGCGCACGTGCCGGCCGTGCTCGACGTGCGCGGCGAGGTGTTGATGTTCAAGCGCGATTTCGCACGCCTGAACGAACGCCAGCGCGCGGCCGAGCAGCGCGAATTCGCGAATCCGCGCAATGCGGCGGCCGGCAGCCTGCGCCAGCTCGACCCGAAGATCACCGCGCAGCGTCCGTTGTCGTTCTTCTCGTATGGGATCGGCGTGCTCGACGGGATGCCGATGCCGGACACGCACAGCGCGCTGCTCGACTGGTACGAGTCGCTCGGCCTGCCAGTGAACCGCGAACGCGCGGTCGTGCTCGGTGCCGAAGGCCTGCTCGGTTTCTTCCGCAAGGTCGGCGAGAAGCGCGAATCGCTGCCGTACGATATCGACGGCGTCGTCTACAAGGTCAACCGGCGCGACGAGCAGGACCGCCTCGGCTTCGTGTCGCGCGCGCCGCGCTTCGCGCTCGCGCACAAGTTCCCCGCGCAGGAAGCATTGACGAAGCTCGTCGCGATCGACGTGCAGGTCGGCCGCACGGGCGCGATCACGCCGGTCGCGCGGCTCGAGCCGGTGTTCGTCGGCGGCGCGACGGTAACCAACGCAACGCTGCACAACGAGGACGAAGTGCGCCGCAAGGACATCCGGATCGGCGATACCGTGATCGTGCGGCGTGCGGGCGATGTGATCCCCGAAGTCGTCGGCGCGCTGCTCGACCGCCGGCCGGCCGATGCGGCCGAGTTCGTGATGCCGACCGAGTGCCCGGTATGCGGCTCGAAGATCGAGCGCCTGCCCGACGAGGCGATCGCGCGCTGCACGGGCGGCCTGTTTTGCCCGGCGCAGCGCAAGCAGGCGCTGTGGCACTTCGCGCAGCGCCGCGCGCTCGACATCGACGGGCTCGGCGAGAAGATCATCGATCAGCTCGTCGAACTGAACCTCGTGCGCACGCCGGCCGACCTGTTCAATCTCGGTTTCGCGACGCTCGCGGAACTCGACCGGTTCGCCGAGAAGTCCGCACAGAATCTGCTCAACTCGCTCGAAAAGGCGAAGCACACGACCCTCGCACGCTTCATCTACGGGCTCGGGATCCGCCATGTCGGCGAATCGACCGCGAAGGATCTCGCGAAGCATTTCGGGTCGCTGACGCCGATCATGGACGCGTCGATCGAGGAACTGCTCGAAGTGAACGACGTCGGTCCGATCGTGGCCGAGTCGCTGCACCAGTTCTTCGCGGAAGAGCACAACCGCACGGTGATCGAGCAGTTGCGTGCGCCCGGCAAGGTCACGTGGCCCGAAGGCCCGCCCGCGCCGAAGGCGCCGCAGGGCGTGCTCGCCGGCAAGACGGTCGTGCTGACGGGCACGCTGCCGACGCTCACGCGCGACGCGGCGAAGGAGATGCTCGAAGCGGCGGGCGCGAAAGTCGCGGGCTCGGTATCGAAGAAGACGGATTACGTGGTCGCGGGCGCTGACGCCGGCAGCAAGCTCGCGAAGGCCGAGGAACTCGGCATCCCCGTGCTGGACGAAGACGGACTGCACCAACTCCTGGAGGGCAACACGCCATGATTCGCGAGATCCTGAAGATGGGCGATCCGCGCCTGCTCGAAGTCGCCAAGCCGGTCGAGCGGTTCGATACCCCCGAACTGCACGAGATCGTCGCGGACATGTTCGAGACGATGCATCACGCGAACGGTGCGGGGCTTGCCGCGCCGCAAATTGGTGTCGGTCTGCAGATCATCATCTTCGGCTTCGGCAGCAACAACCGTTATCCGGACGCACCGCCCGTGCCCGAGACGGTGCTGATCAACCCGAAGCTCGAGTACATGCCGCCGGACATGGAAGAGGGCTGGGAGGGCTGCCTGTCGGTGCCGGGCATGCGCGGCGTCGTCAGCCGCTATGCGAAGGTGCGCTACAGCGGCTTCGATCAGTTCGGCGCGAAGCTCGACCGCGTCGCCGAAGGCTTCCACGCGCGGGTCGTCCAGCACGAATACGATCACCTGATCGGCAAGCTGTATCCGATGCGGATCACCGACTTCACGCGCTTTGGCTTCACCGAAGTGTTGTTTCCGGGGCTTGATCCGGCCGACGACGACTGACCTTCATGCGGCCGCGCGCGCCGTCGCCGTACCGAAACGAAAAAAGCCCGCTCGCGCGGGCTTTTTGCATTGCGCGGCACGCAGTGCGTGCCCGCCGTCAGAACGACTCGTCAGCCGACAGATAGCGCCATTGCCCTTGCGGCAACGCGCCGAGCATCACGCGGCCCATCCGCACGCGTTTCAGGCCGATCACTTCGAGACCAACCAGCTCGCACATGCGGCGGATCTGGCGCTTCTTGCCTTCGCGCAGCACGAAACGCAACTGTTCGCCGTTCTGCCAGCTCACCATCGCGGGCTTCAGCGGGACGCCGTCGAGCTCGAGACCGTGGCGCAGCTTCGCGAGCGATTCCGCGGGGAAGTGCTGGTCGATGTCGATCAGCCGTTCGCCGAAGCGCACGCGCACCAGGTATTCCTTGTCGATGTCCGACTGCTCGCCGATCAGCTGCTTCGCGATCCGGCCGTTCTGCGTCAGCACGAGCAGGCCGGTCGAATCGATGTCGAGCCGCCCGGCCGGTGCGAGCGCATGCAGATGCTGCGGCGAGAAGCGCAGTTGCGACCGGTCGCCGCTCCACTGGTTCGCGCGCGTGATCAGTACCGATGCCGGCTCGTAGCCGTCTTCCGCCTGACCCGACACGTAGCCGACCGGCTTGTGCAGCAGGATCGTCACCTGCGCGGCCTGCGCGGCGCTCGCGCGCTCGTCGATCTCGATCTTCTGGTCCGGGCGGACCTTGGTGCCGAGCGTGTCGATGCGTTCGCCGTCGACGAGCACCCAGCCCTTTTCGATCCATTCGTCCGCTTCGCGGCGCGAGCACAGGCCGAGTTCGGACATGCGCTTCGACAGGCGCATCAGGCCCGTTTCGTCGCCGCGGTCGACGTCGGCGGCGCGGCGCTTGACCGGTTGCGCGGTCTTCAGCGCGGCGCCGGTCGAGCGGCGTTCGGTGCCGCTACGTTCGTTGTCGCGTGCGGGGCGCGCCGGGCGATCGGACGACGTGCGGCGTTCGCCGAAGCTTCGCTTTTCGCCGTAGCCGGCTGCCTTGTCGCGGTAGGGTGCGCGTGCAGCGCCTTCGGCGCCTGCGCGGCGCGGGCGTGCATCGTCGTCATTGCGACGGGCCGGGCGGTCGGAGGTCGTGCGGCGTTCGCCGAAGCTGCGCTTTTCGCCTGCGCCGCCTGCCTTGTCGCGGTAGGGGGCACGTGCGCCGCCTTCAGCGCCTGCGCGGCGCGGGCGCGCATCGTCGTCGCTGCGACGCGCGGGGCGGTCGGACGACGTACGGCGTTCGCCGAAGCTGCGCTTTTCGCCTGCGCCGGCTGCCTTGTCGCGGTAGGGGGCACGTGCGCCGCCTTCAGCGCCTGCGCGGCGCGGGCGTGCCTCGTCATCATTGCGACGGGCCGGGCGGTCGGATGTCGTGCGGCGTTCGCCGAAGCTGCGCTTTTCGCCTTCACCGGCTGCCTTGTCACGATAGGGCGCACGTGCACCGCCTTCGGTACCCGCACGGCGCGGCCGCGCATCGGGCTTGCCGTCGGTGCCGCGATACGGACGGGCGTCGCCGCGTTCGGCGCGGCCGCCAGGCTTCGCGTCACTGCGATAGCCGCGCTCGGCGCCGCCGTCACGCGGTGCGCGCTTCGCCGGAGCGCGTTCCGCACCCGGGCCCTCCGCGCCGCGCGGCTTGAACGCGCGCTCGCCGGCGGCGGCCGGTGCGGCGGCCTTCTTCGGGCGCGGCGGCTTGTCGGCCGCGGACGGCGCGGCGGGGCGCACCGCCTTGCGGGCGACGAGGCTGCCAGAGCGGACAGGTGCGCGGGTCGGCGACGCCGGCCGCGGATTCTTGACGGTCAATTTGGTGCGCATAAACGCTGGGATTCATTCAGACTGCGATCGCGCGCAGCAATTCGGTTTCGAGCTGGATCTGCAAGCGGTTGTCGGACAGGCCGGCACCGTCGAGCAGGAAGATGTCCTCGACGCGTTCGCCGAGCGTATTGATCCGCGCCGCGTGGACGCCGACCCGATGCTCGGCCAGGACGCGCGCGATCGAATAGAGAAGGCCCGGCCGGTCGTTGGCGGACACGGACAGGATGTAGTACTGACCGCGCTCGTCGGCCCGGAGGTCGACGCGCGGCGTAATCGGAAACGTCCGGGACAGCCGCGACAGGCGACCCTTGGACGGCTCAGGCAGCGACGCGGTTTCGGCAAGGCGCGTCGCGAGTTGCTGTTCGACGAGATTCGCGATGTCACGGTAGCGCACGTCGCGTTCGGTCTGCGTGACGATGAAGTTGTCGAGCGCATAGCCGTGCCGCGTCGTGCTGACGCGCGCATCGAGCACCGACAGCCCGTTGCGGTCGAAGTACGCGCAAATGCCCGCGAACAGGTCGGGGCGGTCCTTCACGTACACGAGCACTTGCAGCGCGTCGCCGATCGGCGACGGCCGCGCGCGGACGATCGCGGTCTCGGCGTTCACGTGCCGGTACAGCACGCGCGTCTGCCATGCGATGTCGGCCGCGTCGTGGCGAAGGAAAAAGCCGATGTCGAGCTGATCCCACAGCGCGCGGTGCGCGTCGTCGGGCACGGTCTCGAGGCGCAGCAGCGCGAGCGCCTGCTCCTGCCGCGACTTCAGTTCCGAATGCGCGTCGGGATTGGCGCCGCCGAGCACTGCCAGCGTAATCCGGTAGAGGTCTTCGAGGAGCTTGCCCTTCCACGTGTTCCACACCTTCGGGCTCGTGCCGCGGATATCGGCGACGGTCAGCAGGTAGAGGGCGGTGAGGTAGCGCTCGTTGCCGACGACTTCGGCGAAGCGCTTGATGACCTCCGGGTCGCTCGTGTCCTGCTTCTGCGCGACCTGGCTCATCGTCAGGTGATGCTGGACGAGCCACACGATCAGCGCCGCGTCGTCGCCGGCGATCCCGTGCTCGCGGCAGAAACGCCGCGCGTCGGCCATCCCGAGCGTCGAGTGGTCGCCGCCGCGGCCCTTCGCGATGTCGTGGAACAGCGCCGCGACATACAGCACCCACGGGCGCTCGAAATTGCCGATCAGCTGGCTGCAGAACGGGTACTCGTGCGCGTGCTCGGCCACCGCGAAGCGGCGAATGTTGCGCAACACCATCAGGATGTGCTGGTCGACCGTGTACACGTGGTAAAGGTCGTGCTGCATTTGGCCGACGATGCGGCGGAAATTCAGCAGATAGCGGCCGAGCACGCTCGTCTGGTTCATCAGCCGGAACGCATGCGTGATACCTTCGGGCTGCTGCAGGATCTGCATGAACGTGCGGCGGTTCTGCGGATCGCGCCGCCACGTGTCGTTCATGATCTCGCGCGAGTTGTACAGCGCGCGCAGCGTCCGGGCGGACAGACCCTTCACGCCACGGGTCGCCTCGTACAGCAGGAACGCTTCGAGGATCGCGTCCGGATGGCGTTCGAACACGCCGTCGTCGACGATCTCGAGCATGCCCTGCTTCTCGACGAAGCGATCGGGTGACAGCACACGCGTGATGCCGCTCGTCGCGGGAAACAGCTGCGCCTCGATGTTCTGGATCAGGATCGTCGCCAGCTGCGTGACCGCTTTCGCTGCCCAGTAGTAACGGCGCATCAGCTGCTCGCTCGCGCGCTTGGCCTGCGTCGGCTGGTAGCCGAAGCTCTCGGCGGCCTGCGTCTGCAGGTCGAACACGAGCATGTCCTGGCGGCGTCCGGCGATCACGTGCAGCCGCGCGCGCAGCGTCTTCAGGAATCCTTCGTTGCGGCGCAGCTCGCGCGCCTCGCGATCGGTGATGAGGCCGCGCGTGTCGAGTTCGCGCCAGCTGCTGCCGAAGCCGGCCGCGCGCGCAATCCAGAGGATCGTCTGCAGGTCGCGCAACCCGCCCGGGCTTTCCTTCACGTTCGGCTCGAGGCTGTACGGCGTGTCCTGGAACTTCGCGTGGCGCTGGCGCATCTCGAGCACCTTCGCGGTGAAGAACGCGCGCGCGTCGAGCGCCTCGTGATACCGCACGGTGAAGCGCTCGAACAGCGCGGTGCTGCCGACGATGCGGCGCGCCTCGAGCAGCGAGGTTTGCACTGTGACGTCCTGCGACGCTTCCTCGATGCATTGGGCGACCGTGCGCACGCTGCTGCCGATCTCGAGGCCGAGATCCCATGCCATCCCGATGAAGCGCTCGATGCGCGCGTCGAGCGCCGGGTCGTGCGCATCGGGCAGCAGCACGAGGATGTCGACGTCGGAGTAGGGCGCGAGCTCGCCGCGCCCGTAGCCGCCGACGGCGACGAGTGCAAGCGTCGCGGGCAGCCCGCAGTCGTCCCACACGCGCTTGAGCACGTCGTCGGTGAGTTTCGACAGCGCGTGCATCAGCGACGCGACGTTCGTCGCGCTGCGAAAGCGCTCGAGCATGTCGGCCTTGGCGGCCTTGAATTCGGCGCGCCGCGACAGCGCTTCGGGCGAGGGGGCGGCGTGAGCGCTCATGGGCGGGCCGTTCAGGTCAGCAGGTCAGGGGCGGGTGGGGCGGCGGCGCTCAGACCGCGGCGGCCGGTTGCGCGAACACCGGGCGCGCGGGCGTGCCGGCGGACACAGTCAGCACCTCGTAGCCCGTCTCGGTGACGAGCACCGTGTGCTCCCACTGCGCGGACAGGCTGCGGTCGCGCGTCTTGACCGTCCACTGGTCGGGCATCGTGCGGATATCGCGCTTGCCGGCGTTGATCATCGGCTCGATCGTGAAGATCATCCCGGCCTTCAGCTCGATGCCGGTGCCCGGACGGCCGTAGTGGACGACCTGCGGATCCTCGTGGAACACCGTGCCGATGCCGTGGCCGCAGTATTCGCGCACGACGCTGTAGCCCTGCGCTTCCGCATGCTTCTGGATCGCGTAGCCGATGTCGCCGAGGTGGGCGCCGGGCTTGACCTGGTCGATGCCGAGCCACATGCACTCGTAGGTGGTCTGTACAAGGCGCTTCGCGAGGATCGAGCCCTCGCCGACGATGAACATCCGGCTGGTGTCGCCGAAGTAGCCGTTCTTGATCACGGTGATGTCGATGTTCAGCGCGTCGCCGTTCTTGATCACCTTCTCGCCCGGAATGCCGTGGCAGATCACGTCGTTGACCGAGATGCAGGTGGCCTTCGGGTACGGCGGATAGCCGGGCGGCTGATAATTCAGCGGCGCGGGGATCGTGCCCTGCTCGTTGAGCATGAATTCGTGACAGAGCCGGTCGAGTTCGGCGGTCGTGATGCCCGCGACGACGTGCGGCGTGATGAAGTCGAGCACTTCGCTCGCGAGACGGCAGGCGACGCGCATCTCGGCGATGTCGTGTTCGTTTTTGAGCGTAATAGCCATCGAGGTATGCCTGGAATGCGGTGAATTGACGGATTATCGCACCTTATGGCGGGCCTCGCAGCCCCTGCCGGCGGTGCCGATGCGGGTTTTCGCGGATTGCCCGGCCGACTGCCGCGCGGCAAGCGAAAGTGCCGGGCGACTTGAGAGCCGACAAATCGGCGTGCTATACTCTTTGGCTAAGTCGACATCCAAATGCCGAACATGTCCGTCATCGGGCGGTACAGGGCGGCATGGCGATGAAAGGCTTGCGGCACGGGCATTTTCGCACGTGCCGAATCGCAAGCCGGCGCAACCAGGGTGCCGGCCGCGCGGAACGAGGGTCCTTCGGGGCGCGTTCGCGCGGCGGTACGGCAGCCGGCTTAAGACCCAACCCTCGTGGAGAATTTACATGGCAGTCACGATGCGCCAAATGCTGGAAGCGGGTGTCCACTTCGGTCACCAGACCCGTTTTTGGAACCCGAAGATGGCTCCGTTCATTTTCGGTCACCGCAACAAGATTCACATCATCAACCTCGAAAAGACGCTGCCGATGTTCACGGACGCACAGAAGTACGTGCGCCAGCTGGCAGCGAACCGCGGCACGATCCTGTTCGTCGGCACGAAGCGTCAGTCGCGTGACACGATCGCCCAGGAAGCGCAGCGCGCGGGCATGCCGTACGTCAACGCACGCTGGCTCGGCGGCATGATGACCAACTTCAAGACGCTGAAGGTTTCGATCAAGCGCCTGAAGGACATGGAAGCGGCAGTCGAGGCGGGCGAGCTCGAGAAGATGAGCAAGAAGGAAGCGCTGCTGTTCGAACGCGAAATCGCCAAGCTGCAGAAGTCGATCGGCGGCGTGAAGGACATGGGCGGCATTCCGGACGCAATCTTCGTCGTCGACGTCGGCTACCACAAGATTGCCGTGACGGAAGCGAACAAGCTGGGCGTGCCGGTCATCGCCGTGGTCGATACGAACCACTCGCCGGAAGGTGTGGATTACGTGATCCCGGGTAACGACGACTCGAGCAAGGCAGTCGCGCTGTACGCCGAAGGCGTGGCCGACGCGATCCTGGAAGGCCGTGCGAACGCGGTCAACGAAGTGGTCCAGGCAGCGCGTGGCGACGACGAGTACGTCGAGGAAAACGCGTAACTGGCCCCGAGCCGGCGCAAAAAGGGGGCTCTCAACAGGCCCCCTTTTTTTAAGCTTGTGCGCCGGACCTGATCGCGCCGAATCGGCGCGGGTCCGGAAACGATTTTCGGCCGTTCGCGTCCAAGCGGGCGGCGTTGTGAATACAGACTCAAGGAGCGAATGATGGCGGCAATTACCGCAAGCATGGTGGCAGAACTGCGCGCAAAGACCGACGCACCGATGATGGAGTGCAAGAAGGCGCTGACGGAAGCCGACGGCGATCTGGCCAAGGCTGAAGAGCTGCTGCGCGTGAAGCTCGGCAACAAGGCGAGCAAGGCGGCATCGCGCGTGACGGCCGAAGGCGTCGTCGCATCGTTCGTCGGCGGCAACGCGGGCGCGCTGGTCGAACTGAACTGCGAAACCGACTTCGTCGCGAAGAACGACGACTTCCTCGCATTCTCGAAGACGGTCGCGGAACTCGTCGCGACGCAAAACCCGGCCGACGTGGCAGCGCTGTCGGCACTGCCGCTCGACGGCTCGACGGTCGACGCAGTGCGTCTGGCCCTGATCGGCAAGATCGGCGAGAACGTGTCGATCCGCCGTTTCGTCCGTTTCGAAACCGCGAACAAGATCGCAACGTACCTGCACGGCGCGCGTATCGGCGTGATCGTCGAGTACACGGGTGCGGAAGAGCAGGTCGGCAAGGACGTCGCGATGCATATCGCCGCGATGAAGCCGGTCGCGCTGTCGTCGGCCGACGTGCCGGCGGAACTGATCGAGACGGAGCGCCGTGTCGCCGAGCAGAAGGCTGCCGAATCGGGCAAGCCGGCTGAAATCGTCGCGAAGATGGTCGACGGCAGCGTCCAGAAGTACCTGAAGGAAGTGTCGCTGCTGAACCAGACGTTCGTGAAGAACGACAAGCAGACGATCGAGCAGATGCTGAAGGCAGCGAATGCGGCAGTGCAGAAGTTCGCGCTGTTCGTCGTCGGCGAAGGCATCGAGAAGCGTCAGGACGACTTCGCCGCCGAAGTGGCCGCGCAAGTCGCTGCAGCAAAGCAGCAGTAAGCAGTCAGGCAGTATCCGCGGCGGGCGTCCGCTCCGCCGCGGCCGGCGCCGCCGCCGGCCGGCCGGGAACCCCCGTCCGACCGTCGGCGCTTGCCCGAATCAGTATTTCGCCCCTACAGTTCGTGGTTGTCATCCTCTCGTCGCTCGGAAGCCCCTATGTCCAATGCCTATAAACGCGTCCTCCTCAAACTCTCCGGCGAAGCGCTGATGGGCGACGATGCCTTCGGCATCAATCGCGCGACGATCGAGCGGATGGTGGCGGATATCGCCGAAGTCGTGGGTCTCGGCACGCAGCTCGCGGTCGTGATCGGCGGCGGTAACATTTTCCGCGGTGTCGCGGGCGGCGCGGCCGGCATGGACCGCGCGACGGCCGACTACATGGGGATGCTGGCGACGATGATGAACGCGCTGGCGCTGCAGGACGCGATGCGCCACGCCGGCATCGTCGCGCGCGTGCAGTCCGCGCTGCGCATGGACCAGGTCGTCGAGCCGTACATCCGGCCCCGCGCGATCCGCCAGCTCGAGGAAGGCAAGGTCGTGATCTTCGCGGCCGGCACGGGCAACCCGTTCTTCACGACGGATACGGCCGCCGCGCTGCGCGGTTCGGAAGTGGGCGCCGAGGTCGTACTGAAGGCGACCAAGGTCGATGGCGTATATTCTGCCGATCCGAAGAAGGATCCGTCGGCCACGCGCTACACGACGATCAGCTTCGACGAGGCGATCAGCCGCAATCTGCAGGTGATGGACGCGACGGCCTTCGCGCTGTGCCGCGACCAGAAGCTGCCGATTCGCGTGTTTTCGATCAACAAGCCGGGCGCGCTCAAGCGTATCGTGCTGGGCGAGGACGAAGGTACGCTCGTCCACGTGTAAACTCCCGCGGATGCGGGCAAGCGGCGTGGGTCGCCGGCCGCGGTGCGTGGCGCGCCGGGCGGGGCCCGCGTTCTTTGAAGGTTGGAAGGTTTGGAGGTTGAAATGAGTGTCGCTGATGTCAAGAAGGGCGTAGAGCAGAAGATGCAGCGCTCGATCGAAGCGTTCAAGAACGATCTGGCGAAGATCCGTACGGGCCGTGCGCATACCGGTCTGCTCGATCACGTGCAGGTCGACTACTACGGTTCGATGGTGCCGATCTCGCAGGTTGCGAACCTGACGCTCGTCGATGCACGCACGATCGGCGTGCAGCCGTGGGAAAAGAACATGGTCGCGAAGGTCGAGAAGGCCATCCGCGAAGCAGATCTCGGCCTGAACCCGGCGACGGCCGGCGACCTGATCCGCGTGCCGATGCCCGCGCTGACGGAAGAGCGCCGCCGCGAACTGACCAAGGTGGTCAAGAGCGAAGGCGAAACGGCCAAGGTTGCGATCCGTAACCTGCGCCGCGACGCAAACGAAGCGCTCAAGAAGCTCGTGAAGGACAAGGAAATCTCGGAAGACGACGAGCGCCGTGCGAGCGACGACGTGCAGAAGCTGACCGACAAGCACGTTGCCGAAGTCGACAAGCTCGTGCAGAGCAAGGAAGCCGAGATCATGACGGTCTGACGACCGTCCTCGCGCGCCGCCTTCTTCCCGCATTACTGTCTCAACGGCCATGACCTATACCAGCTCTACCGTTCGCGTGCCTGATGTCGGCGCCGTGCCGCGTCATATCGCGATCATCATGGACGGCAACGGCCGTTGGGCGACCGAACGCCGCTTGCCGCGCGTCGCGGGGCACACCCGCGGCGTGGATGCCGTGCGGGCGGTGGTCGAAGGCTGCGCGCGCGCCGGCGTCGAATACCTGACGCTGTTCGCGTTCAGTTCCGAAAACTGGCGCCGGCCGAACGACGAAGTGTCGTTCCTGATGCGGCTGTTCATCACCGCGCTCGAGCGCGAGATCGGCAAGCTGCATGCGAACGGGATCCGCCTGCGGGTGGTGGGCGATCTCGAGCGCTTCGAGCCGCGCATCCGCGAACTGATCCGCCGCGCCGAAACCAAGACGGCGCGCAACACCCGTCTCACCCTGACGATCGCCGCGAACTACGGTGGCCGCTGGGACATCCTGCAGGCGACGAAGAAACTCGTCGAGCAGGCCGTGCGCGAGGGACGCGAGGTCGACGTGACCGAAGACGCGTTCGCGCCGCACCTGGCGATGGCCTATGCGCCGGAGCCCGATCTCTTCATCCGCACCGGCGGTGAGCAGCGCGTCAGCAATTTCCTGCTGTGGCAGCTCGCGTACGCCGAATTCTATTTCACCGACAAATACTGGCCGGACTTCGACGGCGCGGCGCTGGCCGACGCGATCGCGTCGTATACCGAGCGCGAGCGCCGTTTCGGGCGCACCAGCGCGCAGCTCGAACCACAATCGCAGAACGCCGACTCCCTTTCATGCTGAAGACCCGTGTGATCACGGCGGTCGTGATGCTGGCAGTGTTGCTGCCGGTGACGCTGTTCGCGCCGCTCGCCGCGTTCGGCGCGCTGATCGGCGTCGTGCTCGTGTTCGCCGCGTGGGAGTGGGCGCGCCTGCTCAAGCTCGGCGCAACCGGTTCGGTCGTCTACGCGATCGTCGCGGCGCTGGCGCTCGCGGCGACCGCGCCGCTCGGCGTCGAAGCCGCTTCGTCTCGTCCCCTTTTCATGGCGGCCGGCGTGTTCTGGCTGCTGGTCGGCCCGTTCTCGCTGCGGCGCAAGCCGGAGCTCGCGGGCGGCGTGTGGCGGCCGTTCCTGCTCGCGGCCGGGCTCGTGGTGTTCGCAGCCTGCTGGCACGCGGTCGTCGCGGCGCGCGCGCAGGGCGTTGCGTTCGTGCTGTCGCTGCTTCTGGTCGTCTGGCTGGCCGATATCGGCGCATACTTCGCGGGCAAGGCCTTCGGAAAGCGTAAACTGGCCGTTACGATCAGTCCCGGCAAGAGCTGGGAAGGCGCGATCGGCGGCTGGCTCGTCGTGATGGTCGTCGCGGGTGTCGCGATGGCCGCGCACTGGTTCGAGCCGACCCTGTTTTCCGCATTCGCTGCGCGCTACGGGATGCCCGGCGCGTGGGCCGCGCTGACGCTGCTGGTCGTCTACAGCGTGATCGGCGACCTGTTCGAGTCGCTGCTGAAGCGTCAGGCGGGCGTGAAGGATTCGAGCGGCCTGCTGCCCGGTCACGGTGGCGTGCTCGACCGCGTCGACGCGCTGCTGCCGGTGCTGCCGCTCGCAATGCTGCTGCTTGGTTAAACCACTATTTCTGCTATGCAAAAACGTCTGACACTGCTCGGTTCCACGGGCTCGATCGGAGACAGCACGCTCGACGTGGTCGCCCGCCATCCCGAGCGTTTCTCGGTCTACGCGTTGACCGCGCACCGCAACGGCGACAAGCTCGTCGAGCAGTGCCTGCGATTCGCACCGGAAATCGCGGTGGTCGGCGATGCGAACACGGCGACGCACGTCGAGGCGAAACTGCGCGCGGCGGGCAGCAAGACGACGGTGCTGTACGGGCCGCAGGCGCTCGTCGACGTGTCGAAGAGCGACGGCTGCGATACGGTCGTCGCCGCGATCGTCGGCGCGGCCGGCCTTGCGCCAAGCCTCGCGGCCGCGCGCGCCGGCAAGCGCATCCTGCTCGCGAACAAGGAATCGCTCGTGATGTCGGGCGCGATCTTCATGGACGCCGTGCGCGACCATGGCGCGATCCTGCTGCCGGTCGACAGCGAACACAACGCGATCTTCCAGTGCATGCCGCGCGACGAGAACGAGCACGGCGGGATCTCGAAGATCATTCTGACCGCGTCGGGCGGCCCGTTCCGCACGCGTGAGCCGGCCACGCTCGTCGACGTGACGCCGGACGAAGCATGCAAGCACCCGAACTGGGTGATGGGCCGCAAGATTTCCGTCGATTCCGCGACGATGATGAACAAGGGCCTCGAAGTCATCGAGGCGCACTGGATCTTCGGCCTGCCGGGCGACCGGATCGACGTGCTGATCCACCCGCAGAGCGTGATCCATTCGCTTGTGTCGTACCGCGACGGCTCGGTGCTCGCGCAGCTCGGCAACCCCGACATGCGCACGCCGATTGCGCACGCGCTCGCGTTCCCGGAGCGCGTCGACGCCGGTGTCGACCAGCTCGACCTCGCGCAGATCGCGCAGCTGTCGTTCGAGAAGCCCGACTACACGCGCTTCCCGTGCCTCGCACTCGCGCTGAAGGCGCTTGAGGAGGGCGGTATCGCGAGCGCCGCGTTGAACGCGGCGAACGAAATCGCGGTCGAAGCATTTCTCGAGCGCCGGATCGGCTTCATGGCGATCGCGGCGACGGTCGATGCGGTGCTCAACGCACTGCCGAACCGTAACCCGAACGGGCTCGACGACGTCCTTGCGGCGGACGCCGAGGCACGCCGCCTCGCCGCCGAGATCATTGCGAAAGCGCCTGCGCCACGCGTGGAGCGCGCTGTCTGAATGAGGTGCTCATGAACGTGCTGGTCGAACTGATCGCGTTTGCGGTGGCGATCGGGGTGCTGGTCGTCGTGCATGAGTACGGACATTATCGCGTCGCGCGCTGGTGCGGCGTGAAGGTGCTGCGTTTCTCGATCGGTTTCGGCCAGCCCGTCGCGCGCTGGGTCAGCCGCAGGACGGGCACCGAATGGACGCTCTCGGCGTTGCCGCTCGGCGGTTACGTGAAGATGCTCGACGAGCGCGAGCCGGGGGCGGGCGTCAAGCCCGAGGAACTCGATCAGGCGTTCAACCGGCAATCGGTGTTCAAGCGCATCGCGATCGTCGCCGCCGGCCCGATCGCGAACTTCCTGTTGGCAATCGTCCTGTTTTCCGTCGTATTCGCAACCGGCGTGACCGAGCCGGCCGCGGTGCTCGCGCCGCCGGCCGCCGGCACCGTGGCGGCTCGCGCGGGCTTCGACGGCGGCGAGACGATCGTGTCGATCCGCGACGCGCGCGTAGGTGACGCGCAAGGTGGCGAGGCCGTGCCGGTGCGCTCGTGGTCGGACCTGCGCTGGAAGCTGCTGTCCGCCGCGTTCGATCATCGCGAGGTCGTGCTCGGCGCGCGCGACGGCGGCGCGTCGACGTTCGACTTCCGCGTCGACCTGCGCAATGTTCCCGAAAGCCAGCTCGACGACGATTTCATGATGCACCTGGGCTTCGAGACCGGCGGCGGCACGCTGTCGGTGGCGTCCGTGCAGCCCGGCAGCGCGGCCGAGCAGGCGGGCCTGAAGGCCGGCGACAAGCTGCTGGCGCTCGACGGCAGTCCGATCGGCGGCGCGTCGCGCTTCATCGACGCGGTGAAGCACCATGCGGGCCAGGCGGTCGAACTGCAGGTCGAGCGTGGCGGCGCCGCCCGGACGGTGTCGATCGTGCCGCAAGCGCAGCGCGACGATGAAACGGGGCAGCAGATCGGCCGCATCGGCGCGGCGCTGTCGATGCACACGCCGTCGGTCGACGTGCGCTATGGGCCGATCGAGAGTCTGCGGCTCGGCGCGCACCGCACGTGGGACATCGCGGTTTACTCGCTGAAGATGTTCGGACGGATGATCACGGGCGATGCGTCGCTGAAGAATCTGTCCGGCCCGGTGACGATCGCCGACTACGCCGGCAAGAGCGCGCGGCTCGGTCCGTCGGCCTTCCTGTCGTTCCTCGCCCTTGTCAGCATTAGCCTCGGGGTGCTGAACTTGCTGCCGATTCCCGTTTTGGACGGGGGGCATCTGTTATATTATCTGGTTGAAGCCGCGACCGGGAAAGCGGTCTCGGAGCGCTGGCAGCTGATTCTGCAAAGAGCCGGGTTGATCTGCATCGTCGCGTTGTCGGCGATCGCGCTGTTCAACGACCTGGCTCGGTTAATCCATTTCTGAAGCGTCAGGCGGCGGCCAGTCGGCCGCCGCCTGATTTGATGCAGCTAAATATTGGGGATGCACGTTGTTCAAACCTCATCGCTTTGTACCTAAGACAGTTGCAGCGGCCGCGCTCGCCGCGCACGGCCTCGCGGCGCATGCAGCGGCACCGTTCGTGGTGCAAGACATCAAGATCGAGGGGTTGCAGCGCGTCGAAGCGGGTTCGGTGTTCGCCTACCTGCCGATCAAGCAGGGCGATACCTTCACCGACGACAAGGCATCCGAAGCAATCCGCGCGCTGTACGCCACGGGTTTCTTCAACGACGTGCGCATTGCCACCCAGGGCAACGTCGTGATCGTGCAGGTGCAGGAGCGTCCGGCCATCGCGTCGATCGATTTCACCGGCACGAAGGAATTCGACAAGGACAACCTGACGAAGGCGCTGCGCGCGGTGGGTCTGGCCGACGGCCGCTACTACGACAAGGCGCTCGTCGACAAGGCGGAGCAGGAGCTCAAGCGTCAGTACCTGACGCGCGGCTTCTATGCGGCCGAGGTCAAGACGACGGTCACGCCGGTCGACGCGAACCGCGTGTCGATCCTGTTCGCGGTCGCCGAAGGCCCGAGCGCGAAGATCCGCCAGATCAACTTCATCGGCAACAAGGCGTTCAGCACCAGCGCGCTGCGCGACGAGATGCAGCTGTCGACGCCGAACTGGTTCTCCTGGTACACGAAGAACGACCTGTACTCGAAGGAAAAGCTCACGGGCGACCTCGAGGCCGTGCGCTCGTACTACCTGAACCGCGGCTACCTCGAGTTCAACATCGAGTCGACCCAGGTGTCGATCTCGCCCGACAAGAAGGACATGTACCTGACGGTCACGCTGCACGAAGGCGAGCCGTACACGGTGTCGGGCATCAAGCTGTCGGGCAACCTGCTCGACCGCGAAGCCGAACTGAACAAGCTGATCAAGATCAAGCCGGGCGATCGCTTCTCGGCCGAAAAGCTGCAGCAAACGACGAAGTCGATCGTCGACAAGCTCGGCGAATACGGCTATGCATTCGCGACCGTCAACGCGCAGCCGGACATCGACCAGGCAAACCACAAGGTGAACCTGAATCTCGTCGTCGATCCGAGCCGCCGCGTGTACGTGCGCCGCATCAACGTGGTCGGCAACACGCGTACGCGTGACGAAGTCGTGCGCCGCGAAATGCGCCAGCTCGAAAGCTCGTGGTTCGATTCGAACCGCCTCGCGCTGTCGAAGGACCGCGTGAACCGTCTCGGCTACTTCACCAACGTCGACGTGACGACGGTGCCCGTCGAAGGCACGAACGACCAAGTCGACGTGAACGTGAAGGTCGATGAAAAGCCGACCGGCGCGATCACGCTGGGCGCGGGCTTCTCGTCGACGGACAAGGTGGTGCTGTCGGCGGGCGTGTCGCAGGACAACGTGTTCGGCTCGGGCACGAGCCTGTCGGTGAACGTCAACACCGCGAAGAGCTACCGCACGCTGACCGTCACGCAGGTCGACCCGTACTTCACGGTCGACGGCATCAAGCGGATCACGGACGTCTACTACCGCACGTACCAGCCGCTCTACTATTCGACGAGCTCGAGCTTCCGGATCATCAGCGCGGGCGGCAACCTGAAGTTCGGCATTCCGTTCTCGGAAGTCGACACCGTCTACTTCGGCGCGGGCTTCGAGCAGAACCGTCTCGACGTCGACTCGAACACGCCGCAGAGCTACCAGGATTACGTGAACGAGTTCGGCCGCGTGTCGAACACGGTGCCGCTGACGGTCGCGTGGTCGCGCGACGCGCGTGACAGCGCGCTGATCCCGAGCCGCGGCTACTTCACGCAGGCGAACGTCGAATACGGCGTGCCGGTCGGCAAGATTCAGTACTACAAGGCCGACCTGCAGGCGCAGTACTACTATTCGTTCTCGCGCGGCTTCATCCTGGGCCTGAACCTGCAAGGCGGCTACGGCAACGGTATCGGCAACCCGTACCCGATCTTCAAGAACTACTACGCGGGCGGTATCGGCTCCGTGCGTGGCTATGAGCCGAGCTCGCTGGGCCCGCGCGACACGAAGACGAACGACCCGATCGGCGGTTCGAAGATGTTGGTCGGCAACATCGAGCTGACGTTCCCGCTGCCGGGTACCGGCTACGACCGCACGCTGCGCGTGTTCACGTTCCTCGACGGCGGTAACGTGTGGGGCAACGCGCCGGGCGGCACGAGTACCGGCGCGAACGGCCTGCGTTACGGCTACGGTGTGGGTCTCGCGTGGATCTCGCCGATCGGCCCGCTGAAGCTGAGCCTCGGCTTCCCGCTGCAGAAGCATGAAGGCGACCAGTACCAGAAATTCCAGTTCCAGATCGGGACGGCGTTCTGATCGAACGCATGACAACAGCAACGAGAGGGTAATTTTGCTAACCGGTAAGTTTTCGAAACGAGTGATGTGTGCGCTGACCGTTGCGCTGGCCTTGGGCGCGGCGACGGCACATGCTCAGGACGTCGCCCGCATCGCGGCGGTCAATTCGGATCGGATCCTGCGCGAGTCCGCGCCCGCCAAGGCGGCGCAGACGAAGCTCGAAGCCGAGTTCGCGAAGCGCGACAAGGATCTGCAGGACCTCGCCGCGCGTCTGAAGTCGATGTCCGATTCGCTGGACAAGAACGGCCCGTCGCTGTCGGCGGCCGATCGCGCGCAGAAGCAGCGCGATCTTGCGCAGCTCGATACCGACTTCCAACGCAAGCAGCGCGAGTTTCGCGAAGACCTGAACCAGCGCCGCAACGAGGAACTCGCGGCGGTGCTGGAGCGTGCGAACAAGGTCATCAAGCAGATCGCCGAGCAGCAGAATTACGACCTGATCGTGCAGGAAGCCGTGTACGTCAGCCCGCGCATCGACATCACCGACAAGGTGCTCAAGGCGCTCGCGTCCGGCTCGACGAACTGAACGGAGCAGACGACGAATGGCATTGACGCTTGAGGCACTCGTAAAGCGGTTCGGCGGCGAGATCGTCGGCGACGCCCAGTGCAAGGTGGGCGGCCTCGCGCCGCTCGACCAGGCAGGCCCTCAGCAACTCGCATTTCTCGCGAATCCGAAGTATCTGTCGCAGGTCGAGACGACCCGCGCCGGCGCGGTGCTGATCGCGCCGAAGGATCTCGAAAAGCTGGGCGCGGCCGCTGATGGCAGGACGGCCGGCTCCCGCAATTTCATCGTGACGCCGAATCCGTACGCGTACTTCGCGCGCGTCGCGCAGATGTTCATCGATCTCGCCACGCCGCCGCGCGCGGCCGGCGTGCATCCGAGCGCGACGATCGATCCGGCCGCGCAGGTCGCCGCGAGCGCGGTGATCGGTCCGCACGTGACGATCGAGGCCGGCGCGGTGATCGAGGACGGCGTGCAGCTCGACGCGAACGTGTTCGTGGGGCGCGGCACGACGATCGGCGCGGGTTCGCACCTGTATCCGAACGCATCGGTGTACCACGGCTGCAAGATCGGCCCGCGCGCGATCATCCATTCGGGTGCCGTGATCGGTTCCGACGGGTTCGGCTTCGCGCCGGATTTCGTCGGCGACGGCGAGGCGCGCACCGGCAGCTGGGTCAAGATTCCGCAGGTCGGCGGCGTGTCGGTCGGCCCGGACGTCGAGATCGGCGCGAACACGACGATCGATCGCGGCGCGATGGCGGACACCGTCATCGAGGAATGCGTGAAGATCGACAACCAGGTGCAGATCGCCCACAACTGCCGGATCGGCGCCTACACGGTGATCGCCGGCAAGGCGGGCATCGCGGGCAGCACGACGATCGGCCGCCACTGCATGATCGGCGGCGCGGCCGGAATCGCCGGCCACGTGACGCTTGGCGACTATGTCATCATCACCGCGAATTCGGGCGTGTCGAAGTCGCTGCCGAAGGCAGGCATCTACACGAGCGCGTTCCCTGCCGTCGACCACGGCGAATGGAACAAGAGCGCTGCGCTCGTGCGCAACCTCGACAAGCTGCGCGACCGCATCAAGGCGCTCGAAACCGCGCTGGCCGCCCAGGGCGGCACGGACGCCTGACCGCACCATGCGAGACCACGAACCGGGCACGGCCAGCGCATCCGGCCCGGTTTGCCAGACTGGGCCGCGCGGCGGCCCGCTTCAGCCTTTGCATCACCACCGCGCAGCTTCTGCGTGAGACGAACCATCATGAGCACTGAAAAAATCAATCTCGACATCCACAAGATCCTCACGCTGCTGCCGCATCGCTACCCGATTCTGCTCGTCGATCGCGTGCTCGAACTCGAGCCGCACAAGGGAATCAAAGCGCTGAAGAACGTGTCGATCAACGAGCCGTTCTTCCAGGGGCACTTCCCGAAGCGGCCGGTGATGCCGGGTGTGCTGATCCTCGAGGCGCTCGCTCAGGCGGCCGCGCTGCTGACGTTCGCGGAAGAGCAGCCGAAGGATCCGGAGAACACGCTGTACTACTTCGTCGGCATCGACGGCGCACGCTTCAAGCGTGTGGTCGAACCGGGCGACCAGCTGATTCTGAACGTGACGTTCGAACGCTACATCCGCGGCATCTGGAAGTTCAAGGCGGTGGCGGAAGTGGACGGCAAGGTGGCGGCGGAAGCCGAATTGATGTGCACGGTCAAGACGGCCGACGCGGCGCCCTGAGCGACGCGGCACGCATGGGTAACGTAACGCGAGCAACGCGACACATCACATCGAGAGGCAACGGCGCATGACCAGGATTCATCCTACCGCGATCGTCGAACCGGGTGCGCAGATCGACGAGACCGTCGAGATCGGGCCGTACGCGATCGTCGGGCCGCACGTCACGATCGGCGCGCGTACGACGATCGGTTCGCACAGCGTGATCGAAGGTCACACGACGCTCGGCGAGGACAACCGCATCGGCCATTACGCGTCGGTCGGCGGCCGTCCGCAGGACATGAAGTACAAGGACGAGCCGACGAAGCTCGTGATCGGCAACCGCAACACGATCCGCGAATTCACGACGATCCACACCGGCACCGTGCAGGACGTCGGCGTGACGACGCTCGGCGACGACAACTGGATCATGGCCTATGTGCACATCGGTCATGACTGCCGCGTCGGCAACAACGTGATCCTGTCGAGCAACGCGCAGATGGCCGGTCACGTCGAGATCGGCGACTGGGCGATCGTCGGCGGGATGTCGGGCGTGCACCAGTTCGTGCGCATCGGTGCGCACTCGATGCTGGGCGGTGCCTCGGCGCTCGTGCAGGACGTGCCGCCGTTCGTGATCGCGGCCGGCAACAAGGCCGAGCCGCACGGCATCAACGTCGAAGGCCTGCGCCGGCGCGGTTTCTCGCCCGACGCGATCTCGGCACTGCGCAGCGCGTACCGCCTGCTGTACAAGAACGGCCTGTCGCTCGAGGAAGCGAAGGTGCAGTTGCGCGAATTGGCGGCCGCGGGCGGCGAAGGCGACGCAGCTGTTGGCGCGCTCGTCGCGTTCATCGACGCGTCCCAACGCGGCATCATCCGCTAAGCGATGTCGCTCCCGACCAATCAGCTCCGGCTCGCGATGGTGGCCGGCGAGCCGTCGGGCGATCTGCTCGCGGCGTCGCTGCTCGGCGGGCTTCAAGAGCGGCTGCCCGCGTCGACCCGCTACTACGGGATCGGCGGGCAGCGGATGCTCGCGCACGGCTTCGACTCGCACTGGCAGATGGACAAGCTGACGGTGCGCGGCTACGTCGAGGCGCTGGGCCAGATTCCCGAAATCCTTCGGATTCGCGGCGAACTGAAGCGCCAGCTGCTCGCGGAGCGGCCCGACGCATTCATCGGCGTCGACGCGCCCGATTTCAACTTCAACGTGGAGCAGGCCGCGCGCGACGCGGGCATCCCGTCGATCCACTTCGTATGCCCATCGATCTGGGCTTGGCGCGGGGGGCGGATCAAGAAGATCGCGAAGTCCGTCGACCACATGCTGTGCCTGTTCCCGTTCGAACCGGCGATCCTCGACAAGGCGGGCGTCGCGTCGACGTATGTCGGCCACCCGCTGGCCGACGAGATTCCGCTCGAGCCCGACACGCATGGCGCGCGCATCGCGCTGGGCTTGCCGGCGGACGGCCCCGTGATCGCGGTGCTGCCGGGCAGCCGGCGCTCGGAGATCGGGCTGATCGGCCCGACGTTCTTCGCGGCGATGGCGCTGATGCAGCAGCGCGAGCCCGGCGTGAGGTTCGTGATGCCGGCGGCGACGCCTGCACTGCGCGAGCTGCTGCAGCCGCTCGTCGACGCGCATCCGCAGCTTGCGCTGACGATCACCGACGGCCGCTCGCAGGTCGCGATGACGGCCGCCGACGCGATCCTCGTGAAGAGCGGCACCGTCACGCTGGAAGCCGCGCTGTTGAAGAAGCCGATGGTGATCTCGTACAAGGTGCCCTGGTTGACCGGGCAGATCATGCGCCGGCAGGGCTACCTGCCGTACGTCGGCTTGCCGAACATTCTGGCGGGGCGCTTCGTCGTGCCCGAGCTGCTGCAGCATTTCGCGACGCCCGAGGCGCTCGCCGATGCGACGCTCACGCAGCTGCGCGACGACGCGAACCGTCGCACGCTGACCGACGTGTTTACCGAAATGCATCTCTCGCTGCGGCAGAACACGGCCGCGAAAGCGGCCGAAGCGGTCGTGCGCGTACTCGAGCAACGCAAGGGGCGCGCATGACGGCCGCCCGTACACCACGCCGCCGCGCGTCGACCGACGTGCAGGGCGGCTTCGACTTCAGCCGGCCCGACGAGATCGTCTGCGGCGTCGACGAAGCGGGCCGCGGCCCGCTCGCGGGGCCGGTGGTCGCCGCCGCGGTGATCCTCGATCCCGCGCAGCCGATCGACGGGCTCGACGATTCGAAGGCGTTGTCCGCGAAGAAGCGCGACGCGCTGTACGAGCTGATCGTCGCGCGCTCGCGCGCGTATTGCGTCGCTTCGGCGAGCGTCGACGAGATCGATACGCTCAACATCCTGCACGCAACGATGCTCGCGATGAAGCGGGCCGTCGAAGGCCTGTCGGTGCTGCCGACGCTCGCACAGATCGACGGCAACCGCTGTCCGACGCTGACGGTGCGTGCCGAGGCGATCGTAAGCGGCGACGCGCTCGTGCCGAGCATTTCCGCCGCATCGATCCTCGCGAAGGTCACGCGCGACCGCATGCTCGTCGACCTGCACGAACGCTTCCCGGTATATGGCTTCAACGTGCATGCGGGCTACGGCACCGAGAAACATCTTGCCGCGCTGCGCGAGCACGGCCCGTGCGAAGCCCATCGGCGCTCCTTCGCGCCGGTGCGTGCGGCACTTGACCTGATTCGATGAAAAGCATTACTTCCCGCGACAATCCGCTGTACAAGCGCCTGAAGGCGCTCGCGGGTTCGACGTCCCAGCAGCGGCGGGGCGGTCAGGCGCTGCTCGAGGGTTTCCACCTCGCCAGCGCGTATCTCGATACGGGCGCAACACCCGAGCTGTGCGTCGCGACCGAAGGCGCGCTCGCGCACGACGAAGCGCAGGCGATCATCGCGCGCGTCGACGCGCAGCGGGTCGTCACGCTGCCCGACGCATTGTTCGGGCAACTGTCGAACGTGGTCAGCGGCGTCGGTTTCCTGTTGCTCGTCGACCGGCCCGCGCAGCCGCTGCCGGAGCGCGTCACGCACACGTCTGTCGTGCTCGACGGCGTGCAGGACGCCGGCAACGTCGGTTCGATCTTGCGCAGCGCGGCGGCCGCCGGCGTGCGGCACGTATTCTGTGCGCCGGGCACCGCCTATGCGTGGTCGTCGAAGGTGCTGCGTTCGGCGATGGGCGCGCATTTCCTGCTGTCGATCCACGAGGACGTCGAGCCGGACGCGCTCGCCGTGCGTCTCGACGTGCCGGTTGCGCTCACCGATTCGCATGGCGCGCGGGCGGTCTACGACTGCGACCTGGCCGGGCCCGTCGCATGGGTGTTCGGCAACGAGGGCGCCGGCGTGTCGGCGTTCTGGCGCGACGCGGCCACGCATCGCGTGACGATCCCGCAGCCGGGCGGCATGGAGTCGCTGAACGTCGCGGCGGCGGCGGCGGTGTGCCTGTTCGAGCAGGTGCGGCAGCAGCGGCGCGCGTGACATGACGACGTGACGCACGGCGTTGTCCGCGCGCGTATCCCGACCATGAAAAAAAGGCCGCGTTCGACGCGGCCTTTCTGCTTCTGGCGGCGGCCTGGCGGCCGCGCCGGCGGGCAAGTCGTCAGTACGACTGCCGGTCGAGACGGATTTCCTGCAGGATCGTCGTCGCGATCTCCTCGATCGACTTGTGTGTCGACGACAGCCACTTGATCCCTTCGCGACGCATCATCGCCTCGGCCTCGTTGATCTCGTAGCGGCAGTTCTCCGGCGCCGCGTACTTGCTGCCCGGGCGGCGCTCGTTGCGAATCTCCGACAGGCGTTGCGGGTCGATCGACAGGCCGAACAGCTTGTCGCGATGCGGCGACAGCGCCGACGGCAGCTTGCCGCGCTCGAAGTCTTCCGGAATCAGCGGATAGTTGGCTGCCTTCACGCCGTACTGCATTGCGAGATACAGGCTCGTTGGCGTCTTGCCGCTGCGCGACACGCCGACCAGGATCACGTCGGCCTCCGACAGGTTGCGGTTCGACTGGCCGTCGTCGTGCGCGAGCGAGAAGTTGATCGCCTCGATCCGCGTCTTGTATTCCTCGGTGTCGGCGTTCTGGTGGCCGCGGCCCATCGCGTGGCTCGACTTCAGCTCCAGTTCCTGCTCGAGCGGCTCGACGAAGCGCTGGAACATGTCCAGCACGAGCGCGTTCGAGCGCTTGACGATGTCGTTCGACTCGCTGTCGACGAGCGTCGTGAACACGATCGCGCGGCGGCCGTCGTGCACCGCGGCTTCGTTGATCTTCTCGACGGTCGCAAAGGCCTTGTCGAGCGAGTCGACGAACGGCAAGCGCACGAGGCGGAATTTCTGGTCGAACTGGGAGAGGATCGAGTGCGCGAAGGTTTCGGCAGTAATCCCGGTGCCGTCGGAGACGATGAAAACGGTAGGCAGCATGAATCTGGGCGTCGAACGTGAAGGGCGGTTGCGCGGGCGGCTGGAGGTTCGCCTCCAGACGCAGTGACAAGGTCGCGCCACATCCGGCAGCCGGCACGGTAGAATAGCGGCAACCTGTTGGATAAGCAATTGCGGGGGCAGGGTGCGAACGGCCCCCCGGGCTTGCCGCGAGCGATCTAAAACTCCCGGCAAGTTCGGCGATTCGTCTGACTATATCGCCCTTCTGCCGGGATTTTTGCAAATCGGGTCGGAAGATTTTCCGCCGCTGCGATTGTTTCTCCAACAGGTTGCGCAAGACGCGCCGCGCCTTTTTGCAAGCGCCCGCGTCCGAGCCCACTTGCGCAATCGAGCATTTTTTTCACACTTAGGGGCTTGTATGATTAACGCAGCAAACGTCGCAAAGGACCAGGCGTATGTAATCCCGTTCGAGCAGTTGCGGATGACCGATGTGGAGATCGTGGGCGGCAAGAATGCGTCGCTCGGCGAGATGATCAGCCAGCTTTCCGAAGCAGGCGTTCGTGTACCCACCGGTTTCGCCACGACCGCGCTCGCATTCCGTGATTTCCTCAAGCACAACGATCTGACCGATCGCATCGCCAAGCGTCTCGAGTCGCTCGACATCGACGACGTGAAGGCGCTCGCCGAAGCCGGTGCCGAAATCCGCAAGTGGATCGTCGATGCACCGCTGCAGGCGCGTCTCGAGCAGGAAATCCGCGCACAGTTCGAAATCCTGAAGAACGGCTCGCCGGGCGAGCTGTCGTTCGCCGTGCGTTCGTCCGCGACCGCGGAAGACTTGCCCGACGCGTCGTTCGCCGGCCAGCAGGAGTCGTACCTGAACGTCGTCGGCATCGACGACGTGCTCGACCGCATGAAGCACGTGTTCGCGTCGCTGTACAACGACCGCGCGATCTCGTACCGCGTTCACAAGGGCTTCACGCACGCCGAAGTCGCGCTGTCGGCCGGCGTGCAGCGCATGGTCCGCTCCGACGTCGGCGCGGCCGGCGTGATGTTCACGATCGATACCGAATCGGGCTTCAAGGACGCCGTGTTCATCACGTCGAGCTATGGCCTGGGCGAAACCGTCGTGCAGGGCGCCGTGAACCCGGACGAGTTCTACGTGTTCAAGACGACGCTCGCACAGGACAAGTACCCGATCATCCGCCGCTCGATCGGCTCGAAGCTGATCAAGATGGAATTCACGCAGCCGGGCGAGCCGGGCCGCGTGAAGACGGTCGACGTGCCGCACGAGCAGCGCAACCGCTACTCGATCACCGACGAAGACGTGATCGAGCTGGCGAAGTACGCGGTCATCATCGAGAAGCACTACCAGCGTCCGATGGACATCGAGTGGGGCAAGGACGGCCGCGACGGCAAGATCTTCATCCTGCAGGCGCGTCCGGAAACGGTGAAGAGCCAGGCGTCCGGCAAGGCCGAGCAGCGCTTCAAGCTGAAGGGCCAGTCGCAGGTGCTGGCGACGGGTCGTGCGATCGGCCAGAAGATCGGCGCGGGCCCCGTGCGCGTGATCCAGGATCCGTCGGAAATGGAACGCGTGCAGCCGGGCGACGTGCTGGTGGCTGACATGACCGACCCGAACTGGGAGCCGGTGATGAAGCGTGCAGCTGCGATCGTCACGAACCGTGGCGGCCGGACCTGCCACGCGGCGATCATCGCGCGTGAGCTCGGCGTGCCGGCAGTCGTCGGCTGCGGCGACGCGACCGACATCCTGAAGGATGGCGCGCTCGTCACGGTGTCGTGCGCGGAAGGCGACGAAGGCAAGATCTACGACGGGCTGCTCGAGACGGAAGTCACGGAAGTGCAGCGCGGCGAACTGCCGGAAATCCCGGTCAAGATCATGATGAACGTCGGCAACCCGCAGCTCGCGTTCGACTTCTCGCAACTGCCGAACGGTGGTGTTGGCCTCGCACGTCTCGAGTTCATCATCAACAACAACATCGGCGTGCACCCGAAGGCGATCCTCGAGTACCCGAACATCGACCAGGATCTGAAGAAGGCGGTCGAGAGCGTCGCGCGCGGCCACGCGTCGCCGCGCCAGTTCTACGTCGACAAGCTGACGGAAGGCGTTGCGACGATCGCCGCGGCGTTCTATCCGAAGCCCGTGATCGTGCGTCTGTCCGACTTCAAGTCGAACGAGTACAAGAAGCTGATCGGCGGTTCGCGCTACGAGCCGGACGAGGAAAACCCGATGCTGGGCTTCCGCGGCGCGTCGCGCTACATCGCCGAAGACTTCGCGCAGGCGTTCGAGATGGAGTGCCGTGCACTGAAGCGCGTGCGCGACGAGATGGGCCTGACCAACGTCGAGATCATGGTGCCGTTCGTGCGGACCGTGAAGCAGGCGGAGCGCGTCGTCGGCCTGCTCGAGAAGTTCGGCCTGAAGCGTGGCGAGAACGGCCTGCGCCTCGTGATGATGTGTGAAGTTCCGACCAACGCGATCCTCGCCGAAGAGTTCCTCGAGCACTTCGACGGTTTCTCGATCGGTTCGAACGACCTTACGCAGCTCACGCTCGGCCTCGACCGCGACTCGGGCATGGAACTGCTGGCCGTCGACTTCGACGAACGCGACCCGGCCGTCAAGTTCCTGCTCAAGCGGGCGATCGATACCTGCCGCAAGATGGGCAAGTACGTCGGCATCTGCGGTCAGGGCCCGTCCGATCACCCGGACTTCGCGCAATGGCTGACTGACGAAGGCATCGTGTCGATCTCGCTGAACCCGGACACGATCATCGATACGTGGCAGGCGCTCGCCAACCGGAAGTAACGGTCGGTAATGGCCGTTCGGCGCAAGTGCGGTACCGCCGCGCTTGTGTTGAAGGCAAAATGCAAGGTTCGTGTTATAAACACCCCGGTAAGCACCGGGGTGTTTTTGTTTGTCGGTACGTAACGGGGTGACCCGGCCGACCCGGGCGTGCCGGTCGCGTCCGCTTGCGGCGGCGAAGAATATAGTGAGCGTACGGGACCGTTTTTCTGGAGACCACAATGATGTCGGGGCATCTGTTCTGGTGGGTCGCAGTGGGTGTGCTGGTCGTGGCCGAGTTGCTCACGGGCACGTTCTACCTGCTGATGATTGCGCTCGGCTTTCTCGCGGGCGGATTGCTGCAACTGGCCGGTTTCGCGCCGCACGTGCAGTTTGGCGTGGCCGCCGTGGTCGCGATCATCGCGATGATCGTGCTGCGCCGCTCGGGGCTCGGGCGCAAGCAGAAGCGCGACACGTCGACGAATCCCGACGTCAATCTCGATATCGGCTCGACCGTCACGGTCGACGCATGGCATGACGGCCGCGCGCGCGTGCAATATCGCGGCGCCGACTGGGACGTCGAACTCGCGCACGGCGAGCGCGACGATGTGCGCGTGTATCAGGTGCGCGCCGTGCGCGGCAACTGTCTCGTGGTCGTAGCGAAACCTGCGGGCTGATCGTCCGCTGATACAACAAGGAGAGAACATTTCATGGATTCGCTGATCATCTGGGTCGTCTTGCTCGTCATCGCCATCGTGATCGTGTCGAAGACGGTGAAGATCGTCCCGCAGCAGCATGCGTGGGTGCTCGAACGCTTTGGGCGCTATCACGCGACGCTGTCGCCCGGTCTCAATATCGTGCTGCCGTTCGTCGACCGGATCGCCTACCGACACGTGCTGAAGGAAATTCCGCTCGACGTGCCGAGCCAGGTCTGCATCACGCGCGACAACACGCAGCTGCAGGTCGACGGCGTGCTGTACTTCCAGGTGACCGATCCGATGAAGGCGTCGTACGGATCGAGCAACTTCGTGCTCGCGATCACCCAGCTCGCGCAGACGACGCTACGGTCGGTGGTCGGCAAGCTCGAACTCGACAAGACCTTCGAGGAACGCGACTTCATCAACCACAACATCGTGTCGGCGCTCGACCAGGCTGCCGCGAACTGGGGTGTGAAAGTGCTGCGTTACGAGATCAAGGACCTTACGCCGCCGAAGGAAATCCTGCACGCGATGCAGGCGCAGATCACCGCCGAGCGGGAAAAGCGCGCGCTGATCGCCGCATCCGAAGGCCGCAAGCAGGAGCAGATCAACCTCGCCTCGGGCGCGCGCGAGGCGGCGATCCAGAAGTCGGAAGGCGAGCGGCAGGCCGCGATCAACCAGGCGCAGGGCGAGGCGGCCGCGATTCTCGCGGTGGCCGAGGCGAACGCGCAGGCCATCCAGAAGATCGCGAACGCGATCCAGTCGCAGGGCGGGATGGATGCCGTGAACCTGAAGGTCGCCGAGCAGTACGTCGGCGCGTTCTCGAACCTCGCGAAACAGGGCAATACGCTGATCGTGCCGGCGAACCTGTCGGATCTCGGCACCGCGATCGCGTCGGCGCTGACGATCGTCAAGAACGCGACGCCAGCCGCGGGCGGAAAGGGTTGAGCGCACGCGCGGCTCGGTGAGCCGTCCGGCCGTTGCGTGCGGCCGGCGTGCGGCGAATCGTCGCGCCATGGAATCGCGATCCTGCTCGCATGACGATAAGCGGCGCAGGGTTTCATCAGGAACCGTGAGCGGCTGCTCGATCGGCGCATCGACGCATCGCGGCTCACAAAAGCACACGGCCCGCTTCGAGCGGGCCGTGTCGTTTGCGATGCGGGATGTTGCGCGTCAGGTACCGGCGCGCATGATGCGGGCCTTTTCGCGCTCCCAGTCGCGTTTCTTCTCGGTTTCGCGCTTGTCGTGCAACTTCTTGCCCTTCGCGAGCGCGATGTCGCATTTCACGCGACCGCCCTTGTAGTGGAAGTTCAGCGGCACGAGTGTGTAGCCGCGCTGTTCGACCTTGCCGATCAGTTTCTTGATTTCGTCGCGATGCAGCAGCAGTTTGCGCGTGCGGACCGGATCGGGCTTGATGTGCGTCGAGGCTTCGGGCAGCGGGCTGATGTGGGTGCCGATCAGGAAGATCTCGGCGTTCTTGACCACGACGTAGCCTTCCTTGATCTGGCCGCGCCCGGCGCGCAGCGCCTTGACTTCCCAGCCCTCGAGCACGAGCCCCGCCTCGTAGCGTTCCTCGATGTGATAATCGAAGTGCGCTTTCCTGTTGTCGATGATGCTCATGAAAGGATCGGGCCAACTCGTTTAAAATCACGATTTTAGCAAAGCGGGGCGAGAATCGCCCGGCTTGCGTTCTTACCTCGAGCGATGCCGCGCGATTTATGGCAGATGTCCAGAAAACCGTATTGATCCGTCATTCGGCGGAACAGATGTTCGACCTCGTCACCGACGTGGCCGATTACCCCAATTTCCTGCCCTGGTGCGGCGGCGTCGAGATTCGCCGTCAGGACGACAGCGGGATGGAAGCGCGCATCGACATCAACTTCAAGGGCATCAAGCAGCATTTCGCGACGCGCAACACGCAGCAGCGCCCGACACGGATCGACATGGAGTTCGCGGACGGCCCGTTCCGGAAGTTCACGGGTTCGTGGCGCTTCATCCCGCTGCGCTCCGACGCATGCAAGATCGAATTTGCGTTGCACTACGAGTTCTCGAGCATCCTGCTCGAAAAGATCATCGGGCCGGTGTTCAGCCATATCGCGAACACGTTCGTCGATTCGTTCGTCAAGCGCGCCGACCAGCGCTACGGGAAGGGGTGACGCGATGCTGTCGATCGAAGTCTGTTACGCGCTGCCGGATCGCCAGACGCTGATTCCGGTGTCGCTGCCCGAAGGCGCGACCGTGCGCGCGGCCATCGATGCGAGCGGCGTGCTCGCGCTGCACCCGGAAATCGACCTCGCGCACGCAAAAACCGGCGTGTTCGGCAAGCTCGCGCCGCTCGACGCGCCGCTCGCCGATCATGATCGTGTCGAGATCTACCGCCCGTTGATCGTCGATCCGAAGCTCGCGCGCCAGCGGCGCGTCGACAAGACCCGCCGCGAGGGCTCCATCGAGGGCCGCAAGTGGATGCACAAGGACGCGCGCTGACGCATCGCGCCAGCATCGCTCCATTTCCTTTTGTCCCGATTCGTCAGACCAGGCTTGCCCGCGCTCAGTGGGCCGTGATGTTCGCGTTCGCGGCTGCACGGCCGGGCGTCTTGCCGCTCGCGTGCGTGTCGCCGTGCCGGCGCACCGACCCGTACACGCCCGCCAGCAGCAGCGCGAGCGCTGAGATTTCGAGCACGCGCGGCATCCGGTGGTCGTAGACGAATGCGTAGAGCATCGCGAACACGGTCTCGAACACGATCAGCTGGCCGGACAGCGTGAGCGGCAGCCGCTTCGATGCCGCGTTCCACAGCCCGTTGCCGAGCCACGACGCGCCGATCGCGAGCGCGAGGTTCAGCAGCCAGAACAGTTGCCAGCGCGACGCCGGGACTGCCGCCTGGACCGTGCCGGCCGGCAGCGCGAGGATCGCGACCCAGCAGAGGCCGCCGATCAGGCCCGTTACGACACCCCACAGCACCGACCATTCGTTGCCGCCGAAATGATGGTGGCGCTGCAGGTAGCGCGTATTCGCGACCGCGTACCAGGTCCAGCTCGCGAGCGCGCCGGTTGCGCACGCGATGCCGGCGAGCTTCTGGCCGAGCGTCGTCGCATGCGCGGCTTCCGATGTGAAGAGGTCGACGTTGATGCAGACGATGCCGGCGATCACCAGCGCGAGCGGGGCGACGAGGCGCCGCAGCGGCATCGCGCCTTGGTCGCCAAGGCCGGCGAGCGTGACGGTCACGGGCAGCACGCCGACGATCAGCGAGCTGGGCGCGATGCCGATCAGGTGCACGGCGCCGGACAGCAGCATGTAGTACGCGACGTTGCCGATCAGCGCGAGCTTCGCGAGCGCGACGAGATCCTCGCGGGTCAGCCGCACGAGCAGCGAACGGGCGGCCGGCAGCGCCGCCGCCAGCGACACGAGGCCGTACATCGCGTAGCGGCCCGCGCTCAGCAGCAGCGGCGAGAAGTCGGTCATCAGCCGCGGCACGAGAAAGACCATCCCCCACAACGCGCCCGCAAGGACGCCATACACCACACCGCGCTGCATCGACTGCTCCGAACGAATGACTGACGAGCGCGCATCTTAACGACGGCGGCGCGGCAGCGTCTTGTTCATTCCTGCACTCGGGGAGCGGACGCGGTTCGGTATCGGCTGAGATCGCCATCGCGATTCGTTTCGGCGTTGACCGGGGATGGCGGCGGGCCGGGTGGCCCGTCGATGATCGGCGATCAGCGCTCGACCGGTTCGGATGCCGCCGCACTGTCGCCCTCCGCGCGTGCTCGCGCAGGACGCCGCACGGCGCGCAGCTTGCCGCTGTTGCCGCCGCCGCAGTAGAAGAGGTCGCGACCGTCGGATTCCAGCCCCGACACACCGACACCGGGCGGCATGTCGACCTGTTCGAGCACCTGGCCGGTGCGCGGGTCGATTCTCCGCAACGCGCTCTCGTCCGCTTCCCAGGTGCCGTGCCACAGCTCGCCGTCGACCCACGTCACGCCGGTGACGAAGCGGTTCGACTCGATCGTGCGCAGCACGGCGCCCGATTGCGGATCCACCTGATGAATCTTGCGCTCGCGATACTGGCCGACCCACAGCGTACCTTCGGCCCACGCGAGCCCCGAATCCGCGCCGCCGCCGGGCGCGGGGATCGTCGCGAGCACGCGGCCCGAATCGGGATCGATCTTCTCGATGCGGTCCTCGACGATCTGAAACAGATGACGCCCGTCGAACGCGGTGCCTGCGTGTGCGGAGACGTCGAGTGCGCGCACGGTCGTGCCGCGTTCCGGATCGAGCGCGTTCAGCTTGTCGCCGGATGCGAACCAGACGCGCTGTCCGTCGAACGTGACGCCGTGCACGCCGTCGACGCCCGGAAACGGGCCGTATTCGCGGAGGATGTCTGCGGTGGAGCGTTTCATGTCTGTCACCTCGTCGTTGGTGTGCCCATCCTAGTCGCCCGGCAGCGGTGCGGGGAGTAACAAGGTCGTCGCGAATCCGGGTAGCGGCGGCGTCATCCAGCGGCGCGCGCGACCGCGGCCGAGCGCCTGCACCTTGTCCGCTTCGGCGAGCGCGTCGAGCGCGCGCTGCACGGTGCGCTGGCTCGCGCCGAGCGCGAGCGCCAGCGCGGAGCTCGACCAGGCCTCGCCGTCCGCGAGCAGCGCGAGCACGGCCGCATGGCGATCGTCGACCGGACGCGCGAGCACGACGGTCTCGTGTGGGCCGAGCGGCTCGAGCGCGAAGCCGCGCGGCGTCGCGGTGACGTTCGCGAGCGGGCGCAGCATCGCGCGCAAGCGGCCGATCTCGACGCGCAGGCGTGCGCGATGCGATTCGTCCGCGTGTCTCGCGCGAAACGCCGCGGCGACGAGCGCGTTTCTCGACACGTCGCCGGGCCACGCCTCGCCCAGCGCGCGGGCGAGCACGAACAGCACCGGGCGGCGCGCGAGCGACACGGTCGTGCGTGCGTCGCGCACGGCGTGGCGGCATGCATCGACGACCAGCGCATTCGATTCCAGCAGCGCCTCGACCTCGTCGAGCAGCACGAGCCGCGACGCACCGCGCGCGATGAGCCGCGCGGCCGGCGTATCCAGCATGCGTGCGGCCGTCTCGACTTCGGCCGTCAGCGCGGGGATGCCGGCGTCCTGTGCGGCCGCGCGGGCACGGGCGAGTGCCGTGCGCGCGAAGTGCGGGCGGATGCGGCGCATCGCGATGCCGGCCGCGATCAGTTCATGGGCTGCGCGCGATGCGGCTGGCAGTGGTGCGGGATCGAGGTTCGCGAGCTGCCGTTCGGCATCGTCGACGTGCCCGATCAGCAGCAGCCGGCGCACGCCGAGATAGCGCGCATGCGCGGCGTTCGCGCGGTCGCCGTGTGCGTCGAGCGTCGCGCAGGCGGTTTCGAGGGCGCGCGACGGCCAGCCGAGGTCGCGGGACGCCAGCGCGATTTCGGCTTCCGCGACGACGCAGCGCGCCCGCGCGACCGCTTCCTTCGCGCCGAACGCACGTGCCGCGCCGCGCACGAGCGCCCGCGCGCGCTCGAAATCGCCGAGCTGCGCCATCGCGATTCCGCGCAACGCGAGCGCCGGCGCGTCGTCACGCAGTGCGACGCGGTTCAGCGCGCCGAGCGGGTCGCCCGCCGCGAGCGCTCGCGCGGCGGCCGTGATCAGCGAATCCATCCGAATCCCGACACAGTTGTCACTCCCTCCGGTCCGATGCCCGGCCCTAATCTAGCACCACGCACACGGCGGAGGCGCCGTGCCCGGATATCCATCGAAAGGAGGAACCTGCAATGACGAACCATCTCACCGGAACACGCGGGGAATGGCTGACTGCCCGCCGCGCGCTGCTCGATGCGGAAAAGACATTGACGCGGCAAAGCGACGAACTCGCGCGACGGCGCCAGGCACTGCCGTGGGTGCGCGTCGACAAGGCCTACCGGTTCGACACCGAGGACGGCCCGGCGACGCTCGACGACCTGTTCGGCGGCCGTTCGCAACTGCTCGTCTACCACTTCATGTTCGGCCCCGACTACAAGGCTGGCTGCCCGTCGTGCTCGGCGCTCGCCGACGGTTTCGACGGTTTTGCGGTCCACCTCGCGAACCACGACGTGACGCTCGCGGCGGTGTCGCGCGCGCCGCTCGCGAAGCTGCTCGCGTACCGGCAGCGGATGGGCTGGCACTTTCCGTGGGCGTCGTCCGACGGCGGCGAGTTCAATTTCGACTTCAACGTGTCGTTCACTGAAACGCAGCAACGCACCGGCGACGTCGAATACAACTATGCGCGGGCCGGCCACGCGATGGACATGGACCCGCCGCCGGCGGCCGTCGCCCAGTTCGCGGCGACCTGCGGCACCGACGCCGCCACGTATGCGCGCGACCGGCCGGGGATGAGTGCGTTCGTGCGCGAGGATGGCGTCGTCTATCACACGTATTCGACGTACGCACGCGGGCTCGACGGGCTGTGGGGGATGTACCAGTGGCTCGATCGTGCGCCGCTCGGGCGCAACGAGACGGGCGTGTGGTGGCGCCGCCATGACGAGTATGCTGCGCGCGGCTGAGCGCGCGCCGGCGAGCGGCGGGAGCGGGCAATGAGCGCCACGACGAAACCGGCTGCGACCGGCGCGCCGGGCAGTGGCCGGCGGGCATTCGGCGCCGCGCTCGTCGCGGTATTTGGCGCCGGCGTCTGGGCGACGCTCGCGCAGCACGCATCGATGGACGCGATGGGCGGCATGCCGATGGCGGGTGGCTGGACGTTGTCGGCTGGATGGCTCCGGCCGTGCGGATGGCAGGCAGGGCGCGCGTTCGCCGCGTTCGCAGGCATGTGGGGCGCGATGACGGTGACGATGATGCTGCCGGTGCTGGCGCCGGTGCTCTGGCGATACCGGCGGAGCCTCGGCCCGTTGGGCGAGGCGCGCGCGGGGTGGTTGGTCGCGGTCGCGGGCGCCGGGTATTTCTCCGCGTGGATGGCGCTCGGCGCGCTGGTGTTTCCTGGCGGCACCGCACTGGCGGCGGTCGCCGCGCGGTTGCCCGCGCTCGCCGCCGCGATGCCGTTCGCGTCCGGCACGGTCGTGCTCGGCGCGGGCGTGCTGCAGTTGTCCGGCTGGAAGGCGCGCCGGCTCGCTTGCTGCCGGCATGCACCGGACGACGCATGTGCGCGGCGGGCGGGAGCCGCGGCCGCGGTTGCTTGGTGGTACGGCGTGCGAGCCGCGCTACGTTGCGGCGCCTGCTGCGGGAACCTGATGGCCGTTGCTCTGTCGACCGGCATGATGGATCTACGCGTGATGGCCGTCGTGACCGGGGCGATCGCCGCCGAGCGGCTGGCGCCGGGCGGCGAGCGCGTTGCCCGGATCGTCGGCGGCGGCGCGATCGGTGTCGGCGCGGCGATGATCGCGTGCGCCGCGGTCGGGCAGACCTAGCGGCGCCCGGGGCCACATGGAGGTGCCGAGCGGGGCTGGCCGAGGCCCCGCCGGAAGGGCCGCCGTCGTGCGGCCACGACGTGCGATCGGCCCGATTCCGGCCGACTGCGCGAATGGGTCGATGCGGGGGTGAAACGAAAGGCGATCGAAAACGAACCGAACGGCGATCCGAACGATTCGGCCCCCGAACGCTTGAAAACGCCTAACCCGTTGTTCGTGTTGTGAAAATTCGCGGCGCTTCGCGTATAATTCGCTTTTGCGCCCATAGGATTTGCCATGCGTCTGATCCAAAAAGCACTCACTTTCGATGATGTGCTCCTCGTTCCCGCCTTCTCCGACGTTCTCCCGCGCGACACCAGCCTGAAGACCAAGCTGACCCGCAACATCTCCCTGAACATGCCGCTCGTGTCCGCCGCGATGGACACGGTCACCGAAGGTCGCCTCGCGATCGCGATGGCGCAGCAGGGTGGTGTGGGTATCGTCCACAAGAACCTCACGCCGGCCGAGCAGGCCCGCGAGGTCGCGAAGGTCAAGCGTTTCGAATCGGGCGTCGTGCGCGACCCGATCACGGTTCCGCCGCAGATGAAGGTGCGCGACGTGATCGCGCTGTCGCGTCAGCATGGCATCTCGGGCTTCCCGGTCGTGGAAGGCCCGCAACTCGTCGGCATCGTCACGAACCGCGACCTGCGTTTCGAATCGCGCCTCGACGAACCGGTCAAGTCGATCATGACGCCGCGCGAGCGCCTCGTCACGGTCAAGGAAGGCACGCCGCTCGCCGAAGCGAAGGCGCTGATGCACAGCCACCGCCTCGAGCGCGTGCTGGTCGTCAACGACGCGTTCGAACTGCGCGGCCTGATGACCGTCAAGGACATCACCAAGCAGACCGAGCACCCGGATGCGTGCAAGGACGAACACGGCAAGCTGCGCGCAGGCGCGGCGGTCGGCGTCGGCCCGGACAACGAAGAGCGCGTCGAGCTGCTGGTGCAGGCCGGCGTCGACGTGATCGTCGTCGATACCGCGCACGGTCACAGCAAGGGCGTGCTCGAGCGCGTGCGCTGGGTCAAGCAGAACTTCCCGCACGTCGAGGTGATCGGCGGCAACATCGCGACGGCAGCCGCCGCGAAGGCGCTCGTCGAATACGGCGCGGACGCGGTTAAGGTCGGCATCGGCCCGGGCTCGATCTGCACGACGCGGATCGTCGCGGGCGTTGGCGTGCCGCAGATCAGCGCGATCGCGAACGTCGCGGAAGCGCTGAAGGGCACCGGCGTGCCGTGCATCGCCGACGGCGGCGTGCGTTTCTCGGGCGACGTGTCGAAGGCCCTCGCGGCCGGCGCGAACGCGGTGATGATGGGTAGCATGTTCGCGGGCACCGAAGAGGCGCCGGGCGACGTGTTCCTGTATCAGGGCCGCCAGTACAAGTCGTACCGCGGCATGGGTTCGGTCGGCGCGATGAAGGACGGCGCGGCAGACCGCTACTTCCAGGACAACTCGGCGAATATCGACAAGCTCGTGCCGGAAGGCATCGAAGGCCGCGTCGCGTACAAGGGTTCGGTCAACGCGATCCTGTTCCAGCTGGTCGGCGGCGTGCGCGCGAGCATGGGCTACTGCGGCTGCCGCACGATCGACGAGCTGCATGACAAGGCCGAATTCGTCCAGATCACCGCGGCGGGCATGCGCGAGTCGCACGTGCATGACGTGCAGATCACGAAGGAAGCACCGAACTACCACGTGGACTGATCGCCGATGAAACCGTTGCTGCGAGCCGTGCTGATCGTCGATGCCGTGCTGCTGCTGGCGTTCGGCGTGCTGTTCGTGCTGACGCCCTGGCAGGCGCTGTTCAACGCGCTGCAGCTGGCGAACATCCAGCCGGCGATGCTCGGCCAGGCGTTCGGCATCGCGCTGCTCGGCCTCGCGTGGCTCGCGTTCCATGCGGCGGTCAACGGCGATCTCACGGCGCCCGTCGCGCGTGCGGTCGGCCATGTGAACTGGCTGATCGGCGTGCTGGCGGTGGTGTGGTCGTTCGGCACCGGCAACGGTCCCGCGCTCGCGGCCGCCGGCCGCGTGCTGTCGGCGATGGCCGGTGTCGCGCTGATCGTGCTCGGCGTCGGCGGCGTACGCCTCGCCTCGGCCGTGCGGCGGCGCGAGAAGGCGCAGGCGCTCGAGGCGCGGGACGCGCAGCGTCCGGCCGCACCGGCGCCGGCCTCCGCCCCGCAGCAACGGGTCGAACCGGTCGTCGGCCGTCCGGCGGCGCCGTCGGCAGCCACGCCGGCCGCATCCGACCGATTGTCAGGCAGCGTCGCGTTCGACGCACGCCCGCCGTCGCAGGATTGACCGGCGATGCGTCGCGCGAGCCGCCTGCCGCCCGACGCCGTTGTCCATGCTATTGACGCAGCGCTTCATGCGCTGCTTTTCTTATTCTATTCATCCTGTCCGCAGCCATGCACGACAAAATCCTGATTCTCGACTTCGGTTCGCAAGTCACCCAACTGATCGCGCGCCGCGTGCGCGAAGCGCACGTCTACTGCGAAATCCATCCGAACGACGTGTCCGACGACTTCGTCCGCGAGTTCGCGCCGAAGGCGGTGATCCTGTCGGGCAGCCATGCGAGCACGTACGAAGACCACCAGCTGCGTGCGCCGCAGGCCGTATGGGATCTCGGTGTGCCGGTGCTCGGCATCTGCTACGGCATGCAGACGATGGCCGTGCAGCTCGGCGGCAAGGTCGAGTGGAGCGACCATCGCGAATTCGGCTACGCGGAAATGCGCGCGCACGGCCATACGCGCCTGTTCGACGGCATCGAGGATTTCAAGACGGCCGAAGGCCACGGGATGCTGAAGGTCTGGATGAGCCACGGCGACAAGGTTGCCGAGTTGCCGCCGGGCTTCGCGCTGATGGCGTCGACGCCGAGCTGCCCGATCGCCGGCATGGCTGACGAGGCGCGCGGCTACTACGCGGTGCAGTTCCACCCGGAAGTCACGCACACGGTGAAGGGCCGCCAGATCATCGAACGCTTTGTGCTGCAGATCGCCGGCGCGAAGCCCGACTGGATCATGAAGAACCACATCGAGGAAGCCGTCGCGAAGATCCGTGAGCAGGTCGGTGACGAGGAAGTGATTCTCGGCCTGTCGGGCGGGGTGGATTCGAGCGTCGCCGCGGCGCTGATTCATCGCGCGATCGGTGACCAGCTCACCTGCGTGTTCGTCGACCACGGCCTGCTGCGCCTGAACGAAGGCAAGATGGTGCTCGACATGTTCGAGGGCCGCCTGCATGCGAAGGTCGTGCACGTCGACGCGTCCGAGCAGTTCCTCGGCCATCTGGCCGGCGTGACCGATCCGGAAGCGAAGCGCAAGATCATCGGCCGCGAGTTCGTCGAAGTGTTCCAGGCGGAAGCGAAGAAGCTGTCGAAGGCGAAGTGGCTCGCACAGGGCACGATCTATCCGGACGTGGTCGAGTCGGGCGGCACGAAGACGAAGAAGGCGACGACGATCAAGAGCCACCACAACGTCGGCGGCCTGCCGGAAACGCTCGGCCTGAAGCTGCTCGAGCCGCTGCGCGACCTGTTCAAGGACGAAGTGCGCGAACTGGGCGTCGCGCTCGGCCTGCCGCCGGAGATGGTGTACCGACATCCGTTCCCGGGCCCGGGCCTCGGCGTGCGGATTCTCGGCGAAGTGAAGCGCGAATACGCGGACCTGCTGCGTCGCGCGGATGCGATCTTCATCGAGGAACTGCGCGGCACGACCGCCACCGCGCAGGACGCGGCAGCGGGCCTGTGCGGCGAGGCCGACGTCGGCAAGACCTGGTACGACCTTACGAGCCAGGCGTTCGCGGTGTTCCTGCCGGTGAAGTCGGTCGGCGTGATGGGCGATGGCCGCACGTACGACTACGTGACGTCGCTGCGCGCGGTGCAGACCACCGACTTCATGACCGCGCACTGGGCGCACCTGCCGTACGCGCTGCTCGGCCGCGCGTCGAACCGGATCATCAACGAGGTGCGCGGGATCAACCGCGTGGTGTACGACATCTCGGGCAAGCCGCCGGCGACGATCGAGTGGGAATGATCCGGCGCCGGGGCGTGCCTCGGTAGCGGACCACGGCATCTGACGATGCGGACGCCCGGCAGGGATGACCTGCCGGGCGTTGTCGTTTGTGCGATCGGCGAGTGACGGGCGCACGGAAGCCGTGTAAGTCGCCGTCTGATACGAGACCGAAACGGGCGGCCCGATGCGAGTCGATTCGTCGACGCTCAGTCCGCTGGTCGTCTGAACGCGAGCACATCGCGCGATGCGATGCCCGCATCCGACTCGTCTCCGCTCAGTTCCGCCAGATATGGCCACGGATAGATGCCGCGCGCGTGACCGTCGCCGAACAGCAGGCGGATGCCGTAACCTGCCGCTTCCACGCCGTTCAGCGTCAGGTCGAGCGGCGCGTCGACCTGCCTGCCGTCGAGCCGGATCTTCCGGCACGCGGCGCACGGACAATCGCCGCGCAACCTCGCAAAGCCGATACGCTGCGTGGTGCCGTCCGGCCAGCACAGCGTCAACGCACGAGTCGCATGATCGAGACGAATCTCGGCCGGCGGCGTCATCGTGCATCTCCTCCAATCTGCGCGATGGCGATCCGCACGGCCTTGCGTACTTCGGGATCGCGATCGTCCAGTGCGTCGTGCAGCGCGGGCAGCGTCGCGGGATCGCGCAGTTCGCCGAGCGCGAGTGCGGCCTCCTTGCGCAGGTTGCTGATCGCATGCGACAGCAGCGCGGCGACGGCCGGCGCCGCGGCGGCGTCGCGCAATTGCCCGAGTGCGCGCACCGCACGCAAGCGCACCTGCCAGTAATCGTCATCGAGCGCGGCGACGAGCGGCACGCGTGCGATCGAGACACGCAGCTTGCCGAGCGTCGCGGCCGCTTCCTCGCGTACCTGCCATTCGGCGTCGCGCAGCGCGGCAAGCAACGCGTTGGCGATGGCCGTATCGCCGGACGCCGCGAACCCGACCGCGCCGACCGCGATGCGCCGCACGTCCGCATGCGTGTCGGTCGTGGCGATGCGTGCGAGCGGCGACAACGCGCGGACGTCCTTGAGCCAGCCAAGCACGGCGACGGCTTCGGCGCGCACGGCTGCCTCCGGCGCGTCGAGCGCGTGCAACGCAGGCGCGAACGCGTCGGGGTCGCGCAGTTCGCGCAGCGCGCGCAACGCGGCGCCGCGCACGAACGGCTCGGCGTGTTCGGCCCAGCGGCACAGCACCGCACCGGACGCGACATCCTTCAGTTCGGACAGGCTGCGTGCTGCGGTCGCGCGCACGTCGTCGTCCGGATCGAGCAGCGCGTGGCACAGCGTGTCGACGACGTCGGGCTGCTCCCAGGCGGCGAGCACGCGCGCCGCTTCGCCGCGCACGTCGGCGGCCGGATCGTCGCGCAGTGCCGCAACGAAGATCGGCACGAAATCGGGATCCTCGAGATCGGCGAGTTCGAGCAGCGCGATACGGCGCACGGATGCGTCGGGCGCCGCAACACGCGCGACGAGCGCGGCAAGGTCTGAAGTGTGCGCGTCACGTAGAGGGAAAGCAGGAGAGGAAGCGGTCATGGGCAAAATCCGGAGCATTAACGATGCGTAAGAGGCGTGACGAACAACACGGTCGCGCCGATCCGCGACCCAATGGCGCGCAGCAGCGTCCGCATCATGCGGCGCCTCTGCGCGTTGAGCACGCCGAACGATTCATCCATCAGCAGCATGCGCGGCCGGATGATCGGCGCACGCGCGATGTCGACGCACGGGCGGTCCGTCGGGTCAGCGCAGCAGGTACGGAATATCGACCTTGACCGCGCCGGTCGGGCAGTCGCGTTCGCACGGCATGCAGTACCAGCATTCGTCGAACTGCATGTAGGCCTTGCCTTTGGTCACGTCGATCGCGAGCAGGTCGAGCGGGCATACGTCGACGCAAACGGTGCAGCCCTTGTCGGCGATGCAGCGATCCTCGTCGATCGTCACGGGCGCGCTGCTGCGCAGAAAGATGTCTTGCGGGGTATGGGGCACGGTCAGGCTCCTCGGAGTCAGAGGGCGGCCGCGAGGGCGGCCGATTCGCGGATGCGCAGGTGCGCGTAGGCGCTGCGTTCGTCGTCGGCGAGCGGCACGACATAGGGCTCGACCGGCCGCTTCTCGCTACGCATCGCGCCGTCGGCATCCTTGCGCAACCATGTGTGGCAGAACCATTCGGTGTCGTCGCGCTGCGGAAAATCGACGCGATGGTGATATAGCCCCCAGCGGCTCTCGGTGCGGAACAGCGATGCACGCGCGGCCATTTCGGCGCAGTCGCGGATCGCGCGCACTTCGGCCGCGCGCATCAGTTCATGAGGGTGGTTCGCCTTGAGTTCTTCGATATCCTCAATAATGGCGTCAAAACGTTGCAGCCCGATTTCCATCTTGCGCGTCACCTTCGGCGGTTGCAGATGATCGTTCACCATGCGACGCAGCTTGTATTCGACCTGCGCCGGCGCGAGGCCATGCTCGCGCGTGAGCGGCGCGAGCACGCGGGTGCGTTCGGCCGCGACCTGTTGGTCGTCCACCGGCGCGTGATCGCGGCCGGCCACGTAGTCGGCCGCGTTCTGCCCGGCGAACCAGCCGTAGGTGAATGCGCCGAGCATGTAGTTGTGCGGGACGGCCGCCATGTCGCCGGCCGCGTAAAGCCCCGGCACGGTCGTTTCGGCGCGGGCGTTCACGTACACGCCGGACGCGCTGTGGCCGCTGCAGAAGCCGATCTCGGAGATGTGCATCTCGACCATCTGATGCCGGTAGTCGGTGCCGCGTCCTGCGTGGAAGCGACCGCGGCTCGGCCGCTCGTTCGTGTGCAGGATCTGCTCGATGGTCTGGATCGTTTCCTCCGCGAGGTGGTCGAGCTTCAGGAACACCGGGCCGTTTCCGCTTTGCAGCTCCTGGTAGAACTCCCACATCATCTGGCCGCTCCAGTAGTCGCACTCGATGAAGCGTTCGCCCTTGCCGTTCGCGGTGAAACCGCCGAGCGGGCCGGTCACGTACGCGCACGCCGGACCGTTGTAGTCCTTGATCAGCGGATTGATCTGGAAGCATTCGAGGTTCGCGAGCGCCGCGCCGGCGTGGTACGCCATCGCGTAGCCGTCGCCCGCGTTGGTCGGGTTTTCGTACGTGCCCATCAGGTATCCGGACGCCGGCAGGCCGAGACGGCCGGCGGCGCCGCAGCACAGGATCACGGCCTTCGCGCGGATCACGTGAAAATCGGCCGTGCGGCAGTCGAAGCCGAGCACGCCGCTCGCGCGGCCTTGCGCGTCGGTCAGCACGCGCGTCGCGACGATCCTGTTCGTGATCGCGATGCGGGCACGTTTCAACTGCCGGTACAGCACCTTCTTGATGTCGTGACCTTCCGGCATCGGCAGCACGTACGAACCCATGTGGTGGACCTTCTTCACCGCGTAGTCGCCGGTGCCGTCCTTTTCGAACTTCACGCCCCAGCGGTCGAGTTGCTCGATCGTCGCGAAGCTGTGCGTCGCATACGCATAAACGGCTTCCTGGTCGACGATCCCGTCGTTGGCGATCGTGATTTCGCGCGTGTACTGCTCGGGCGTCGCGTGGCCGGGAATCACCGCGTTGTTCAGGCCGTCCATCCCCATCGAGATCGCGCCGCTGCGCTTCACGTTGGCCTTCTCCAGCAGCAGCACGCGCAGCGACGGATCGCGCTCCTTCGCCTTGATCGCCGCCATCGGGCCGGCCGTGCCGCCGCCGACCACGACGATGTCGTATTCGAGTACATGGGTGTTCATTGCGGATTCCTTAATGGTTGGTGCGTCTTCTGCCGATCGATGCGCAGCCGATACTGGAACGCGTCGCCGCGGAAGTAGAGGTGTTCGTAGTCGATTGGCGCACCGGACGCGTCGTGCGTCAGGCGCTCGATCCGCAGCACGGGGCTGCTTTCCTCGACGCGCAGCGCATCGACGATTTCATCGTCGGCGAGGATTGCGTCGATCGACACGTCGGCGTGACCGAGCGGCACGCCGCAGTCGTTCTCGAGAATCAGGAAGATGTCGCGGGTTGCAAGATCGGCGCCCGCGAGCCGCTTGCCGAGCGCCGCGGGCACCCACGTCTGCTCGAGCGACACGGGCTCGCGGTTCAGCAGCCGCACGCGGCGGATCTCGACAAGCGGCGCGCCTTCCGGCACGTTCAGCTTCGTCGCGAGATGGCGGTCGGCCTTCACGGTGCGCAAGCTGCGCAACTGGTTGACGATCTCGTAGCCCATCGACGACATCGCCTCGGCGAAGCCCTGCAGCGACGTCACGTTCTGGAACGCCTTCGGCTTCGACACGAACGTGCCCTTGCCGTGCAGCCTGAACAGCAAGCCTTCCTTCTGCAGGTCGCCGAGTGCCTGGCGCACCGTGATGCGGCTCACGTCGAACATCGCGCAGAGTTCGTGCTCGGACGGCATCCTGCTGTGCGGCGCATAAGTGCCGTCGAGGATGCGCGTGCGCAGCGTGTCCTTGATCTGCACGTAGAGCGGGGCCGCCGATAGCGGCACGACGTTGGATGAGGTCATCGGTCAACTTGTCATGACAAGAGGGCTCGAGTGTAGTGATCGCGCTCGCGCGCCCAAACCAACGATTTCTGATTTCGACTTTCCGATTCCGGAAAAGCGAGGGCGGTTGCGTGGCCGAGCTTCGTCCGGATCTGCCTCTTGTCGGCTGCCCGAATCGGCAGACAATCGGAGATTCCCGCTCGCATGTGCCGCGCATGTCGATTTCACGCCGCGTCGTTCGTCGTATCGATGTCGACCGGATTCGCGACGGCGTCCGCAGCCCGGTTCCGCATCAACGCCTGACCGACAGAGAGAAAGGAGGTGCCAGATGCCTGATTCCCGCTATCGCTGGATGATCGTCGCCGCGGGCGGCCTGATGGGCTGCATCGCGATCGGCGCGATGTTTTCGCTGCCCGTGTTCCTGCGGGCCATCGCACGCGACACCGGCTGGTCGATGACCGGCATTTCCGCCGCGATGACGCTCGGCTTCATCGCGATGGCCTTCGCGAGCATCGGCTGGGGCAGCCTGTCGGACCGGATCGGCACGCGTGCGGTGGTCGTGACGGGCGCCATGCTGCTGTCGGCGAGCCTGGCGCTTGCGAGCCGAGCGCCGTCGCTGCTCGCGTTCCAGCTGATTTTCGGGCTGGCCGTCGGCAGCGCGACCGCCGCGGTGTTCGCGCCGATGATGGCCTGCGTGACGGGCTGGTTCGACACGCACCGCAGTCTCGCGGTGTCGCTGGTGTCGGCCGGCATGGGCATGGCGCCGATGACGATGTCGCCGCTGGCGGCGTGGCTCGTGTCGGGCCACGGCTGGCGCACGTCGATGCTGCTGATCGCCGCGCTCGCGGCCGCCGTGATGATTCCGGCGTCGCTGCTCGTGCGCCGCGCCCCCGCGCTCGACGGGCCGCACGCCGAGCCGGCGCCGGCCGGCGGGCCCGGGGCCGCGCCGCTGTCGGTCGGCGGCGCGCTGCGTTCGCCGCAGTTCATCGTGCTGTTGCTAACCAACTTCTTCTGCTGCGCGACGCATTCCGGCCCGATCTTCCATACGGTCAGCTACGCGGTGACGTGCGGAATTCCGTTGATCGTCGCGGTGTCGATCTACAGCGTCGAGGGGCTCGCCGGCATGGGCGGGCGCATCGCGTTCGGGCTGCTGGGCGATCGCCTCGGTGCGAAACGCATGCTGGTGGCGGGGCTGCTCGCGCAGGCGCTCGGGGCGCTCGGCTATTACTTCGTGCGCACGCTCGACGGGTTCTACGCGGTCGCGATGCTGTTCGGTTTCATCTATGCGGGCGTGATGCCGCTCTATGCGGTGCTCGCGCGCGAGAACTTCCCGCTGCGGATGATGGGCACCGTGATCGGCGGCTGCGCGATGGCCGGCAGCCTCGGGATGGCGGCCGGGCCGGTCGCGGGCGGTTTGATCGTCGATGCGCTGGGCAGCTATGGCTGGCTGTACCTCGGATCGTTCGCGATCGGCATCGGCGCGTTCCTCGTCGCGATGATGTTCCGGCCGTTTCCGAAGGCGCGGTCGCACGTGGTCGCCGCATGACCCGGCAGTCGCGAAACGGCGATTTCCACGGGACGACGAACGCCGACCGACCCGGACGAAAATAAAAAAACAGGGCCGGACGTCGCCCGCGCAGACGACGCGAAATCGGCGCGGAGCCTGCTGCGGCGCAGCACAGCGGCAAGTCGTGGCGATCGGCGCGCATGCGCGCCGATTCGGCCCCTAAAAACACAATATCGAGCATACCTTCGAAGGGCCTGTCATACGCACGTCACCCTGCTAGAATTCGGCTGCCGCATTTGTTCCGATTGACTGATGAGATTGCTTGACGCACTGGTCGAACAACGCATTGCCGCCGCCGCCGCGCGGGGCGAGTTCGACGATTTGCCGGGTACCGGCGCGCCGCAGGCGCTGGATGACGACCTGCTCGTACCCGAGGAGGTGCGGGTGGCCAACCGTATCCTGAAGAATGCGGGCTTCGTGCCGCCGGCCGTCGAGCAACTGCGCGCGCTGCGCAACCTGCAGGACGAACTGCAGGCGGTCAGCGACCGTGCCGCGCGCTGCCGGCTGCAGGCGAAGATCCTCGCCCTCGACATGGCGCTCGAATCGCTGCGCGGCGGCCCGATGGTGATGCCGCGCGACTATTGCCGGCGCATCGCGGAACGTCTGTGCGAGCGCGGGCTCGACGACGCGTCCGCCGAAGCGGGGCCGATGTGAGCGCCGATGCGCTGCACGACGCCGCAGCCGGATCGGCCGCAGCTCCCGATTCCCCCGTTCCTGAAGCCGTGCCCGTGTCGGCGCGCGATCTGCATTTCATGCGGCTCGCGCAGGCCGCCGCCGAAGAGGCGCGCGCGGCCGGCGAAGTGCCGGTCGGCGCGGTGCTCGTGCGTGGCGACGAGGTGATCGCACGCGGCTTCAACCATCCGATCGGCGGGCACGACCCGTCGGCCCATGCGGAAATGGCCGCGTTGCGCATGGCTGCGCAGCATTTGCAGAATTACCGGATGCCCGGCTGCGAGCTGTACGTGACGCTCGAGCCGTGCCTGATGTGCGCGGGCGCGATCATGCACGCGCGCATCGCGCGAGTCGTCTACGGCGCCGCCGATCCGAAGACGGGCGCGTGCGGCAGCGTGATCGACGCGTTCGCGAATCCTCAGCTCAACCACCATACCGACGTGACCGGCGGCGTGCTCGCCGACGAGTGTGGCGCCGCGCTGAAGTCGTTCTTCGCGGAGCGCCGTCGTGCGCTGCGTGAGGCGCGGCTCGCACGCGACGCCGAATCCGGCGCGCCGTAACCCCTGCCGCGCCCGTCGCCTGGAGCGGGGCGGGCAGCAAGGTTCCGTGAACCGGAGACGGTTCGGACCCTCTAAGCAGGTTTGACGATCCCGATACCTTTCGCCATGTCCCTCCAGCCCGCTGCGTCCTACACCATCCGCCTGCTGGCGCCGTCCGGCTATCCGCACGACCCCGATGCGATCAACCGCGCGCTCGAGCGCCTGAGCGGCTCGCAACATCGCATCGAGAACATCGAGGCGACGCAACGCCGCTTCCAGCGATTCGGCGGCACCGACGGCGAGCGGGCCGGCGACCTGAACCGCCTCGCGGATCCGGAGCGCGCGCTGCCGGACATCGCACTCGCGGTGCGCGGCGGCTACGGCGCCGCGCGCATCCTGCACGGGCTCGACTATCGCGGGCTCGAGCGCCGCCTGCGCGACCAGCCGATCGCGCTCGTCGGCCACAGCGACTTCACCGCGATCCAGCTTGCGCTGTACGCAAAGGCGCGCATCAAGACGTTCGGCGGCCCGATGCTGTCGGCCGACTTCGGCGCGGAAACGCCAAGCGATTTCACGATGCAGCACTTCTGGCGGACGCTGTCGCAGCCGACCACGACGATCGTCGCCGAGGCGCCGCAGGTGCAGACCGTGAACGTGACGGGCACGCTGTGGGGCGGCAACCTGGCGATCCTCACCTCGCTCGTCGGCACGCCTTACATGCCCGACATCGAGGGCGGCATCCTGTTCGTCGAGGACGTCAACGAGCAGCCGTTCCGGATCGAACGGATGATCTACCAGTTGCACCTGTCGGGCGTGCTCGCGCGCCAGCAGGCGCTCGTGCTCGGCCAGTTCACGGGTGCGCGGCCGTTCGAGTACGACAACGGCTACGACATGCAGGCGATGATCGACCAGGTGCGCTCCGTGGTCGGCATTCCGGTCATCACGGGGCTGCAGTTCGGCCATGTTCCCGACCTGCTGACGTTGCCGTTCGGTGCGCAGGCGCAGCTCGTCGCGAATGCGCACGGTTTCCGGCTCACGCTGTCGGATTATCCGCATCTCGGCTGAGCCGGGCAGGGACGATCGAAAGGCGGGGCTTCCCGCCTTTTTCTTTAAGTAAATGCGCAACTAACGGTCATAAATTTTTGTCGCCGTTGATCGGGTTGGCGGCATCGCGCGCACCAGTTTTGTCAACAAAATGACCGGAAGGGTATACACCGTAAGCCGCCATGGGAAAGCAGCAGAGGCTTGTCATGCCTGGATTTGGTGTGCCGCGCACCGCACTGACACAGGGGAATGCACGCAGATTGTGCGCATTCCGGGAAAAGAATTGTTGACAATATTTATGTCCGTCCTAGGATGAGGACCATCACGCGATGCAGAACATGAACGACTCCGATACCCATCCGTCCGGCGCTGCCGGTCCCGAAGCGATCGCCGAGCGGATCCGTACGGCAATCCTCGAGCATCGGCTCGCGCCCGGCGCGAAGCTGACGGAGGCGCAGCTCTGCGACGTGTTCGGCGTGAAGCGCGGCACGATCCGGCAGGCGCTGTCGCAGCTCGCGGCCGACAAGCTGGTCGATCTCGAGCCGAACCGCGGTGCGTTCGTCGCGAGTCCGACGCTGCAGGACGTGCACGAGGTATTCGAGATGCGCCGGATCATCGAGCTGGCCGTCGTCGAGCGGCTCGCGACGGGGCCTGGCGCGAAGCGGCTGAAGGGCGTTGCGGCGCTGATCGACAAGGAACGCAAGGCGTTCGAGCGGCACGACTTCGCGGCATGGATCCGCCTGTCGGGCGAATTCCACACGGCGCTCGCGGCGCTGACGGGCAATGCGACGCTCTGCGAGTGCCTCGACGGGCTCGTTGCACGCTCGACGTTGATGTCGGCGCTGTATGAATCGCACGGGCGCAGCCCGTGCTCGTGCGACGACCACGACGAGATCCTGACCGCGCTGGAAGCGGGCGATTCGAAGCGGGCGGTGACGCTGATGGCGCACCACCTGCAGCATGTCGAACTGAAGATGCTGGACCGGCCCGCGCAAGGGCAGGTCGATTTGCGCGAAGTGTTCGGCGGCGCCTGAGCGGCGACGCGAATCCGGCCGCGCGCCACACGACGAGAGCAATGCAGGCCGGCGGTTTGCACCGCCGGCCGCCAGTCCGACTCCGGGCGATGATCCGGAGCGATATTGATGACGGTGGAGCGGCTGGTTGGCCGCGTCAAGGAGAAGTCATGGCTCAGTTCAGTGTGGCGCACGACAGTGCGTATCCGGCGGAAGAAGGCGGCGAGGGCGGCGGGCCCATGTTGCCGGACGGTTACAGTCAACGTTTGTACAACGAAGATTTGGCACCCCTTAAGAATCAGACTTGGGGCGCTTACAACATCTTCGCATTCTGGATGTCGGACGTGCATAGCGTTGGCGGCTACGTGTTCGCGGGCAGCTTGTTCGCGCTCGGGCTGACGAGCTGGCAGGTGCTGATCGCGCTGATCGTCGGCATCACGATCGTGAACCGGCTGTGCAACCTGATCGCGCGGCCGAGCCAGCAGATCGGCGTGCCGTATCCGGTCGCGTGCCGCGCGACGTTCGGCGTGCTCGGCGCGAACGTGCCGGCCGTGATCCGCGGGCTGATCGCGATCGCGTGGTACGGCATCCAGACCTATCTCGCATCCAGCGCGCTCGTGATCGTCGTGCTGAAATTCTTTCCGCAATGGCTGCCGTACGCGGACGTCCATCGCTATGGCTTCCTCGGGCTGTCGGCGGTCGGCTGGGCCGGCTTCATGCTGCTGTGGGTGCTGCAGGCGCTCGTATTCTGGAATGGGATGGAGACGATCAAGAAGTTCATCGACTTCGCGGGCCCGGCCGTATACGTCGTGATGTTCATCCTGGCCGGCTACATGGTGTGGCGCGCGGGCTGGCGCAACATCGGCATCAACCTCGGCGGCGTCAAGTATCACGGCGCGGAAGTGATTCCGGTGATGATCACGGCCGTGTCGCTCGTCGTGTCTTACTTCTCCGGGCCGATGCTCAATTTCGGCGACTTCTCGCGCTACTGCCGCTCGTTCGGCGACGTGAAGCGCGGCAACTTCTGGGGGCTGCCGGTCAACTTCCTCGCGTTCTCGCTCGTCACGGTGATCACCACCGCCGCGACGCTTCCGGTGTTCGGTGAACTCATCACCGATCCCGTCGAGACGGTCGGCCGCATCGACCATCCGACCGCCGTGATCCTCGGCGCGCTGACGTTCACGATCGCGACGATCGGCATCAACATCGTCGCGAACTTCGTGTCGCCCGCGTTCGATTTCTCGAACGTTGCGCCGCGGCTGATCAGCTGGCGCGCGGGCGGGATGCTCGCGGCCGTCGCGTCGATCTTCATCACGCCGTGGAACCTGTTCAACAACCCGGCCGTGATCCACTACACGCTCGACGTGCTCGGCGCGTTCATCGGCCCGCTGTACGGCGTGCTGATCGCCGACTTCTACCTCGTCAAGCGCGGCCGGCTCGTGCGCGACGACCTGTACTCGATGTCGGAGCGCGGCACGTACTGGTACACGGGCGGCGTGAACCGCCGCGCGCTCGCCGCGCTGCTGCCGGCCGCGGTGATCGCCGTCATCTGCGTGATGGTGCCGGGCTGGCAGGCCGCCGCAAACTTCTCGTGGTTCATCGGCGCGGGGCTCGGTTTCGTGTTCTACCGGCTGCTCGTGAGCACGAAGGCCTGAGGAGCGCGCGATGAAGATCAAGCTGATCAATCCGAACACGACGCAGCGGATGACCGATGCGATGGGCCGCTGCGCGCGTGAAATCGCGGCGGCAGGCACCGAGATCGTCGCGGTGAGCCCGCCGATGGGGCCGCCGTCGATCGAAGGCTATTACGACGAGGCGCTCGCGACGCCCGGGCTTCTGGCCGAGATCGCGCAGGGCGAGCGCGACGGCTGCGACGCATATGTGATCGCATGTTTCGGCGACCCGGGCCTTTATGCGGCGCGCGAACTCGCGCGCGGGCCGGTGATCGGGATCGCCGAGGCGGCGATGCATGCGGCGAGCGTGCTCGCGCCGGGCTTCTCGGTCGTCACGACCCTCGCGCGCACCTGCGGGATGGCGTGGCATCTCGCCGAGCGCTACGGGATGAAGCGGTTCTGCCGCAACGTGCGGGCAACCGACGTCGCGGTGCTCGAACTCGACCGACCCGGTTCGGCCGCGCGGCGGATCATCGTCGACGAATGCCGGCGCGCGCTCGACGAGGACGGCGCCGACGCGATCGTCCTCGGCTGCGCCGGGATGGCCGAATTCGCGCACGAGATCGAGCAGCAGATCGGCGCGCCGGTCGTGGAGGGCGTCACGGCGGCCGTCAAGTGGGCCGAGGCGCTCGTCGCGCTGCGCCTCGCGACCGCGAAGCGCGGCGATTATGCGCGGCCGCTGCCGAAGCGCTACGACGGCGAATTCGCGCGTTTCAGCCCGCCGGAGGACGCGCCCGCGCCCGCGTCGGCCGCCGCCACGGCGCGAAGCGGGAGCGCCGCGTCGGAACCGGTCCCGAATTTGCCGCAACCGCACATACACGCCGTCTGACATGCACTATCTGCGCCGCTGTATGGGCGCGTATGAACGTTTTCGCTACACTGGGCCGTCATCGCATCGGCCGTGCGGCCGGCCTCCGGCACCCGCGCGGGTCGATGCGAACCCATTACTTCCGCAAGCTTTCGCCGCACTTCGAACCCATGTCACTCGATCCCAACTATCCTCGCGACCTGATCGGCTACGGCCGCCATCCCGTGCAGGCGAACTGGCCCGGGCGTGCCCGCGTCGCCGTGCAATTCGTGCTGAACTACGAGGAGGGCGGCGAGAACTGCGTGCTGCACGGTGACCCGGGCTCCGAGCAGTTCCTGTCCGAAATCGTCGGCGCGGCCGCGTATCCGGACCGCCACATGAGCATGGAATCGATCTACGAATACGGTTCCCGTGCCGGCGTGTGGCGCATCCTGCGCGAATTCGAGAAGCGCGGGCTGCCGCTGACGGTGTTCGGCGTGGGCATGGCGATCGAGCGTCATCCGGAACTCGCGCGCGCATTCGTCGAGCTCGGCCACGAGATCGCGTGCCACGGCTGGCGCTGGATCCACTATCAGAGCATGACGCCCGAGCTCGAGGCCGAGCACATGCGCCTCGGGATGGAAGCGATCGAACGCGTGACGGGCGAGCGTCCGCTCGGCTGGTACACCGGCCGCGACAGCCCGAACACGCACCGTCTCGTCGCGGAATACGGCGGCTTCCTGTACGACTCCGACAACTACGGCGACGACCTGCCGTTCTGGATGGACGTCGAGGTGTCGGGCGGCGGCACGTCGCCGCAGCTGATCGTCCCGTACACGCTCGATACGAACGACATGCGCTTCGCGACGCCGCAGGGCTTCAACACCGGCGACCACTTCTTCGACTACCTGCGCGACGCGTTCGACGTGCTGTACGCGGAGGGCGACGACGCGCCGAAAATGCTGTCGATCGGCATGCACTGCCGTCTGCTCGGCCGGCCGGGGCGTTTCCGCGGGCTGCAGCGTTTCCTCGATCACATCGAGAAGCACGATCGCGTATGGGTGACGCGCCGTGTCGATATCGCGCGTCATTGGCGTGAACATCATCCGTATCAGCCCAATCATCGAAACGAAGGGAAAGCATGAAGGCGATGCGTTACACGTTGGAGCAACTGAACACGATGGCGTCGAGCGCATTCGTCGCGGCGCTGTCGGGGATCTTCGAACATTCGCCGTGGGTGGCCGAGGTCGCTGCGGGCGAGCGGCCGTTCGCGAGCATCGACGCGCTGCACGAGACGATGTCGAACGCGGTGGAGACGGGCGGCGAAGCGCGCCAGCTCGCATTGATCAACGCTCACCCGGAGCTGGCCGGCAAGGCCGCCGTGCGCGGCGAGCTGACGGCCGAGTCGACGCGCGAGCAGAGCGGCGCGGGTCTCGACCAGTGCACGCAGGAAGAGTTCGACAAGCTGCTGACGCTGAACCGCACGTATCGCGAGAAGTTCGGCTTCCCGTTCATCCTCGCGGTGCGCGGCTACGACCGGCACGGCATCATCGCGAACTTCGAGTCGCGCGTGAATCATTCGCGCACCGAGGAACTGCGCGCGAGCCTCGACCAGATCTACCGGATCGCGCGCTTTCGCCTCGACGACCTGATCGACGCCTGACACCTCACGACGGCCTGCTGCGTCGCGGCGGCCCGATCGCATCACTGAAACAAGGAAACATCATGGCAGTTCCGTTTCTCGATCCCGACGCCCCCGACTTCACGCGGCGCTACGTGAACCTCGCCGACCCGCGCCTCGGTGCGCAGGCGCTCGAGGCCAGCGACGATTTCTTCGCGCCGAAGGACCGGATGCTGAACCCCGAGCCGGCGGTGTTCATCCCCGGCAAGTACGACGACCACGGCAAGTGGATGGATGGCTGGGAGACGCGCCGCAAGCGCACCACGGGCTATGACTGGTGCATCGTCAAGCTCGCGCGGCCGGGCGTGATCAAGGGCTTCGACATCGACACGAGCCACTTCACCGGCAACTTCCCGCCGGCCGCATCGATCGAGGCGGCATACGTGGCCGACGGCGCACCGACGCATGCGACGGAATGGGTCGAGATCGTGCCGTCGACGACGCTGCAGGGCAACAGCCATCACTACGTCGAAACGCGCGACGCGCGTGCGTTCACGCATCTGCGCGTAAACATCTATCCGGACGGCGGCATCGCGCGCCTGCGCGTGTATGGCCAGCCGCAGCTCGACTGGGCCGGCGCGAGCGCGACCGAGCAGTTCGACCTCGCGGCGATGGAAAACGGCGGCTACGTGGTGGCCGCGAACAACCAGCATTTCGGCGTCGCGTCGAACCTGCTGCTGCCGGGCCGCGGCGTGAACATGGGCGATGGCTGGGAAACCCGCCGCCGCCGCGAACCGGGCAACGACTGGGCGATCATCGCGCTCGCGCAGCCCGGCGTGATTCGCAAGATCGAAGTCGATACGGCGTTCTTCAAGGGCAACTATCCGGACCGCTGCTCGATCCAGGCCGCGTACGTGTCGGGCGGCACCGACAGCTCGCTGATCACGCAGTCGATGTTCTGGCCGGTGCTGCTCGGCGAACAGAAGCTGCAGATGGACAAGCAGCATTACTTCGAGCACGAGATCGCGTCGCTGGGCCCGGTGACCCATGTGCGCCTGAACATCATTCCGGACGGCGGCGTGTCGCGCCTGCGTCTGTGGGGGACGCTCGACAAATGAAGACGCTCGCAATCGAACCGCTGACCAAGGACGCGTTCGCGCCGTTCGGCGACGTGATCGAAACGGACGGCGCGAAGCAGATTCCGATCAACCTCGGCACGACGATCCGCTTTCACGATCTCGCGAAGGTCGACGTGACCGACGAAGACGGCCGCACGCTCGTCAATCTGTTCCGCGGCCAGCCGCGCACGCTGCCGTTCGAGGTGAAGATGCTCGAGCGCCATCCGCTCGGCAGCCAGGCGTTCGTGCCGCTGAACGACCAGCCGTATCTCGTCGTCGTCGCGCCGGCGGGCGATCTCGATCCGTCGAAGATCCGCGCGTTCGTGACGAGCGGGTGGCAGGGCGTGAACTACGCGAAGGGCGTGTGGCATCACCCGCTGATCGCGCTCGGCGGCGTCAGCGACTTCATCGTCGTCGATCGCGGCGGCGACGGCCTGAATCTGAACGAGCAGGACCTGCAGGAATCGCTATGGCTCACCGAGGACGCGCTGGATGCACTGACGGCCTGAGCAGCATTTCGGCAGTACCGTTTCACCGAAGAGACCCGCGCGATCTGCGCGGGTTTTTTTATGCTCGCCGCGCGCACAGGCCCATGACGTTGCCGCTACGTCGAAGACGTCGATCGCGTGCTATCGTGCCCGCATCGCCACCGCACGACGCCCGGTTCCCGGGCCGTACCACGATGAGCCAACCTGAAAACGACCTCGCGATCCTGCTGCGCACGATGCAGCCCGAACTGCATCGCGGTGCGTTCGCGTTCGTCGCGCTGCCGGCCGATGCCGACATATCGTTATCCGAAGCGATTGCAACGTTCCGCGAAACGGAAGGCATGACCGTCGTCGTCGACGAGGAAACGGCCGCGCGTCGCGGCTGGCCGGTGCTGTTCCGTGCCGCGTGGATCACGCTGACGGTGCATTCGGACCTCGCGGCGGTCGGCCTGACGGCCGCGTTCGCGAGCGCCCTCGGCGCGGCCGGCATCAGCTGCAACGTGATGGCCGCCGCGTATCACGATCACATCTTCGTGCCGTTCGACGACGGCCAGCGCGCGCTCGATGCGCTCGTCGCGCTGCAGCGCGACGCGATGCGGAGCTAGCGGGAGACACGTTCCGCGCGGGCAAAAAAAACGGGCCCGTTTCCGGGCCCGCGAACGGAGAGGACTGCACCGACCAACCAACCGGCGGCCGGCGCAGGGCGGCTTACTTGACCGCGCCACCCTCGAACCAGGCGGCGAGCTTCACGCGCTCGTCGTCGGTCATGTGCGTGACGTTGCCGATCGGCATCGCCTTCAGGCTCACGGCCTGTTCGTAGATGCGTTGCGCGTTCTTCGACACCTCGTCCGGCGTGTCGAACATCACGCCGGCGGGCGCGCTGCCCATCAGCGTCGGCTTCGACGAGTGGCACTCGACGCAGCGCTGCTGCAGGATCGGCATGATGTCGTTGATCACGATCTTCGGTGCGTTCGCCGCCTGCGCTTCCGGTGCGACCGGCTTCGGCATCGTCCACACCAGCGCGCCCGACAGCAGCGCGACGCCGCCGATCGGCAGGTACCACAGCTGCTTGCCGCGGTGACGCATCACGAAGAACTGACGGATCAGCGCGCCGGCCAGCATGATCAGCACGAGCACGACCCAATTGAACTTGTTCGTGTACGTCATCGCATAGTGGTTCGACAGCATCGCGAACACGACCGGCAGCGTGAAATACGTGTTGTGCACCGAACGCTGCTTGCCGCGCTTGCCGTAGATCGGGTTCGGCTCTTCGCCCTTGAGCATCTTGTCGACCATCTTGCGCTGGCCCGGGATGATCACGAAGAACACGTTCGCCGACATGATCGTCGCGAGCATCGCGCCGACGATCAGGTACGCCGCACGGCCCGAGAAGATGTGGCACGCGAGGTACGCGGCGACAACGACGTAGAGGCCGACGCAGATGCCCAGCACGCGATCGTTGGTGCCGAGGATGCGGCACAGCGAGTCGTAGACGATCCAGCCGGCCGCGAGGAAGCCGAGGGCGGACGCGACGGCGACCACGGGGCCCATGTCGAGTACGCTCTTGTCGATCAGATACGTGTTCGGTGCGAGCAGGTACAGCACGAAGAACAGCGAGAAGCCCGACAGCCAGGTCGTGTACGACGGCCACTTCGACCAGTGCAGGTCATCCGGCATTTCCGGCGGGGCGACCGTGTACTTCTGCATGTTGTAGAAACCGCCGCCGTGGACGTGCCACAGCTCGCCGAACACGCCGCGCTTGCGCTGGTTCGCGTCGGTCGGCGGTTTCAGGCTGTTGTCGAGCGCGACGAAATAGAAGGACTCGCCGATCCACGCAATGGCGACGATGACGTGCAGCCATCGCAGCGCGAGGTTCAGCCAGTCGGTGATGAAGCCTTCCATGAAACTCCTCCAGACTCAGATCGTTGTCTTTGATGCGGGCGCCGATGCGTGTGTCAGCTGCCGCGATAGGTGCTGTACGACCACGGCGACACGAGCAGCGGCACGTGGTAGTGCGATGCGGTATCGGCGATGCCGAAGCGCAGCACGACGCGGTCGACGAAGCGGGGTTCGGGCACCTTCACGCCGAGCGACGCGAAGTAGTCGCCGGCATGGAACACGAGTTCGTATTCGCCGGCGGCGAGCGCGGCGCCTTCGAGCAGGGGTTCGTCGCAGCGGCCGTCGCTATTGGTCAGCACGGTCTTGATCGCGCGGCGCGATTCGCCGTCCAGCGCGTAGAGGTCCACCTTGATGGCAGCGCCGGGGCGACCGTGTGCCGTATCGAGTACGTGGGTAGTGAGCTTTCCCATTCGCAATTGTCCTTGTGTGAATGCGAGGTTCGGCGGCGACTCGATCCATTGACTGTGCGGCGGATCGAGGCTCCACGTCACGTGGCTACATACCCGTCGGCGAGATTGAAGCGAGCGCCGTGCAGGCATTGTAAAAAGGTTCCCCGCGCAAATACGGGCGCGATATCAAAGATAATGCGCCGCGCATGAACCGCTGTCGACGCCCCGCCGGAAGCCGCCGGCGGCCCGGGATTCCGGCGTCTGCCGGGGCCGCGTGCGGCGTACCATATCGAAACCGTGAAGCGCGGTATTCCGGATCGCGCATTGTGCGTTGCGCGCGGTTGGGCGATGCTCCGGCCGTGCGCGTCGGGCCGTGGGCCCGCGCGTACCCCGAAGACGGCATTCACGCCGGGTAACCGGGCCAGCGCGTTCGAACGGACGCAGGCACCGGGGCGTGCCGCGAATCAGCGTTCGAACGGCCTTGTGACGGTCTCCGGGAGCGGCTCCCGGGGGCAGAACCACGCGGAGAACGCATGAATCTCGAGCAGCACGCCGGCGCACGCGCGCCGCACCCATTCTCATCCCGCCCGACGACCCTGCTGGTCAAGCACGCCGACGTGCTCGTGACCATGGACGACACGCGCCGCGAATTGCGCGACGCGGGCCTCTATATCGAAGACAACCGGATCGTCGCGGTCGGCCCGAGCGCCGAGCTGCCCGATACCGCCGACGAAGTGCTCGACCTGCGCGGCCACCTCGTGATCCCGGGGCTCGTGAACACGCATCACCACATGTACCAGAGCCTCACGCGCGCGGTGCCGGCCGCGCAGAACGCCGAGCTGTTCGGCTGGCTCACGAACCTGTATCGGATCTGGGCGCACCTGACGCCCGAGATGATCGAGGTGTCGACGCTGACCGCGATGGCCGAGCTGCTGCAGTCGGGCTGCACGACGTCGAGCGACCATCTGTACATCTATCCGAACGGCAGCCGGCTCGACGACAGCATCGGCGCCGCGCAGCGAATCGGCATGCGCTTTCACGCGAGCCGCGGCGCGATGAGCGTCGGCCAGCGCGACGGCGGGCTGCCCCCCGATTCGGTCGTCGAGCGCGAGCCCGACATCCTGCGCGACGCGCAGCGCCTGATCGAGACCTATCACGACGAAGGCCGCTACGCGATGCTGCGGGTAGTCGTCGCGCCGTGCTCGCCGTTCTCGGTGAGCCGCGGCCTGATGCGCGACGCGGCCGTTCTGGCACGCGACTACGGCGTGTCGCTGCACACGCACCTGGCCGAGAACGTCAACGACATAGCGTACAGCCGCGAGAAGTTCGGGATGACGCCTGCCGAATACGCGGAAGATCTCGGCTGGGTCGGCCACGACGTATGGCACGCGCACTGCGTGCAGCTCGACGATGCGGGCATCGGCCTGTTCGCGCGCACCGGCACCGGCGTCGCGCACTGTCCATGTTCGAACATGCGGCTCGCGTCGGGTATCGCGCCGGTGAAGAAGATGCGTCTCGCGGGTGTGCCGGTCGGGCTCGGCGTCGACGGTTCCGCGTCGAACGACGGCGCGCAGATGGTCGCGGAAGTGCGGCAGGCGCTGCTGCTGCAGCGGGTCGGTTTCGGGCCCGACGCGATGACCGCGCGCGAGGCGCTCGAGATCGCGACGCTGGGCGGCGCGAAGGTGCTGAACCGCGACGACATCGGCGCGCTGAAGCCCGGCATGGCCGCGGACTTCGCCGCATTCGACCTGCGCCAGCCGCTGTTCGCGGGCGCGCTGCACGATCCGGTCGCGGCGCTCGTGTTCTGCGCGCCGTCGCAGACGGCGTACACGGTGGTGAACGGGAAGGTGGTGGTGCGGGAAGGGCGGCTCGCGACGCTCGACCTGCCGCCGGTCATCGAGCGTCACAACGCGCTGGCGCAGGCACTCGTGGAGGCGTCGCGCTGACGCATCGATGTGAAGGTCGCGCCGCGCGCCGCGGATCGGGCGCGCGGTGGCGGTCGCCACACGCCGCGCATCGCACCGAGCCGCACCGCGACGGCATGGCCGGCGCGTGCGTCGTGCGCGCTTACGCCTCGATCAGCGTGCGGGTTGCTTCGGCGACGAGGCTGCGCAGCCAGCGCACCTCGTCGGAGTAGTGGCAGCGTTCGTGCCACAGCTGGTAATACTGCATCGGCGGAAAGTCGAGCGGCGCCGGCACGACCGACAGCGGCAGGAACTTCGCGTAGTGATCGGCGAACAGGCGCGTCGTCGTGAAGATCAGGTCGGACTTCACCAGCACGTACGGCGCGAGGTTGAAGTACGGCAGCGTGACGACCACGTGACGCTTGAGCCGTTCGCGCGCGAGATGCACGTCGATCGCGCCGCGCTGGCCGACCGAGTACGGCGTCGGTGCGAGATGCGGCGCGTTCAGGTACTGGTCGAGCGTGAGCCCGCCGCGCTTCGCGAACGGATGCGTGTTGCTCATCAGGCAGACGATTTCGTCGACGAACAGGTTCGACAGGTGCAGTTGCTCGGGCGGCTCGGGCCAGTTCCCGACGACGATGTCGAGCTTGCCGTCTTCCAGCGCGAGCTCGTAGTCGAATGCGGGGCCGAGCGAGTGGAACTCGAGCGTCGCGTTCGGCGCCGCCTGGCGGAAGCGTTCGACGACGGTCGGCACGAACAGCACGTTCAGGTAGTCGGGGCAGCCGATCCGGTAGCAGCGGATCGACGTGGCCGGGTCGAAATTGTGCTGCTGGAACTTGATGCGCTCGATTTCGCGCAGTGCGTTCTGCACCGGCTCGAGCAGACGCAATCCGTATTCGGTCGGGACCATGCCGGACTTGCCGCGCACGAGCAGCGGGTCGCCGGTGATGTCGCGCAGGCGCCGCAGTGCGGCGCTGATCGCCGGTTGCGACTGGTTCAGTTTGACGGCCGCGCGCGTGACGCTGCGCTCCATCAACAAGGTGTGCAAGACGCGCAAGAGGTACGTGTCGATCGCCTCGCGTTGCTGACTCATGATTTCTCCAGTTTATATGGCTGGGCTGATCGAGGGGTGATGTGGGTATATGGTTTTTAATATGAACGAAAGTCAGCGTCAAGAGATGGATACCCGCAGACGCGCGTCGGCCCGGCCTCGCGAAGGGGCTGAAAGGGGCGTGATGCGGGTGGGCGCGGCACCGCGCGGATGCGTATTGCACGCATCCGGTGGCAAGGGCACCGCGCGTGACGCGCGTGGGTCAGTCGTCGATGCGCATGCCGACTTTCAGCGTGACCTGCCAATGGATGACCTGGTCGCCTTCGATGTGGCCGCGCGTTTCGGTGACCTGGAACCAGTGCAGGTTGTGCAGCGTCTTGCCGGCTTTCGAGATCGCGTTGCGGATGGCGTCGTCGCACGATTGCCGCGACGAACCGGTCAGTTCGATCAGCTTGTAGACGTGGTCGCTCATGATGCGCTCCCTGGGATGTCGGTGTGTGCGCCGGCGCAAGCGGCGGGCCCGAGACGGCGCCGTGCGTGTCCGGCTTCTTGAGTGATAGGTATGATGGGCGGCAAGTGCAACCCCAATTGGAGACGAGGAACATCGTGGAAGTCGGATTTTGCGGACCGGGATTGATGGGCGCGCCGATGATTCGGCATTTGCTGGCGGCGGGCCATCGGGTCAGCGTATGGAACCGGACGCGCGCCAAGGCCGAGGCGCTTGAAAAGGATGGTGCGCAGGTGGTCGACACGCCGCGCGAACTGGCCGAGCGTGTCGACACGGTGTTCGTGTGCGTGCTCGACGGCCGCGCGGTCGGCGACGTCGCGTTCGGCGAGCACGGGCTCCTTGCCGGCGATGCGAATGCGCGCCGCCTGAAGCGCATCGTCGATCATTCGAGCATTCCGCCTGCGGCGACGCGCGACTACGCGGCGCGTGCGGCCGCGCTCGGCGTCGGCTGGATCGACGCGCCGGTGTCGGGCGGCGTGCCCGGCGCGCAGGCCGGCACCCTCGCGGTAATGGCGGGCGGCGGCGCGGCCGACCTCGACGCGGTGCGGCCGCTGATCGATACCTACGCGTCGCGCATCACGCACATGGGCGACGCGGGCGCGGGCCAGACCGCGAAACTCTGCAACCAGGCGATCGTCACCGCGACGGTGACCGCGATCGCGGAAGCGGTCGGCCTCGCCCAGGCGAGCGGCATCGACGCTGCGCGTCTGGCCGACGCGCTGGCGGGCGGGTGGGCCGATTCGGTGCTGCTGCAGACCTTCGTGCCGCGCATGACGTCAGGCGGTCATCCGCCGATCGGCGCGCTGAGCACGTTCCAGAAGGACGTCGACGCGATCGCCGACGCCGCGCGCGACACCGGCGCGGTGATGCCCGTGTCGGCCACGGTGCAGCAGGTGCTCCGGCTGGGCGCCGCGCAGGGGCTCGCCGGTGCCGATTTCGCCGCGTTCATCGACATCGTCCGGCCCGGCAACGGGCGCGCGACGGCGCGGTGATCGCGCGGCGACGGTGAAGCGGGAAGTCTGAATGGCCGATGGGCCGCCCGGAGGCGGCCCATCGTGTCGGTGTCGGTTCAGCCGAGGGAGCGCGGTGTCGTATCGCCGGCGTTCTGGCGTCCGAGGCCGCCGCGCAGGCTCGCCTTCGTGCCTGCACCAAATTCGGGCAGGATGCGCGCCCGGGCGCGGCTCGCGAACACGAGGAAGCCGAAGCCGTTCGCCTCGTACCAGTACCCGCCGTTCTCGAGGCCGTCGAGCGGTTGCTCGAGTGCGTTGGCGATCGATTCGATGCAGCGCTTGCGCAGTTCGGCGATGGCCGGATAGGGCGGCTGAGCGCCGCGCACGCTGCACAGGAGCACGTCGAGGCCTGGCAGCACATGCGCATAGAGGACGGGCTCGTCCTGCGCACGGGCGCGGGCAATCTTGGTGTCGAGCTGCGCGAACGGTTTCGAGTGGCGCAATACCGCGAGGAACGACTCCTGGCCGTCCTGTTGCGCACGTCGACGTTTTTTCGGGAAGGACATAAACACTCGCCTCAAAAACAATTGCAAGAAATGCGGCACTTTCATGCGACCCACTCCCGGCTATGTACGCCGCATGTCGATCCTTTATAGCACACGAAAATGCTGCACTCGTGCGGTACGACGATCAATGTCTCCCGTCGACCCGCTTGCCACGATGATCGACACAGCCAGCGTCTTGGCGCCCGTACTGTCGTTTAGTCTCCATCATAGACCTGCTTTTCCCGCGCGTGCATTCGCGCGTCACAAAAAAGTGAGACAGGCCGCGCACGGCGCGCGCCCATGAAAAAGGCCCGCACTTGGCGGGCCCGGCGGATGCTGCGTTGCGCGGTGCTCAGCGTTGCTTGAGCGAATCGCGGATCTCGCGCAGCAGCACGGTGTCTTCCGGCGTCGCGGCCGGCGCGGCTTCTTCAGGCTTGCGCAGCTTGTTGATGAATTTCACCATCAGGAAGATGATGAACGCGAGGATCACGAAATTGATCGCCACGGTGATGAACGAGCCGTAGCCGAATGCGGCGACGCCCGCGGCCTGCAGGTCCTTGAACGAATCGGGATTACCCTTGAACGACGGAGGGATGGTGCCGAGCAGAACGAACTTGTTCGAGAAATCCAGACCGCCCGTCAGCACGCCGATGACCGGCATGATGAGGTCTTTCACGACCGAGTCGACGATCTTCGAGAATGCGCCACCGATGATCACGCCGACGGCGAGATCCATCACATTGCCTTTGACGGCGAACTCCTTGAATTCCTTGATTATGCTCATGAGCGGCTTTCTCCTGGTTGGGCGAGGGGAGGCGTGCCGCGACGCGCAGGGCTGCGAAGCGTCTGGCGGGTCGGAGGGGGATCGGAGGCACGCCGATGGCCGCATGATAGCGAACGTGCCCCATTGCCGGTAGCCCATCTTGAAATGATTAACAAATCACGGACGGGGCCGCCGCGAGCGGAAATGAAAGGAATCGCGGTGTGACGGGGCGGGCGCGGCGCGATGCGTCGACGCCCGCGTGTGCACGGCTCAGGTGTTGTCGTCGGTCCAGCCGTCGTCGTTGCTGCCGAGATCGACGCCGCCACCGCCGTTGCCGTCGCTCCAGTTCGAGCTGTCGCCGCGGCCGAAGTCGAAGCCCGGATCGTTGTTCTCCTGGCGCCGGCGCTGGTCGTCGACGATCACGTCGCGTTCGACCACGCGTTCGCGGCCGCCGGACATCGCCTCGCCGAGCAGCACGCCCGTCAGCAGCCCGCCCATTCCGCCGCCGAAGCCACCGCCTTGCTGGACCACGACGGGCGGCTGCTGTTGCGGATACGGCTGCTGCGGGTACGGTTGCTGCTGATATGGCTGGCCTTGCGTGCCGGTCATGCGATCGGCTTCCTGCGCATACACGGAGCCGCCGCCGTTCGCGGGCGCCGCGGGCTGCGCGCTCGGATCGGGGCGGCCCTCGACGCGCGCCTTCACGCTCGCATGGCGCTGTTCGAGTTCGTCGATGCGATACGGCGGCACCGGGTTCTTGCCGTTCGACAGCGTCTCGACGAGCGTGCGTGCATCGGTCTCGATGCCTTCGAGTTCGCCGGTGAGCGCGGCGGCGCCCGGTGCCGTCGACAGCTTCGCGTCGAGTTTCAGCGGACGGATGTCGTTCAGCACGTCGGTCGCGCGCTTCAATTGCGTGCGGCGTTCGTCGTCGGCGCGACTGTTGTCGGCGGAGCGCGCGCGCCGCAACGTCCAGCGCAGCACCAACGCGATGATCGCGACGATCAGCCCGAGGCCGATCCACATGCCGGTCGACGGACCGTGTTTCGCGACCGGCGCGGCGGGCGCGAGCGACGATTGCAACGAACCGGCCTGGGTGGCCGACGGTGCGTTGCCGCCGGTGCGCGCGGCGTCGGCGCGAATGCGCGATTCGGTCTGCGCGAAACGCGACGCGTCGGTGAAGCGCAGTTGCGGATCGAGCGACTTCGCCCGCTGCAGTTGCGCGAGCGCGTCGGACGCGCGGCCTTCGCGGTCCAGCACCTGGGCGTACAGGTAGCGCGCATGCGCATTGTTCGGATGCGCGTCGATGACTTGCGACAGTTGCGTGTCGGCTTGCTGCCAGTTGCGCTGCGCGATCGATTGCTCGACCTGCTGCAGCGACGGGACCGCAAACGCGGCGGACGACAGCAGCATCAGCGAAAGGCCGAGAGCGGCGAGAGATTTCTTCATGGTCGAACCGGGCGCGAGCGCCCGTCTCCTGACGATCGGTGCGCGCCGCGGGCCCGGCGGGCCGCGGCGCGGTTGCCGTTACTGCGCGGGCGTGTCGAGTTGCTTCTTCAGCGCGGCGAGGCGGTCCTCGACCGACGGGCCCTTGTTCAGCGCGGCGAGCTTGTCGTCGAGCGCCTTGCCGCTCGACGTGTCGGCCGAATTCAGGCGGGCGTCCGAGCGCGCGTTCTGCAGCGCGACCTTGTCCTCGAGCTTCTGGAAGTCCTCGGAGAGGTTCTTGCCGCCGATGCCGCCCAGCGCGCTGGCCGCGACGTCCTTCGCCTGCGCGATTTCCTGCTTGGCCTGCAGGATGTTCGAGCGCGCGTTCAGGTCGTTGCGGCGCTGACGCATGTCGGCGATCTGCCCCTTCAGCTTGTCGACCGACGGCTCGAGCGTCGTCAGTTCGGCCGCGAGCGCATCGCGCTCGGCTTCCGCGTTCGACTGCGCGGCGAGCGCCTCGCGTGCGAGCGCTTCGTCGCCGGCCTGCAGCGCGCGCTTCGCGCCGTCTTCGTACTTCTTCACCTTGTCGTCGGCCGCATCGCGCTTGCTGCGCTGGGTCGCGACTTGTGCCTCGATCTCGATCAGCGAATTCTCGGCACGGCCGATGCTGTCGTCGAGCTCCCGCACGATCTGCCGTGCGTCGCGCGACGGATCCTGTACCGAGTCGGCCGCATCGTTCAGCAGGCCTTTGATCGTGCGCGAAACAGAGTCGAAAAGCGACATGAAATCCTCCGTGGTTGAAAGGTGCCGCGTCAGCGGCAATGCCCGTCGCGAATCGGTTCCGACCCGCGTGAGCTGGCGGATATTACACCGCCGGCCCCTTAAATACGGCTTAAGTGCCGGAGTTCAAGCGCGAGGCGTGCGCGGATTTCCACCTTTCGCAGCTGAAAGAAACGGCGCGGCACGCACCGGGCTGCGAGTCCATGATAGGCGGAGCATGGCGCCAATACGTTCCGCAATTCACGCTTGTGCGGGAATTTTTACAAAAAATCGCCAAGCCGATCGGTCGATTTCATTAAAATGCGCTGTCACGTCGCGGGAACGGATCGCCGCGCGGCGGGGTCTGTCGACGTGACAGTTGCCACGATGCACCCACTCTGATTCATCCGCTTGCATTTCCGCATGCGTCCGAGGGCGCCACGCCGCCCGCCATTCCGACATGCCAATTATCAAACGACCGTCTTCTCCTTCCGATCGGAACAAACCTCACTACACGTTGCGCCGTTCGCCGTCGGGAGCCTATTACCCCGATGACGACGACCGCGGCGACGACCGGCGCGCGCAGCGTCGCGGCGGCGGGGGCGGCGATCGCCGTTCGTTCGGCTCGCGCGTCGCACTGTGGTTCGTCGGCCTGTTCGCGACGCTCGCGATCGTCGGTGCGCTGATCGTCGGCTACGCACTCGTCGTGATGGCGCCGCAACTGCCGTCGCTCGACGCGCTGACCAACTACCAGCCGAAGGTGCCGCTGCGCGTGTTTACTGCCGATCACGTGCTGATCGGCGAGTTCGGCGAGGAGCGCCGCAGCCTCGTGCGCTTCCAGGAAATTCCCGACGTGATGAAGAAGGCGGTGCTCGCGATCGAGGACTACCGCTTCTACGAGCACGGCGGCGTGGACTTCCTCGGCATCCTGCGCGCGGGCGTCGCCGACCTGATGCACGGCGGCGCGCGCCAGGGCGCGAGCACGATCACGATGCAGGTCGCGCGCAACTTCTTCCTGTCGAGCGAGAAGACGTATACGCGCAAGATCTACGAGATGCTGCTCGCGTACAAGATCGAAAAGGCCCTGACGAAGGACCAGATCCTCGAGCTGTACATGAACCAGATCTACCTGGGCCAGCGCTCGTACGGTTTCGCGGCCGCCGCGCGCGTGTATTTCGGCAAGGACCTGAAGGACATCACGCTCGCGGAAGCGGCGATGCTCGCAGGGCTGCCGAAGGCGCCGTCCGCGTATAACCCGGTCGTCAATCCGAAGCGCGCGAAGGTGCGTCAGGAGTACATCCTGAAGCGCATGCTCGAGATCGGCTACATCACGCAGCCGCAGTACGACCAGGCGGTGAAGGAAGAGATTCACGTGCGCACGCCAGGCAACCAGTACGCGGTGCACGGCGAATACGTCGCCGAGATGGTGCGGCAGATGATGTACCAGCAATACAAGGACGAAACCTATACGCGCGGGCTGACCGTCACGACGACGATCAACTCGGCCGATCAGGAAGCGGCGTACCAGGCCGTGCGTCGCGGCATTCTCGACTACGAGCGCCGCCACGGCTATCGCGGGCCGGAAGGCTCGATCAACCTGCCGGCGGCCGGCGACGATCGAGATGAGGCGATCGACGATGCGCTCGCCGATCACCCGGACAACGGCGACCTGCAGTCGGCGGTGGTGCTGGCCGCGTCGCCGAACGCGGTCGAGGTGCAGTTCGTCGGCGGCGCGACGACGACGATCGGCCCGGCCGGGCTGCGCTTCGTGTCGGCCGCGCTGAGCCCGCGCGCGAACGCGACGTTGCGGATCAAGCCGGGCTCGATCGTGCGCGTGCTGAAGGACGGCAAGGCGGGCTGGCAGGTCGTGCAGCTGCCGCAGGTCGAAGGCGCGCTCGTTGCGATCGCGCCGCAGGACGGTGCGATCCGCTCGCTCGTCGGCGGCTTCGACTTCAACAAGAGCAAGTTCAACCACGTGACGCAGGCGTGGCGCCAGCCGGGTTCGTCGTTCAAGCCGTTCATCTATTCGGCATCGCTCGACAAGGGCCTCGGACCGGCGACGATCATCAACGATGCGCCGTTGTACTTCCCGCCGAGCGTGCCGGGCGGCACCGCGTGGGAGCCGAAGGACGACGATCAGCCCGACGGCCCGATGTCGATGCGCACGGGCCTGCAGCGTTCGAAGAACCTGGTCTCGATCCGGATCCTCGCGTCGATCGGCACGCAGTACGCGCAGGAGTACGTGACGCAGCGCTTCGGCTTCGATCCGGCGAAGACGCCGCCGTACCTGCCGATGGCGCTGGGTGCCGGCCTCGTGACGCCGCTGCAGCTCGCGACCGGCTACGCGGTGTTCGCGAACGGCGGCTACAAGGTCGATCCGTACCTGATCGCCGAAGTCGACGACGCGCGCGGCCAGCCGCTGCAGAAGTCGCAGCCGGTGATCGCCGGCGGCACCGCGCCGCGCACGATCGAAGGCCGCAACGCATACGTGATGAACAGCCTGCTGCACACGGTCGCGACGGCCGGCACGGGCGCGGGCACCAACGCGCTCGGCCGAAGCGACCTGCAGGGCAAGACGGGTACGACGAACGATGCGAAGGACGGCTGGTTCGCCGGCTACCAGCAGTCGCTCGTCGCCGTCGCGTGGATGGGCTTCGACCAGCCGAAGAGCCTCGGCAGCCGCGAATTCGGCGCGCAGCTCGCGCTGCCGATCTGGGTGAACTACATGCGCACCGCGCTGAACGGCGTGCCCGAGCAGCAGATGCCGATGCCGGACGGACTGACCTCGATCGACGGCGAGCTTTACTACGCTGATCGCACGCCGGGCAACGGTTTCGTCGCGAGCGTGGACATCAATCCGGCCGCGAACGCGATCAGCGCGAACGACGCGCTCGGCTCGGCCGGCTCGGAGGGGCTCGCGCCGCCGCCCGTCACGCAGCAGGAGAAGCAGCAGATCATGGACATGTTCCAGAACAAGTAAGCGATACGCGGATGTCTCGCATGCGACGGGCGCCTTCGGGCGCCCGTTTTCTTTTGCGTGTCGCCGTGCGCCGGCCGATGAAGACGAATCAGAACGACGCGCAGGCCGGCACGAGCGTGATGCCGACGGACTCCTGCCGGAAGCGCTCGCGGTACGCTTGCCGGATCTCGGCAAGCCGCGCGTGCGTGTTGGCCGTATCGTCGGCGACGATGCGGACCACGAAACTCGCTTCGCGGATGATCCGGCCGGTGGCGCGGTCGCGCCATTGGCCGCGGGTGTCCCAGTAGGTGAAGCCGTCAGGAAAGCGCGGCGTGACGACGTCGGCGAGGAACGCCGCGCGTTCCGCATCGGTGACGGGGCCGCGTCCGGCGATATCGCGCCCGAACAGCAGGTCGGCCTGCAGCATCCGGTGCGCGTCCGGCGGCTGCACGCAGGCCGTGGGCGTGTCGACGACGGGCGAGGGCGGCGCCGCGCAACCGGCGAGCAGCGCGATGGCGGCGATGCCGATCGCGTGGTGCGCGCGACGCCGCCACGTCGCGGGACGAGCGTTCGAGGGCGGCATCTGCCTATTTCGCGTCCGGCGTGCTTCGCGCGCGTAAAACGCTGCGCGCTCAACCACTTGCGTGCATGTCCGGCGGGTTATCAACAGGGCTGTCAACATAAACTGGGGATAACCCGGGGTGCCGTGCACGGCGTCAGTGCTGCAGTTTCGCGTGCGCGAGATGCATGCCGAGCGTCGCGGGGTCGGTGTTCGTGCCCGACAGCAGTACGCCGACCCGCTTGCCCTGCAGCGTTTCGCGCAGCGGGCCGAGCAGCGCCGCGAGCGCGGCCGCGCACGCCGGTTCGACCGCCAGCTTCAGATGCGAGAACAGGAACAGCATCGCCGCGCGCAGCGCGTCGTCGGACACCGTGACGATGCGGTCGACGTGGCGCCGGCACAGCTGGTAGCTGTATTCCTCGGTGTGCGGCGCCATCAGCGAGTCGGCGATGGTCTGCATCGCACTCATCTTGATCGTGTGATTCGCCGCGAAGCTGCGGCTCATCGCGTCGGCGCCTTCCGGTTCGACGCCATACACGTGCACGCGCGGATTCGCGAGCCGCAGCGCGGTCGCCATGCCGGCCGCGAGCCCGCCGCCACCGATCGGCACGATCACCGCGTCGAGATCGGGCGTCTGCGTCGCCCATTCGTAGCCGAGCGTCGCGGTGCCGAGAATCGTGTGATAGCCGTTGAACGGATGGATGAAGAAGCGGCCTTCCTCGGCCTCGATCCGCCGCACGAGGTCGAATGCCTGCGACGCGCTGCCGGCGAGCACGACTTCCGCGCGGTACTGCTTGCACTGCGCGATGCGCGCCGGGCTCGCGGTGTGGAACATCACGACCTTCGCGCTGCTGCCGAGCCGCATCGCCGCGTACGCGACGGCTGCCGCATGATTGCCGGCCGACACACACGTGACGCCGGCGTTCTTGCGCGCTTCGTCGAGGGCCAGCAGGTGCGTGAACGCACCACGCACCTTGAAGCTGCCGCTCACCTGCAGCAGCTCGAACTTGAAGTTGACGTGCGTGCCCTCGAGGGACGGCAGGTCGGCGCGCTCGAACACGGGCGTGCGCGCGACCCACGGCGACAACGCGAAATGCTGCGCGGCGATTTCGTCGAGCGTCGGAATCGGCTCGCCGTCGATCGTCGTATGGGCGGTGCCCTGTTGTTCAGTCGACATGACGTGGCGGATGGCGGGGTGGGCCGGCCCGCGCACGCAGGCCGGCGTGGCGGGGGGGCAGTCAGTGTGCGTCGACCGACATGCTGCGGATGAACTTGCGCAGGAACTGCTCGCAGGCGGCGAGCTGCGTGAGTTCGACATACTCGTTCGGCTTGTGCGCCTGTTCGATGTTGCCGGGCCCGCACACGATGCTCGGGATGCCCGCGCGTTCGAACAGGCCGGCCTCGGTGCCGTATGCGACCTTGCGCTTGTCCTGGTCGGCCGTCAGCGCGCGCACGAGCTGCGTGATCGCGGCCTGTTCGGTCGCATCGAGCCCGGGTGCGGCGGCGATCTTCGAGAACTCGATCGCCGCGTTCGGATGCTCGCGACGCATCTGCGGCAGCAGCGTTTCCTGCGCATACGCTTCGATGCGCGTGAAGATCTGCTCGGGATCGAGCGTCGGCAGGTTGCGGAACTCGAAGTCGAACCGGCATTCGGCCGGCACCGTGTTGATCGCGTTGCCGCCCTGGATCGTGCTCGTTTGCGCGGTCGTGAACGGTACGTCGTACAGCTCGTCGAACGGGCCTTCGGCGCGGAAGCGCTCGGCGATGTCGCGGATGTGGCAGATGAGGCGCGCCGCGTATTCGATCGCGTTCAGGCCCTTCGGCGTCAGCGACGAGTGCGCCGCGTGGCCGCGCACGCAGCAGCGGTACGCGTTGATGCCCTTGTGCGCGATGATCGGCCGCATGCTGGTCGGCTCGCCGACGATGCAGCCGGACGGCTTCACGCCGCGCTTGACGAGATCGGCGATCAGAAGCGGTGCGCCCGCGCAGCCGATTTCCTCGTCATAGGACAGCGCGAAATGGATCGGCTTCGCGAGCTTCGTCGCCTGCATCTCCGGCAGCAGCGCGAGCGCCGCGCCGATGAAGCCCTTCATGTCGCACGTGCCGCGGCCATACAGGCGACCGTCGCGCAGCTCCGGCGCGAACGGGTTGCTGTCCCACTGCTGGCCGTCGACCGGCACGACGTCGGTGTGCCCCGACAGCACGATGCCGCCGTCGGTCGAGCCGTCGTGCGCGGGCACGGTCGCGAACAGGTTGGCCCAGCCTTCGCGCGGATCGTGCGTGAGCGTCGACACGATGCCTTTCGCGGCCAGTGCGTCGCGCACCGTTTCGATCAGCCCGAGGTTCGGCACGCGGCTCGTCGTGTCCATCGACACCAGCCGCTCGATCCAGGGCAGGCTGACGAGCGAAGCGTCGCCTTGCGGGGCGGCGGACGGCGCGGGCGCGTCGAGTGTGGACATGGCAAAACTCCGTCTGATGAATGGGAAAATCATACTCAAAAACGCGCGCGCCCGCCGTCGGGGGCCGCGATGCGGTGCAGCATCGCGGTCGTGCGGTCAGCGTGCCGCGCTCGCCGAGTCGGCGCGCGGCGCGAGCGCGCGCAGCGTCTCCTTGATCGTCGACACGCGAATCGCGAGGTCGGGCGAGCGCGTCTCGATGCGCAGCTTGTCCTGGCCCGCGAGCTTGATGTGCCGATGTTTCTGCACCATCTCGATGATCCGCATCGGATCGATCGGCGGGTTCGGCTCGAACTGCAGCCCGATCGCCGCCTCGCTCGCGTCGATCTTGACGATGCCGAGCGGCTTCGCGGCCAGCCGCAGCCGGTGCGTCTCGACGAGCGCGTGCGCCTGCGGCGGCAGCTTGCCGAAGCGGTCGATCAGCTCTTCCTGGATACCATCGATCGCGTCGCCGTGCTCGCAGTTCGCGAGACGCTTGTACAGCGACAGCCGCTCCTGCACGTCCGCGCAGTAATCGGCCGGCAGGATCGCGGGCGCATGCAGGTTGATTTCCGTCGTCGCGGCGAGCGGGGCGGTGAGGTCGGGCTCCTTGCCGTTCTTCAGCGCCTTCACCGCGTCATTCAGCATGTCGGTGTAAAGCTGGAAGCCGATCTCGTGGATCTCGCCCGACTGCTTGTCGCCGAGCACCTCGCCGGTGCCGCGGATCTCGAGATCGTGCATCGCGAGATAGAAGCCCGAACCGAGTTCCTCCATCTGCTGGATCGCCTCGAGCCGGCGCTGCGCCTGCTTGGTCAGCGACTGCGGGTCGTGGACCAGCAGGTACGCATACGCCTGGTGGTGCGAACGGCCGACCCGGCCGCGCAACTGGTGCAGCTGCGCGAGGCCGAACTTGTCCGAGCGATGCATGATGATCGTGTTCGCGCTCGGCACGTCGATGCCGGTCTCGATGATGGTCGTGCACAGCAGCACGTTCGCGCGCTGCGCGACGAAATCGCGCATCACGCGTTCGAGTTCGCGCTCGTGCATCTGGCCGTGCGCGATCACGATGCGCGCTTCGGGCACGAGTTCCTCGAGCATCGCCTTGCGGTTCTCGATCGTCTCGACCTCGTTGTGCAGGAAGTACACCTGGCCGCCGCGCTTCAGTTCGCGCAGCATCGCTTCGCGGATCACGCTTTCTTCCTCGCGTCGCACGAAGGTCTTGATCGCGAGCCGCTTTTGCGGCGCGGTCGCGATCACCGAGAAATCGCGCAGCCCCTCGAGCGCCATGCCGAGCGTGCGCGGGATCGGCGTCGCAGTCAGCGTCAGCACGTCGACCTCTGCGCGCAGCGCCTTCAGCGCTTCCTTCTGGCGCACGCCGAAGCGGTGTTCCTCGTCGATGATGACGAGGCCGAGGCGCTTGAACTGCACGTCCGACGACAGCAGCTTGTGCGTGCCGATCACGATGTCGACGCTGCCTTCGTTGATCTGCGCGATTGCCGCGTTCACTTCCTTCGCGGTCTTGAAACGCGACAGCTCGACGATGCGCACCGGCCAGTCCGCGAAACGGTCGGCGAAGGTCTGCGTGTGCTGCTCGGCGAGCAGCGTGGTCGGCGACAGCAGCGCGACCTGCTTGCCGCCCATCACCGCGATGAACGCGGCGCGCAGCGCGACCTCGGTCTTGCCGAAGCCGACGTCGCCGCACACGAGGCGGTCCATCGGCTTGCCGCTCGTCATGTCGCCGATCACGGCCGCGATCGCCGCGGCCTGGTCGGGCGTTTCCTCGAAGCCGAAGCTTTCCGCGAACTTCACGTAGTCGCGCGGCTCGAGCGCGAACGCATGGCCTTCGCGGGCCGCGCGCCGCGCATACAGGTTCAGCAGCTCGGCGGCCGTGTCGCGGATCTGCTGCGCGGCCTTGCGCTTCGCGCGCTCCCACTGGCCCGAGCCGAGCGCGTGCAGCGGCGCGCTGTCGGGATCGGCGCCGCTGTATCGCGATATCACGTGCAGTTGCGCGACCGGCACGTAGAGCTTGCTCTCGCCCGCGTATTCGAGATGCAGGAATTCGGTCTCGCCTTCGCCGAGATCCATCGACACGAGGCCCATGTAGCGGCCGATGCCGTGCTGCGCATGCACGACCGGATCGCCGACCTTCAGCTCCGACAGGTCGCGCACCATCGCATCGACGTTGCTCGCCTGTTCCTGGCGGCGGCGCCCGGCGCGGCGGCCGAGCGCACCGTACAGCTCGGTTTCGGTGACGATCGCGTAGCCTTCGCCCGGCACCGCGAAGCCGCTCGCGAGCGGCGCGACGCCGAGCGCGAAGGGCGCGTCGCTTTCGAGCCAGCCCGCGAAGTGGTCGTTCGACGCGGGGCGCAGGTGATGCTCGGCGAGCAGTTGCAGGATCGTTTCGCGGCGGCCGGCCGACTCGACCGTCAGCAGCACGCGCTTGCCCGACGATTCGACGAACGTGCGCAGCGCGGCGAGCGGATCGTCGGCATGGCGGTCGACGGTGAGCTCGGGCAGGCCCGTCGCCCAGCCGCCCGCCGGCTGCGCGGGCAGCACGACGCGCGCGAACGGCTTCGCGAACGCGAAGAAATCCTCGTCGGACAGGAACAGGCGCTGCGGCTCGAGGATCGGCCGCTCGCGATCGTGCGCGAGGAACGCATGACGCTGCTTCGTATCGGCCGTGAAGCGTCGGATCGACGCTTCGAGGTCGCCGGTGAACACGAGGTGCGCATCCTGCGGCAGGTAGTGGAACAGCGTGGCCGTCTCGTCGAAGAAGAGGGGCAGGTAATACTCGATCCCGGCCGACGGCACGCCGTTGCCGATGTCCTTGTAGATCGGCGCGCGGCTCGGGTCGCCTTCGAAGGTTTCGCGCCAGCGGCTGCGGAAGGCCGTGCGCGCGGCTTCGTCGAACGGAAACTCGCGGCCGGGCAGGAGGCGCACGTCGCGCACCGGATAGAGGCTGCGTTGCGTATCGGGATCGAACGCACGGATCGAGTCGACCTGGTCGTCGAACAGGTCGATCCGGTAGGGCAGCGGCGAGCCCATCGGGTACAGGTCGAGCAGCGAGCCGCGCACGCAGTATTCGCCGGGGCGCACGACCTGGCTCACGTGCTCGTAGCCGGCCAGCGTGAGCTGCGCCTTCAGTTTTGCCTCGTCGAGCCGCTCGCCCTGCGCGAACGCGAACGTATATGCGGCCATGAACGATGCGGGCGGCATCCGGTACAGCGCCGTGGTCGCGGGCACCAGCAGGATGTCGCAGCGGCCCTCGCCGAGGTCGTGCAGCGTCGCGAGGCGCTCGGAGACGAGATCCTGGTGCGGCGAGAACGTGTCGTACGGCAGCGTTTCCCAGTCCGGCAGCAGGCGCACGCGCGCGTCGGGCGAGAAATAGCGGAGTTCCTGCGACAGCCGCTGCGCGTCGACCGCGTTCGCGCAGATCACCGCGAGGAGCGGGACCGCGTCGCGGTTGTCGGCGAGATAGCGGGCGATGGCGAGTGCGTCGGCGGAGCCGTGCGCGCCGTCGAAGGCGAACCGCTGGCCCGGTTTGACGCGGGCGACGGGCGAGGCGAACGGGGTGGAAGCGTTGTCTGGCATAGGGACGGCAGGGGTGGCGGGCACGGGCGCATCGCGGTGCGCCGGTCGAGACGAAAGACCTATTATAAAATCCGCTTCTCGATTTCATCTTTCCGGCGTTTCCCCTTCGTGACTCCCCGACTTTTCGCCCTGATTCCTTGCGCCGGCACAGGCAGCCGTTCCGGCTCTGCCGTGCCGAAGCAATACCGCACGCTGGCCGGCCGCGCGCTCCTGCATTACACGCTCGCCGCGTTCGACGCGTGCAGCGAATTCGCGCAGACGCTCGTCGTCCTCGCACCCGACGACACGCACTTCGACGCGCGCCGCTTCGCGGGCCTGCGTTTCGCGGTGCGCCGCTGCGGCGGCGGCTCGCGGCAGGCGTCGGTGCTCAACGGGCTGCTCGAGCTGGCCGAATTCGGCGCAACCGACCAGGACTGGGTGCTGGTGCACGACGCCGCGCGCCCGGGCATCACGCCGGAGCTGATCCGCACGCTGGTCGCGACGCTGAAGGACGACCCGGTCGGCGGCATCGTCGCACTGCCGGTGGCCGATACGCTCAAGCGCGTGCCGGCCGGCGGCGACGCGATCGCGCGCACCGAATCGCGCGACGCGCTGTGGCAGGCGCAGACGCCGCAGATGTTCCGCATCGGCATGCTGCGCGACGCGATCCTGCGCGCGCAGCGCGAAGGGCACGACCTGACCGACGAGGCCAGCGCGATCGAATGGGCCGGGCACACGCCGCGCGTCGTGCAGGGCAGCCTGCGCAACTTCAAGGTCACATACCCGGAAGATTTCGCGCTTGCGGAAGCGATCCTCGCGCGCTCCACGAACGCTTCCTGACTTTCACCTCATCTCAACCGGACTACGCATGGATTTCAGAATCGGACAAGGCTACGACGTGCACCAGCTCGTCGCGGGGCGCCCCCTCATCATCGGCGGCGTGACGATTCCTTACGAGCGCGGCCTGCTCGGTCATTCGGACGCGGACGTGCTGCTGCACGCGATCACCGACGCGCTGTTCGGCGCGGCGGCGCTGGGCGACATCGGCCGCCATTTCTCCGACACCGACGCGGCGTTCAAGGGCGCGGACAGCCGCGTGCTGCTGCGCGAGTGCGTCGCCCGCGTGAAGGCGGCCGGTTTCGCGATCCAGAACGTCGACAGCACGGTGATCGCGCAGGCGCCGAAGCTCGCGCCGCACATCGACGGGATGCGAGCGAACATCGCGGCCGATCTCGGGCTGCCGCTCGAGCGCGTGAACGTGAAGGCGAAGACCAACGAGAAGCTCGGCTATCTCGGCCGTGGCGAGGGCATCGAGGCGCAGGCCGCCGCGTTGCTGGTGAAGCAGGGCGCGTGAGCGTCTGAAGCCGATCCGACGCGGCGCGCCGGTCGCGCCGCCGGAATGAAAAATGCCACGCGCTTGCGTGGCATTTTCGTTTTGCGGTGCGGTGCCGCGCGCATGGCCGCCGCAGTGCACCGCGCTGCCGCTTGCGCGACGGCTTATTCGCCTTCGGCGGCGATCACCTGTGCGGCGGCGTTGATCACCGACGCGATACGGCCGACGTCGCGCAGCTGCGTCGTCGTCATGCCTTGCTCGTTCTTCAGCAGCGCATAGTGCGACTTCACGCAGAAGTGGCACTTGCCGACGATCGATGCGGCGAGCGCGTACATCTCGAACCTGCGCTTGTCGACGCCGCCGTGCGACGCATACGCGCCCATCCGCAGCTCGGCGCGCTGCGTCTTCAGGTCGGCGTCGTCGGCCATCTCGACATACGGATACCAGGTGTTGTTCATCCCCATCAGCGCGGCCGCCGTCAGCACGGCGTTCGTCTCTTCGGGCGACAGCACGCCGGCTTCGCGGATCGTCTTCACGAGCACGGTGCTCTTCGCCGCGACCGCCGCCGCCAGCGCGACGCCGACTGCATCGGTGCCTTCGAGCGACGAGCGCGAGATCGTGCCGTCGAGGTTCAGGCGAATGTCCTTCGCGTAGTCGGGGATACGCGCCTTAATCGAGTCGATGAATTCCATTGATATCTCCTATGGGTTGGCCGTTAAAAAAGCCCGCAGGCAGGACGTGCGCCGCGGGCTTCGTGCATCGATGCGCTTACAGCGTTGCGCCGCCGACTGCACGGTTGCACGGGCACAGTTCGTCCGTTTGCAGGCCGTCCAGAATGCGCAGGACTTCTTCCGGGCTACGGCCGACGTTCAGGTTGTTCACCGAAACGTGCTGGATCGTGTTGTCCGGATCGACGATGAACGTCGCGCGCAGGGCCACGCCGGCTTCCTTGTCGCGCACGCCGAGTTGGTCGATCAGCTCGCCCTTGACGTCGCCGAACGAGTAGTGGTTCAGCTTGTTCAGGTCCTTGTGCTCACGGCGCCATGCGAGCTTCACGAATTCGTTGTCCGAGCTGCCGCCGAGCAGGACGGCGTCGCGCTCTTCGAACTGCTTCGTCAGCTTCGCGAACTCGACGATTTCCGTCGGGCACACGAACGTGAAATCCTTCGGATAGAAGTAGATGATCTTCCACTTGCCCGGGAACGACGCTTCGGTGACGGTCTCGAACGCCGACTGGCCGTTTTCCTCGTGATTGTTGAAGCCCGGCTTCGCGGCTACGACGGTGAATGCTTCGAGTTTATCGCCCACGGTTTTCATGCGGATACTCCTGTATGAGTTGGGAAGAAGACTGAGTCAAGCTACCTCGGTGCTGCAACGTTGGTGTGACAGCATGGGGAGGACTATAACACTATTAATAAAACGCTTCAATAGATTTTGACTAACGAATCCCATAGTTTTTTTCAACCGCGCCGATAGTGTGACGCGCAAGAAGCGTGCGCGAACGCGTCACGCCGTCGCACGCGCCTTGCCGGCGCCGGGAAATTCGAGGGTGACTTCGAGGCCCGCTTCGGGGCTGCGGTTGCGCAGGCGCAGCGCGCCGCGATAGCGGCCGACCAGGCGCAGCACGATCGCCATGCCGAGCCCCGTGCCGTCCGCCTTGGTGCGCGCCGTGTCGACACGGTAGAACGGCCGCATCACGAGCGGCAATTGGTCCTCGGGGATGCCGGGGCCCTCGTCGCTCACCGACAGCTCGACGCGCGCGTGCGTCACGCGCGTTTCGAGCGTGATGCGCGACACGCCGTCGTCGCGGCTCTGGCCGTATTTGCGCGCGTTCTCGACGAGGTTGCCGATCACGCGGCGCATGTCGGTCTCGTCGGCTTCGATCACGGCGGTCGCCGCGAGCCGCGTGCGGATCTCGACGCCGTCCTCGCCCGCCACGCGCGCGGCGACTTCCTGCGCGATCGACGACAGGTCGACGGGCTCGGGCTTGCGTTGCGACGGGCGCGCGTAATCGATGAAGGCCGCGATGATGCGGTCCATCTGCTCGATGTCGTCGACCATCGCGTCCTTGGTCGCCTGGTCGGACGGGCTCATCTCGGTTTCGAGGCGCAGCCGCGCGAGCGGCGTGCGCAGGTCGTGCGAGATGCCCGCGAGCATCAGCGCGCGGTCGGCCTCGAGCTGTTCGAGATCGCGCACCATCTGGTTGAAGCTGCGGTTGGTCTCGGCCGCGACGCCCATCCCGCGCTCGGGCAGCAGCTCGGGTGTCTGGCCCGAGCCGATCTGCCGCGCGGCGAGCGCCAGCCGCGAGAACGGCCGGTTCACGAGACTCGTGATGAACGCCGAGCCGAACAGCGACAGCGCGAGCGCGAACAGGCCCCAGCCGGCCCACTGCAGGCCGGTGACGCTGTCGAGCTGGTCGCGGTCGAGCGCGACCCAGTAGTCGTCGTCGTCGATCTTGAAACTGATCCACACGCCCGGGATGTCGTTGACCGACTGCGCGATCACGGTGTCGTCGCCGAGACGGCTGCGGATGTCGTGTTCGATCAGGCGGTTCAGCGATTCGTCGGGCTGCAGCTTGAACTTGTCGGTTTTTTCGCGCGGGTACACGCGCACGCCCTCGTTGCTCTCGAGATCCTGCAGCAGCGCGCGCCGCAAATCGGGATCGGAATAGAGCAGGGCGGTGCGCGTGAGCTTCACGATCGCGACGAGCTGGAGCGCGACGCGCTGCGCACGCGGCTCGCGCTCGATCACGCGAAAGCTCTGGAACCACGCGGCGAGACTGACCGAGATCAGCAGCGCGATCAGCAGGAAGGTGCGCCAGAACAGCCCGCCGAACGCGAGCTGCAGGAGGCGCCGGTCGATACGCATGGGACGGGCCGAGGACGGGCGAAACCGGAAAGGAGAAAGATCAGGCGGCGCCGTCCGGAATGAACACGTAGCCGAGGCCCCAGACGGTCTGGATGAAGCGCGGGCTGCCCGGATCCGGCTCGATCAGCTTGCGCAGGCGCGAGATCTGCACGTCGAGGCTGCGGTCGAACACTTCGTATTCACGGCCGCGCGCGAGCTCCATCAGCTTTTCGCGCGACAGCGGCTGGCGCGGATGACGCGCGAACACCTTCAGCACCGAGAATTCGCCGGTCGTCAGCGGAATTTCCTGGCCGGACTTCGTCAGCGTGCGCGTCGCGAGGTTCAGCGAGAACTCGCCGAACTCGAACACCTCGGTGGTTTCCGACGGCGCGCCCGGCAGCTCGGCCGGCGCCTGGCGGCGCAGCACCGCGTGAATGCGCGCGACGAGTTCGCGCGGATTGAACGGCTTCGGCAGGTAGTCGTCGGCGCCCATCTCGAGGCCGACGATGCGATCGACGTCCTCGCCCTTCGCGGTGAGCATGATGATCGGCGTGCGGTCGTTGCTGCCGCGCAGGCGGCGGCAGATCGACAGGCCGTCCTCGCCCGGCAGCATCAGGTCGAGCACGAGCAGGTCGAAGCGCTCGCGCACCCAGAGCTTGTTCATCGCGGTCGCGTTTTCCGCGACGTACACGTTGAAACCCTGCTCGCCGAGATAGCGGCGCAGCAGATCGCGCAGGCGCGGGTCGTCGTCGACGACGAGAATCTTGGAGGGGTTTTTCGTTTCCATGAGCGGCATCTTATCGCGAATGGGAAATTACGCACGGTCGCGTATTTTCGCGCGTTACAGTCCGTTACAAAATTTACCCGTAGTGTCGCGCGGAGTAAAGGCAGGCTATAGAGATTCCTTTACTCGAAGCCGAAATTCGGTAGATACTCCCCTGCACTCCATCTTTCATCTTTGTACGCCCGAATTCCGCAGGGTTTTTCAAGTACCAGAGGTAACCGGTTGCCGCGTGACGAAGGGAACAAATCGACCAAAGAAGCGAGGACGGTCATGCGATCTGCCCGGATTGCACTGATGCTGACGATCGCACTTGCCGGTCCATATGCGTCGAACTTCGCGTATGCGCAGCGCCCCGAGCAGGGCGCCTCGTCGCGCAAGCTGCCGCGCGGCAAAGCGCCGCAGCCCGACCGCGCCGCCGACATGGCGGTCCGTTCCGCCGTGCCTCCCGATCTCGAACAGCGCCGCCGCGACGGGCACATGACGCCCGAGGAGCGCCACCTGTTGCGCCAGCACATCGAGGACGCCGTTCGCGAGCTGTACAAGCGCTGATCCGCACGCGCCCACGCGCGGCGCGGAAAGATTCCGTAGCAATTTTTCCGTCAACTTTCGGATGCCTGCTGCCGTTGTACCGGCATCCGCACCGCCGGTGCGTTCCGGGAGTCCACGACGATGAAAGCGAACGCTGCCGCCCCGGCATCGCCCGCGATGCAGGCGCCGCTCGACGCCGACGATGCGCTGTTCTTTCTGAGCCGCACCGGTTTTTCTCCCACACCGGCCGAGGTCGCCCGCATCGTCGGGATGACGCGCGCGCAAGTCGTGGCCGACACGCTCGGCAACGTGCGTCGCGACCCTGTGACGCCCTGGCCCGACTGGCTCGCCGAGTTACCGCCGACCCGCGCGCAGCGACAGGCGCTGACGCCCGACATGCGGCGCGACGAGCAGGGCGAGCGCAATCGCCGCTACGATGCGTTGCGTGCGGCGTGGGTCAACGAGATGGTCGTGACGCCGTCGCCGCTCACCGAGCGCATGACGCTGTTCTGGCACGGGCATTTCACGTCCGGGCAGGACAAGGTCCCGTATCCGCAGACGATGGCCGCACAGAATGCGCTGTTTCGCCGCGAGGCGCTCGGCAACTTCGGCACGCTCCTGCATGCGGTCGCGAAGGATCCGGCGATGCTTCAGTATCTCGACGGCGCGAGCAACCGCAAGGGCCGTCCGAACGAGAACTTCGCGCGCGAGGTGATGGAGCTGTTTACGCTCGGCGAAGGGCATTACACGCAGCACGACGTCACCGAGGCCGCGCGCGCGATGACCGGCTGGAGCGTCGATCCCGATACGCTGCGCTTCGTGGTGCGGCCCGAATGGCACGACGCGGGCGACAAGACGATACTCGGCGAGACCGGTGCGTTCGACGGCGACGGCTTTCTCGACATCCTGTTGAAGCGGCCCGACACCGCACGCTTCATCGCCGGCAAGTTGTGGCGCGAGTTCGTATCCGATACGCCCGACGCCGGCGCGCTCGATGTCGTCGCCGAACGGTTTCGCGCGAGCGGCTACGACATACGCGCGGCGCTCGCCGCGCTCTGGTCGACCGACGAATTCTGGGATCCACGCAATCGCGGCGTGCTCGTGAAGTCGCCGGCCGAGTTCGTCGTCGGATCGGTGCGGTTGTTCGACGTCGCATACGGCGATCCTCAGATGCTCGCGAACACCGTGCGCACGCTCGGGCAGAACCTGTTCTATCCGCCGAACGTGAAGGGCTGGCCCGGTGGTGCGATGTGGATCAACAGCACGACGCTGCTTGCGCGCAAGCAGTTCGTCGAGCAACTATTCCGCGCGACCGAGACCGCCGGCATGCGGGCGCCGGCGCCCGCAATGGCGGCACCGTCGCCGAATAATGCGCACGCGATACCGGTTGCCGACGCCGCGTCGGTTGCCGGCATGCGCGGCGCGCCGGCCCGGCCCGCGCGCGGCGGCCTGCGATTCGACCTCGAACGCTGGCTTGCGCAGTATCGTGCACGGCCGCAGGCGATTGCCGGATTGTCGACCGAGCTTCAACTGCAGCACGCGGTGCTGCCGGTGTCGCCGGTCGCGGCCATCGATACGGACTCGACCGGCAGCGCGTATCTCGAGGCGTTGCTGATGGATCCGGCCTATCAACTGAAATGACCGAAACGACGATGAACAGGTGCGCTGCCGCGGTGGCCATGCCGCGCGGCGAACCGAAGGATGCACGATGAACCGACGTGATTTTCTGACGCTGACGGGCGCCGCGGCCGCGGCGGGCGTGTCGTTGTGGCAGCCGCCCGCGCAGGCGGCGACATCGATCGCCGCGGCGGGGCGGCAGCCGGCGGCCGGCTATGCGAACGTGCTGATCCTCGTCGAGCTGAAGGGCGGCAACGACGGCCTCAACACCGTGGTGCCGTATGCCGATCCGCTCTACTACCAGTTTCGCCGAAGCATCGGCATCAAGCGAGACCAGGTGCTGCAGCTCGATGCGCATACGGGGCTGCACCCGTCGCTCGCGCCGTTGATGCCGCTGTGGCGCGACGGGCAGGTCGCGGTCGTGCAGGGTGTCGGCTATCCGCAGCCGAACCTGTCGCATTTCCGCTCGATCGAGATCTGGGATACCGCGTCCCGCTCCGACCAGTACCTGCACGAAGGCTGGCTCACGCGCACGTTCGCGCAGGCGCCGGTGCCGGCGGGCTTCGCGGCCGACGGCGTCGTGCTCGGCAGCGCGGAGATGGGGCCGCTCGCGAACGGCGCGCGCGCGATCGCGCTCGTCAATCCGGCGCAGTTCATTCGCGCGGCGCGGTTGGCCGAACCGTCGTCGCTGCGCGAGCGGAACCCGGCGCTCGCGCACATCATCGACGTCGAGAACGACATCGTGAAGGCGGCCGACAGGCTGCGCCCGCGCGGCGGCATGCGCGAGTTCAGGACCGCCTTTCCGGCCGGTACGTTCGGTACGTCGGTGAAGACCGCGATGCAGGTGCTCGCGGCATGCGAGGCGTCGGGGCCCGGCGCGCAGGACGGCGTCGCGGTGTTGCGGCTCACGCTCAACGGTTTCGATACGCACCAGAACCAGCCGGGGCAGCAGGCTGCGCTGCTCAAGCAGTTCGCGGAAGGGATGAGTGCGATGCGCGGCGCGTTGATCGAACTCGGACGCTGGAACCAGACGCTCGTGATGACGTATGCGGAATTCGGGCGGCGCGTGCGCGAGAACCAGAGCAACGGCACCGATCACGGCACCGCCGCGCCGCATTTCGTGATGGGCGGGCGCGTGGCGGGCGGGTTGTACGGCGCGGCGCCGGCACTCGGGCATCTCGACGGCAACGGCAACCTGCCGGTCGCGGTCGATTTCCGCCAGCTGTATGCGACCGTGCTCGGGCCGTGGTGGGGGCTCGATGCGACGCACGTGCTGCAGCAGCGCTTCGATACGCTGCCGTTGCTGAAGGTGTGATGCCGGGGAGGGTGACGGCGCGGGTCAGCGGCGGCGCGCGGCGCGCCACGCGATCCACAGCTTGCGGATCGGTGTCAGGGCGATGCGCTGGTGCAGCACCTGGTAGCCGTCGCGCTCGATTTCGTCGAGCAGCGCGCCGGCCAGTGCAATCTGCGCGCGCAGCGTGCGTTGCGCGCGGCGCTCGGGTGCGGGGACCGCTGCGTCGGCGGCGGCCAGCGCTTCGCGTGCGCGGCCCGTCTGAAACTGCAGCAGCTCGGTGAAAGCCGGGCTGTAGCGGCGGTTCAGCAGGTCGGCAGCGGTCACGTTGTAGCGTTGCAGTTCGTCGATCGGCAGATAGATGCGGCCGTGCCGCGCGTCGTTGCCGAGTTCCTGCACGAATTGCGCGAGCATCAGCGCGCGGCCGGCATCCGCGGCCCACGGTTGCGGGTCGGCCGGATTCGCGGCACTTGCGCGCGCGACCAGCGACGCGAAGGTGCCGCCCACCTGCGCGATGTAGCGCTGCAGGTTCGCGAAATCCAGGTAACGCGCCTGTTCGAGATCCATCCCGTAACCGTTGACGAGTGTGCGCAGCGCGTCGGATTCGGCCCGGATCGCCGGGTGGTGTTGCGCGAGCGCCTTCGTGACCGGATGCGACGGTTCGCCGGCGGCGAGCGCCGCGAGTTCCTTGTGCCACCACGCGAGCTTCGTGTGTCCGACGGTCGGATCGCTGGTTTCCTTGACGGTTTCCTCGAGTTCGCGGCGCAGCGCGAACAGGGCCGTCAGCCGCGGTTCGGCGGCGAGCGGCGCCTGGCGCAGCGCGTAGTAGACGCTGGAGCCTGCGGGGGCGGCCTTTTGCTGACAGTAGTCGTCGAAGTTCACGGGTGGGATCGTGGCGGAGGCGGGTTCGGGGACGCGCGCCGGCGCATGGCCGGCACGTCGAGCGCGGCATTCTAGCACCGCTCTTCGACGGGCGCCGGTGGGGCGAGACAACGCTGCACAGATCGGGTAGAATCTCGCGCTCGCCTGATCGGGTGTGCCGGTTTTCGGTTCGGCATGAAGTCCCGGGCGCGTGGAGAACGCATCTTGCGTGCCACGCGATGAGGCGACAGAAATCCGCGTGAGTGGCGAAATTGGTAGACGCACCAGGTTTAGGTCCTGACGCCCGCAAGGGTGTGCCGGTTCGAGTCCGGCCTCACGCACCACGAAGTTGAACGTGCCCCGCCAAGGGCCGTTTCCGAGAAAGCGCTGCCGGTTGGCTGACCGGCAGCGCTTTTTTGTTGGTGTGGTTCCGCGGGGGAGTGCGCACGCTTTCGCAGGCACGGAAAACCGGCTGCGCATATGATGAACAACGCCATTCATTCACGTGGGTTGTTCGACCGGGGACCATCGATGACCAACCTCGCACGCATGCTGATTTCCCTTCTTCCTCTGACGCTGGCAATACCGGAGTATGCCGCCACGCCTGCCGACAACGTTGCATGGAGCGCACGGCCCGTGCAGGCGATCGCGCCGTCACCGGGGTGCATGGCCTACTCGGGGCGGCCCATCTCGAGCGGTGAGCCCACGACGACGGAAGCCGTGCTGAAATCGCTCGGCACGGTGCTGGTGGGTTCCGCGCTGAGCGCCATCCACGGCTATCAGGGGCCGGTCCCGAATCCGTGCGCACGCGCGGGCCTGTGAACGGTTCCAGGCCGAACGGGGAGGCTTGCTGCTCGCCGCAGATACCTGTACTGGACCTGAAAAAGAAGCGCCGCGCGTCCACCGACCGCGGCGCTTCGTCGTTTCGAGCGTGCCTAGTCCCAGAAACTCCGCACCGCGACCGCCACGATCACCGGCACCGAGAACACCAGCGGAATCGCGAAATACTGCGCTTCGCGATCGACGATCCAGCTATAGATCAACCACGCCGCGCCGATCGCGAACGTGACGAGCCCGACCAGCACGGCAGCGATATTCAGTGCGAGCTTCGAAGGCTGGCGGCGCGCTTTGTCGTTGGTGTCGGGATCGCGCGGAGACGATTTCATCTGAAGAGGGGGCCGGGCCTGGCAGGTGTAAAAGCACAGGAAACCCCATCCGCACCGATCGCGCAAGGGCCGGCCCCGCATCGTTGGTGAGCGCGCGTTACAAGCCGAACGACACGGCCAGTTCGTCGAGCAGTTCGCGCTGGAACGCGACGAACCGCTCGCCCGGCTGCTGCGCGATCGCGAGATCCAGCATCGGATCGGCGACATCGGTTCGGATACCGGCCAGTTCCTCGACGATCGCGAGTCCGCAGAACGGCACGTACGCTTCCGAATAGCCGCCCTCGTGGACGATCACGAGCCGCCCGCCGCAATGGCGTTGCGCCGCCTCCTTTACCGAGCGCGTCATGTACCGGTAACTGTCCGTATGCAATTGCATGCGCGCGAGCGGATCGACCGCGTTCGCATCGAGGCCGCTCGCGACGACAATCAGTTCCGGCCGGAACCGCTCCAGCGCCGGCAGCACGATCAGCTCGAACGCGTGGCGATATGCGTCGTCGCCGCTGCCCGCGAGCAACGGCACGTTCAGGTTCGCGCCGATGCCCGCACCTGCGCCGCGCTCATCGCCGCCGCTGTAGCCGGGCGGAAAGCAGCGGTCCTGATGCAGCGAGATCGTCAGCGTGTCCGGATCGTCGTAGTAGATCGACTGCGTGCCGTTGCCGTGATGCACGTCCCAGTCGATCACCGCGACGCGGTCGATGCCATGCTTCGCGCGTGCGGCCTCGATCGCGATCGGGATGTTCGCGAGCAGGCAGAAGCCCATCGGGCGATCGCGCAGGCAGTGATGGCCGGGCGGCCGCGACAGCGAAAACGCGTTCGCCGCGCGCTCGGCGACGACGGCGTCGACCGCCGCGATCGCAAGACCCGCGGACAGCGCGGCGATCTCGTAGCTACCCTTGCCGAACGGCGCGAGATCGCCGAGGTCGCCGCCGTTCGCATCGCTGAGCGCGCGGAACGCATCGAGATAGCTCGCCGGGTGGATGCGCAGCAGATCGCCGGTGGTGGCTGGCGCGGCACCGCGCATGTCGAGGTGGTTGGCCAGGCCCGACGCCTGCACGAGCGACAGGAGGCGGCGCTTCGAATCGGGCGATTCCGCGTAGCCGGTGCTCGACGGCGGCTGGACCCAGCCGCCGACCGGGAAGAACAGCGCGTGCGTGCCGCCGGTGTGCCAGAAGGTGCGTTCATCGGTGAAGAAGGCAGTGCGATTCATGGATAGGTCGACCTGTCACGGTTGGGAAGAAACGGAAGTCATGTACGTCCGCGCGCGCCGATCGATATGGCGCAGCGCGGCAAACGACGCGATCGCGACGGCCGTCGCGGCCGCGAACAGCGTGTGCATCGTGCCGCCGGCATCGAGCAACAGCCCGGCGAGGAGCGGGCCGGCCGCGAGGCCCGCGCCGATCACGAAATTGAGCGTCGCGACGAGCCGCCCGGACGTGTCGATCTGCGCGACGGTCGCGAGAATGAACGGCAGTACGAATGTCCACGCAAACTTGAACGCGAAGATCGCGGCGCCGTAGCCGCTCGCATGCGGCAGCGCGGCGAGTGCGACGAGCGACGCCGCGAGCAGCGCGTAACCGGCGGCCAGCATCGTGCGCCGCGCAAGCCGGCCGCCCGCGCACGATGCGAGCGCCGCGCCGGCTATCCCCATCACGCTCGCGATCGCGAGCACGTTGCCGGTCGATTGCGGGTCGAGTCCGGCTTCCGCCGCCGCGCGGCTCGCGAACGTCCACACGCTGCCGATCGCGAGATAGAAGCTCAGTACCGCGCCGATCGCGAGCGCGACGAAGAGCCGTGGTGCATCCGTCGCGGCGCCGCGCGCGGCCCGGGCCGACGCGGTCCGCGCACCGAGCGTCGCCGGAAAGCCGCGTGACAACGGCGCGGCAAGCAGCGCGAGCGCGGCGAGCGCGACGTACAGCGCGCGCAGCCCGAACGCGGCGAACACGTGCGGCAGCACGAACAGGCCTACCGCACCGGCGACCAACTGGCCGACGACCCACAGCCCGTACACGCGATCGCTGTTCTCGCTCGTGGCCGCGCTGGTCATGCAGAGCACCATCAACGAGCCGCCGCCGAGCGCGGTGACGGCTCGCAGCGCGAGCAGCGGGCCAAAGCCGGGCATCCACAACGCGGTCAGGAGATTGCCCGCGCCGAACAGTGCGATCGCGCACGCAGCGACGCGGCGCGCATCGACGCGGCCGAGCCACAGGTACGACGGCACGGTCGCGAGGCTGAACGCGCCGAGTTCGACGAAGAAGTAGGTGCCGATCTGCGACGCGGACAGCCCGAGCTGCGTCGCCAGTTGACCGGCGACGGCTGGCGCGACGAGCAGCAGCAGCGGCGTGATGGCCGCGAACACGACGAGCGCGACGAGCGTCGAGCGCGCGAAAGGCGCCGCGCGGCCGTCGGACGGCGGCGCGGCATCGGAGCAAAGGGTTTTCATGGCGGGATCTCGCTGGACGGAATCAGAACAGGTGATACATGCCGACCATCGCGCCGAACTGCGATGCGCCGGCGAGCGGTGTCGGGTCGTATTCGTAGACGGTCTGCGAACTCTGGCCGCTGTTGCGCGCATAACCGAGGTTCACGTAGGCGACGGTGCGTTTGGACAGCGCGTAGGTGGTGCTGGCGATGAAGAGCGTCGGGTGACCGATCGTCGGCGTGTGCGAATCGGTGTGGTAGACGCCCGCGTTCAGCCCGATTCCGCCCGATGTCAGATAACGGGCGCCGCCCCAGACGATCGTGCGCGCCGCTTCGAGGTCGCCGGTCAGGCGTTCGACGCCCGCGTAGACGGTGAGCGGCAGCGTCGCGAACGCGTAACGCGCGGCGAGCGTGCCGAGTTCGCGGCGGCGCGCGGACGCGTCCTCCGCGGCTGACGCGTCGCCGTGCGCCTGATGCAGCACCGCGCTGACCGACAGTCCGTTGCTGGCGTACTGACCGCCGAGCTCGAGCACGCGCCCGGCGCGCGTGTTGCCCGCGACGCCGGCGGTCGCGGCGAGGGCCTCGACATCGAAGCCGGCGAACGTCGGAGACTGGTACTTGATCGAGTGGTCGATGAAGTTCGCGTTCATCGGCACGAGCACGCCCTGGCCGCTGTACGACGCGTACCACAGCGGGTCGTAGAACAGCGTCTTGTCGAACAGCACGCTGAATTGCCGGCCGAGCGTCACGGTGCCGACGGGCCCCGCGATGCCGACATACGCGCCGCGGAAGAACGCGTAGCCCGGCACGGTCGAGGTGCCGTCGTTGATGTTGAGGCCTTGTTCGAGCTTGAACAGCGCGCTCCAGCCGCCGCCAAGATCCTCGGTGCCCTTCAGCCCGACCTGCGACGGCAGGATGCCGTAGTTCTGCAACTGCACGGCCGCGTGCCGTCCGTCGGCATGCGTCAGGTACTGCACGCCGGCGTCGAGCGCGCCGTACAGCGTGAGGGTCGATTGCGCGTGCGCGGCGAGGCTGCACGCGGCGAGCGCCGCGGCGGTCGCCGTGCGGATGAAGCGGAATGTCGTCACGTGGGGTTCTCCATACCGTCCTGCATCGTTTGTCGTTGGTGTTGTCGCGACGCAGTGTCGGCAGCGGGAAAACCGCTGAACAGTCGTGCAGATGAACGGTGAGGAAAACCCGCGGTGCACGGGATGGACGTACCGCGACACCGCAGCGCGGCGTGCTGCGCAGCAGCAACGGGCGGCGCACCGTTCAAATGGATGGGGTTGCCGCGTGTTCTGGCGGCGGGGCCCGCCAAAAATGCCGGTCGCTATAATCGGCCGGTCTGCATTGCGCGCATCAGCGGCCCGATCGGGCAGGGGAGCGGAAGGTGAGGATCACCACGGATATCAGGCAGGATCCCGATGCGCTGCGCGATGTGCCGGCCGCGATCGTGCTCGACGAATCCGCATGGCCGCCGCTGCCGTCGCGCCGCGCCGATTTCGACGGCGTGACGCGCGGCGATGCGGCGCGACGCGAACTCGGCCTGATGCTGCTCGACCTGTACGCGCTCGCCGCGCAGTCGAGCATCGGCGAATTCGAGTGCCGCTTCTTTTCGCTGCTGCAGGGGCTCATCCCGTTCGATGCCGCATGGACCGGCGTCGCGACGCACGTGCCGACCGGCCCGGTGATGCACAACAGTTTCCTGTACCGTCTTCCGCACGCGTTCTTCAGCGACTGGAAACGCGTGCGCGACTGCGATCCGCTCGCGCAGCGCACGCTGCTCGGCGCGCATGGTCGCGCGGTGCGCTTGTCGGTCGTCGAGCCCGGGTTCGACGCGCGGTTTCGCGACTGGTGCGTGAAGTACGGGCTGGCGCAACTGATGTGCGTGTGTACGCTCGATCGCCGCTTCGGGCTGACGACGTTCATGTCGATCTACCGCCAGGGCCTGAACCGTCCGTTCAGCGACGACGACGCGAGCCGCTTCGAGGAAGTGATTCCGCATCTGGCGGCCGCGCTGACGATCAACCGCGCGGCACAGCTCACGCGCGAGCGTGCCGATGCGGTGGCGCCGGCGGCTCGCGCGCTGTGCGACAACTTCGGCGTGCTGCATCACGCTGACCACGGCTTCGACGACGTGCTGCGGACTGAATGGCCGGCGTGGACGGGCCCGCGCGTGCCGGAGCCGCTGGTCGCGCATGTGCGGCGCCAGTCGGGCCAGCCGTACATCGGCGACGCGCTGCGCATCCAGTGCGTGCCCGTCGCGGGACTGTTCCAGATCGAGGCGCGGCCGCGCTCGCTGCTCGATCGGCTGAGCCCGCGCGAGCTGGCGGCGATCCGCTATTACGGTGCCGGCCGTTCGCACAAGGAGGTCGCGCAGCAGATGGCGATTTCGCCGACGACCGTGCGTCACTATCTGCGCTGCGCGTACCGCAAGCTCGGCATGCACGACAAGAGCCAGATCGCCGGCGTGCTCGGCGCGACGGGCGGCTCGGCCGACGACGAGCCTGTGGAGGCGGGCATCGCACCGCGCTGAATCGCTCATGCGAACACGGCGACGAAGATGCTTGCGTGAATGGTTGTATCCGCAACCATCTGGCGCTATGCTCGTCAGCTCCCGGTAGACGGATTTCCATCATGAACGACACGAATTCAGGGGCGGTGCGCGCGGCGGTGGTCGGTGTCGGCGCGATCGGCGGGTTGCTCGCGGCCGCGCTGTCGCGGGCCGGCATGACGGTGAGCGCATTCGCGCGCGGCGCGACACTCGATGCCCTGAACGCGCACGGCGTGCGCGTGATCGACGAAGCGGGCACCGAGTCGTCGGTCCCGGTGCGTGCGAGCGACGACGCGGCCGCGCTCGGCGTGCAGGACTACGTGGTGATCGCGCTCAAAGCGCAGGCATTGCCGGCGCTGGCCGCGCGCATCGCGCCGCTGGTCGGGCCCGGCACGGTGATCGTCGCCGCGATGAACGGGCTGCCGTGGTGGTTCACGCACGGGTTCGCGGGCCCGCTCGACGGCGTGCCGCTCGATGCGGTCGATCCGGCGGGGGCGGTTTCGGCGGCGCTGCCGCCCGCGCAGGCGATTGGCTGCGTTGTGCACCTCTCGTCGAGCACCGACGCGCCCGGGATCGTGCGCCGCGGTCGCGGCAACCGTCTGATCATTGGCTCGCCCGATCCGCGGCTCGATGCGTCGACCGCGCGATTCGCGGCGGCGCTCGCCGCGGGCGGCTTCGACGTCGAGTCGACCGCGGCGATCCGCACCGAAATCTGGGCAAAGCTGTGGGGCAACATGAACATGAACCCGTTGAGCGCGCTGACGGGTTCGACCGCCTCGCAACTGCTTGACGATCCGTTCACGCACGACCTCGCGTTGCGGATGATGGAGGAGGCGGCCGCGATCGGCGCGAAGCTCGGTCTCGATACGGGAATGAGCGGGCCAGAGCGGATTGCCGTGACGCGCAAGCTCGGTGCGTTCAGGACATCGATGCTGCAGGATTTCGAGGCCGGGCGAGCACTGGAAATCGGGCCGATCCTCGGCGTGTTTCCGGAACTGGGACGCAAGCTCGACGTGCCGACGCCGTATTGCGACGCGGTGCTGGGATTGCTGCGTCAGCGTGCGGCAAACAGCGGGCTATAACGGAGGCGAATGGCCGCGCCGATGGCCGGCACGAGAAGAAGGATGAAGAAGTGCCGGGCAGTCGTCCGGTAGCCACGGCAAGGGAAGCCGGGCACGCTGCCCTTGGGCTTGCCCTTGCGCGACTCGGGTGGTCCGAAGGCACCCGTATTGCGATTCAGTCGTCGCGTTCGACCGCGTTCGCGACGACCTTGTCGAGCAGTCGCTCGAACGTCTGGCGCTCGCTGTCGGACAGGCAAGCGAGCAAGCCGTCATTCCACTTGCGCACGATCGGCATGATCTTGCGATGCAGCGCGCGGCCGTCGGCGGTCAGCGCGATCAGCACGATCCGGCCGTCTTCCTCGCTCGCGCTGCGCTGGAGCAGCCCCTGGCGCAGCAGCGCTTCCGCCGCGCGGCTCGCCTGGCTCTTGTCGAGGTTGGTGTGGCGAGCGAGATCCATGATCGAAAACGGACCGAAGGCGCCGACGGCGGCGATCACCCGCGCCTCGGGCAGCGAGATGTCCAGCTTGTGCCGGTACACGTCGGCGATCCCGCGGTCGGATCGCTTCGTGAGCGCATGGAGGCGATAGGTCAGAAACTGATCGAGCCCGGCTTGGCGGCCTTTCATGTCGAATCCTGAAGAAAAAGGGCGGGCCCGATTGTTCCTGTATCGCGCGCTCGGGTCAACGGTCAGTGTGCGCCGTACTTCAGCCGTGTCAACTGTTCGGCTTCGTTCGTGAGCAGGTTCGCCGCGTCGCGGATCGCGACGTCGAGTGTGATCGGGCCGGGCGCGGGCGAGAAGCAGCCGGAAAAGTGTTCGGACAGGCGCGGCAGCGCGGCCGGGTCGACCGCGCCCGACAGCAGCGACGCGGGCACGCCCGCGACCCGCGCATGACGGCAGGCGATGAACGGTGCCTTGCCGTGCAGCGTCTGCACGTCGGAGCGGCCTTCGCCGGTGATCAGCCAGTCGGCGCCGGCGAGCGCGGCATCGAGCCCGATCTGCCGCGCGACGACTTCCGCGCCGGCTTCGAATTGTGCGCCCAGCATGTGGAGTGCGAATCCGAGGCCGCCCGCGGCGCCGGCGCCGGGCAGGTCACGGCCTCGCCGGTCGAGCGCGGCCTCGAGCAGGTCGGCGAAACGGCCGAGCGCGGCGTCGAGGGTCGCAACCTGCTCGGGCGTCACGCCCTTTTGCGGACCGAACACCGCAGTCGCGCCGTGCGCGCCCGTCAGTGGGTTGTCGACGTCGGACATGCCGATGAATTCAGTTTCCTTCAGGCGCGGATCGAGCCCCGACGCGTCGATCCGCGCGATATCGGCGAGCCGCGCCGGGACGGGTTCGACCGGCTGGCCGGCCGCGTCGAAGCATTGCAGGCCGAGGCCCGCGAGCAACCCGGCGCCCGCGTCGTTGGTGCTGCTGCCGCCGAGCGCGACGAAGAAGCGGCGCACACCCTCGTCGAGCAGCGTGCGGATCGCTTCGCCCATGCCGCGCGTGCTGCGCGCGTCGACGGGCACGCTCATGCCGACCGCGTCGGTGATCCCGACGATCTCGGCCGTCTCGACGATCGCGGTGCGCGCGTCGATCACGCCGACCGCCGCGTCGCGTGCCGCGAGCGATGCGCCGGCCACCCGCACCGTGCGCCGCGTGCCGCCGCTCGCCAGCATCGCGTCGAGCGTGCCTTCGCCGCCGTCGGCCATCGGGCAGCAGCGCACGACCGCGTCGGGACGGGCACGGCGGATGCCGGTGGCGATTGCGTCCGCGACCTGCTCGGCGGAAAGCGAGCCTTTGAACGAATCGGGCGCGATGACGACGACAGGCGCGGACGGGTGTTGCGGCATGGTGTCTCCGGAAGGCGTGATTGGTGTGAAGAATGGCGGCCGCGATCGCGGCGCATCCTCATTCGGAGCTTACAGGATGGCGGGCCCGCGGTGGATACGCCGTTCGGCATAGCGGCGATCCGCGCGCATTGCCGTGCGCGGGAGCGGGCGGCATGGCCAGTCGGCCTCGTTGTCGTACCGATCTGGCGGTACGAGGAAAATTGTTTGCTAGAATAGTCGATTCTTCCGGCCAAAGCCGTGCTCCGAGCCGCTTGCGCTAGCCATCCGGCGCGTGCAGGGATGGCGTGGCGCTCCGGCGCGGCGTGTGCATGCGATGCACCTCACGCCGCAGGCAGGCACGGCAAGGAAAACCCGATTCGCTCGAATAATTTTAGGACGATTGAAGCCATGGCTAACGTTGTTGAGAACCTCGGCAAGCTTGAACGCCGCGTGACGATTTCCCTGCCGAAGGACACCGTGCAGAAGGAAATCGACGCCCGTATCCAGAAACTCGCGAAGAACGTTCGCATGCCGGGTTTCCGCCCGGGCAAGGTGCCGCTCAAGATGGTCGCCCAGCAGTACTCGGGTCAGGTCGAGGCGGAAGTGCTGAGCGACAAGATCGGCCAGGAATTCTTCACGATCAGCCGCGCGGAAAACCTGCGCGTCGCAGGCCAGCCGAGCTTCGAGCCGAAGCAGGAGCAGGCTGAGGACGCATACGCGTTCGACGCGACGTTCGAGGTTTACCCGGAAGTGAAGATCGGCGATCTGGCGACGGCTGAAGTCGAGCGCTCGACGACGTCGATCGGCGACGCCGAAATCGACCGCACGCTGGAAATCCTGCGCAAGCAGCGCGTGCACTACCACGCTCGCGGCGAAGCCGGCGAGCATGGCGACGGCGGTGCGGACACCGCAGCGAAGAACGGCGACCGCGTGACGGTCGACTTCGTCGGCAAGATCGACGACGTCGCGTTCCAGGGCGGCACGGCCGAAGACTTCCCGTTCGTGCTCGGCGAAGGCCGCATGCTGCCGGAATTCGAAACGGCGGCGCTGGGCCTGAAGGCTGGCGAACAGCGTACGTTCGACCTGAAGTTCCCGGACGATTACCACGGCAAGGACGTGGCGGGCAAGACGGCGCAATTCACGGTTACGATGAAGAAGATCGAGTGGCCGCACATGCCGGAAATCGACGGCGAATTCGCGAAGTCGCTCGGCATCGAAGACGGCGACCTGACGAAGATGCGCGCCGAAATCAAGGAAAACCTCGAGCGCGAAGCGAAGCGTCGCACGCAAGCCATCGTCAAGAACCAGGTGATGGACGCGCTGCTGAAGATTTCCGAACTCGACGTGCCGAAGGCGCTGATCGAGCAGGACCAGCAACGTCTCGTCGAAATGGCTCGCCAAGATCTGGCGCAGCGCGGCGTGCCGAACGCGAAGGACGCACCGATCCCGGCCGAGATGTTCGCCGAGCAGGCAGAGCGTCGCGTGAAGCTGGGCCTCGTGCTGGCCGAGCTCGTGAAGTCGAACAGCCTCGAAGCGAAGCCGGAGCAGATCCGCGCGGAAGTTGACGAGTTCGCGAAGAGCTACGAAGACCCGAAGGAAGTGGTCCGCTGGTATTATTCGAACCAGCAGCGCCTCGCCGAGATGGAAGCGTTCGTCGTTGAAAGCAACGTCGTCGACTTCGTGCTGGGCAAGGCAAAGGTGACGGACAAGGAAGTGAGCTTCGAGGCACTCGCGAGCGCATCGGCGCAAGCGTAAGTGTCGCTCTAGCGGCGTGCCGGCTGTCGGAGCGACGGCCCGCACGCCGTTTTTACGTCAAGCGCACGGTTGCCATTAATATGGCGATTGAGCGGGCGGCTTCCCTCCGTTCAATTTTCCATTCGAACAAGGTTCATTGAATGATCACTCGCGCTGAATTGCTGGACATGCTTGCTTCGAACGCGCCGCAGGGTTTCGAGGCGCAAGCGCTGGGGCTGGTGCCGATCGTCGTCGAAACGAGCGGCCGCGGCGAGCGTTCGTACGATATCTATTCGCGTCTCCTGAAGGAGCGCCTGGTGTTCATGGTCGGTGAAGTGAACGACCAGACCGCCAACCTCGTGGTCGCGCAACTGCTGTTCCTCGAGAGCGAGAATCCCGACAAGGACATCAGCCTCTACATCAACAGCCCGGGCGGTTCGGTGTCGGCCGGCATGGCGATCTACGACACGATGCAGTTCATCAAGCCGGACGTGTCGACCCTCTGCATGGGTCTCGCGGCCAGCATGGGCGCGTTCCTGCTCGCGTCGGGCGCGAAGGGCAAGCGTTTCGCGCTGCCGAACTCGCGCGTGATGATTCACCAGCCGCTCGGCGGCGCGCGCGGCCAGGCGTCCGACATCGAGATCCAGGCACGCGAAATCCTCTACCTGAAGGAACGGCTGAACAACCTGCTCGCGCAGCATACGGGTCAGGACGTCGAGCGCATCGCCCGCGACACCGACCGTGATAACTTCATGTCGAGCGAAGATGCGAAGGCGTACGGGCTGATCGATCAGGTGCTGCTGAAGCGCCCGTGAGCTTAAGTGGGGTGCCGCCCCGATTCGCGCGGTGCCCCTGCAACGTCCGAGTGCTCTGAGCATCTGCGGCAAGCGCATCCAGCCGGCTCCGGTCGCGCCCTAGGCGCGGCGTCCGGAGCATTCGGCGTATCATGTCATTTACCTGTCCGGAGGCTCTACATTCATGGCGGACAAAAAAGGTTCGAACAGCGAGAAGCTGTTGTATTGCTCGTTTTGCGGGAAGAGCCAGCATGAGGTGAAGAAACTCATCGCGGGCCCGTCGGTATTCATCTGCGATGAGTGCATCGACCTCTGCAACGAGATCATTCGAGACGAGGCGGCTGCCGCCGGCGTCGAGGCCAGCCTGTCCCGGTCGGATCTGCCGAGCCCGCAGGAAATTCGCGACATCCTCGATCAGTATGTGATCGGCCAGGAGCGCGCGAAGAAGATCCTCGCCGTGGCCGTGTACAACCACTACAAGCGCCTCAAGCACCTCGACAAGAAGGACGACGTCGAGCTGTCGAAGAGCAACATCCTGCTGATCGGCCCGACGGGCTCCGGCAAGACGCTGCTCGCGCAGACGCTCGCGCGGTTGCTGAACGTGCCGTTCGTGATCGCCGATGCGACGACGCTGACCGAAGCCGGCTACGTCGGCGAGGACGTCGAGAACATCATCCAGAAGCTGTTGCAGAACTGCAACTACGAGGTCGACAAGGCGCAGCGCGGGATCGTCTACATCGACGAAATCGACAAGATCAGCCGCAAGTCGGACAACCCGTCGATCACGCGCGACGTGTCGGGCGAGGGCGTCCAGCAGGCACTGCTGAAGCTCGTCGAGGGCACGATGGCGTCGGTGCCGCCGCAGGGCGGCCGCAAGCATCCGAACCAGGATTTCATTCAGGTCGACACGACCAACATCCTGTTCATCTGCGGCGGTGCGTTCGACGGTCTCGAGAAGGTGATCACCGATCGTACCGAAAAGACGGGCATCGGCTTCGGCGCGACGGTCAAGAGCAAGCAGGAACGCGATGCGGGCGAAGTGCTGCGCGAAACGGAACCGGAAGATCTGATCAAATTCGGTCTGATCCCCGAATTGATCGGCCGTCTGCCGGTGGTCGCGACGCTCGGCAAGCTCGATGAAGCCGCGCTGATGAAGATTCTCGTCGAGCCGAAGAACGCGCTCGTCAAGCAGTATCACAAGCTGTTCGCGATGGAGCGCGTCGAGCTGGAAATCCGGCCGGGCGCGCTGCAGGCAGTCGCCCGCAAGGCGATCCGCCGCAAGACCGGCGCGCGCGGTTTGCGTTCGATCATCGAACAGGCATTGCTCGACGTGATGTACGAACTGCCGGCGATGAAAGGGGTCAGCAAGGTCATCATCGACGAGAACGTCATCGATGGCGACGGCAAACCCCTGCTGATCTATGAGGACACGCCGAAGGTGGCGGGTTCGAACTGACCGGCTTGCCGACGATGTTCTGCGAAAAAGGCCGTTCATGAGTCCGTGGGCGGCTTTTTTTCGTTTATCTTGTGGGTAACTCTGACTCGACACGCGGTGGTTACTTTCTTACCGAATATTTCCCGCACTTGAAGGCTTGCAATTCGTTGTGGCGGCCTCAATTACCGAACAATTGATTCCACTCATGGGGAAATGAAATGTCAGGCACCCAACTTCTCCCGCCGGAACGCATCACGCTCCCGCTGCTGCCGCTGCGGGATGTCGTCGTTTTCCCGCACATGGTGATTCCGCTCTTCGTGGGCCGGCCGAAATCGATCAAGGCCCTCGAAGCAGCGATGGAAGGCGGCAAGCACATCATGCTCGTCGCCCAGAAAACCGCGGCCAAGGACGAACCGACCGAAAAGGACATGTACGAGGTCGGTTGTATCGCCAACATCCTGCAGATGCTGAAGCTGCCGGACGGCACCGTGAAGGTGCTCGTCGAGGGCCTGCAGCGTGCGAAGGCGTTGTCGATCGAAGAGCAGGAGACGCAGTTCTCCTGTGAAGTAATGCCGCTTGAGCCCGATCACGCCGACAGCGCGGAAACGGAAGCGCTGCGCCGTGCGATCGTGTCGCAGTTCGACCAGTACGTGAAGCTGAACAAGAAGATCCCGCCGGAGATTCTCACGTCGCTGTCGGGCATCGACGAAGCCGGTCGCCTCGCGGACATGATCGCCGAGCGTCTGCCGCTGAAGCTCGACCAGAAGCAGCACATCCTCGAGATGTTCCCGGTCATCGAGCGCCTCGAGCACCTGCTCGCGCAGCTCGAAGCCGAGATCGACATCCTGCAGGTCGAAAAGCGCATCCGCGGGCGCGTGAAGCGCCAGATGGAAAAGAGCCAGCGCGAGTACTACCTGAACGAGCAGGTCAAGGCGATCCAGAAGGAACTGGGCGAAGGCGAAGAGGGTGCGGACCTCGAGGAACTCGAGAAGCGCATCAACGCCGCGCGCATGCCGAAGGAAGCGAAGAAGAAGGCCGATGCCGAGCTCAAGAAGCTGAAGCTGATGTCGCCGATGTCGGCGGAAGCGACCGTCGTGCGCAACTACATCGACACGCTGATCGGCCTGCCGTGGCGCAAGAAGAGCAAGGTCAACAACGATCTGTCGAACGCGGAGCAGGTGCTCGACGAGGATCACTTCGGCCTCGAGAAGGTGAAGGAACGTATCCTCGAGTACCTCGCGGTGCAACAGCGCGTGGACAAGGTGAAGGCGCCGATCCTGTGCCTCGTCGGGCCCCCGGGCGTCGGCAAGACCTCGCTCGGCCAGTCGATCGCTCGCGCGACGAACCGCAAGTTCGTCCGGATGGCGCTCGGCGGCGTGCGTGACGAAGCCGAGATCCGCGGTCACCGCCGCACGTACATCGGCTCGATGCCGGGCAAGATCCTGCAAAGCCTGGCGAAGGTCGGCGTGCGCAATCCGCTCTTCCTGCTCGACGAAGTCGACAAGATGGGCATGGATTTCCGCGGCGATCCGTCGTCGGCGCTGCTCGAAGTGCTCGATCCGGAACAGAACCACACGTTCGCCGACCACTACATCGAAGTCGACTTCGACCTTTCTGACGTGATGTTCGTCGCGACGTCGAACTCGCTGAACATCCCGCCGCCGCTGCTCGACCGGATGGAAGTGATTCGTCTGTCGGGTTACACGGAAGACGAGAAGGTCAGCATCGCGCAGCGCTACCTGCTGCCGAAGCAGAAGAAGAACAACGGTCTGAAGGACGGCGAGATCGAGGTCACCGAGCAGGCGATCCGCGACATCATCCGCTACTACACGCGCGAAGCCGGTGTGCGTTCGCTCGAGCGGGAAGTGTCGAAGATCTGCCGCAAGGTCGTGAAGATGTTGTTGCTGAAGAAGGCATCGGGCGCGATCAAGGTCGATGGCGAGAACCTCGATACGTTCCTCGGCGTGCGCAAGTACGACTTCGGCCTCGCGGCGAAGGAAAACCAGGTCGGTCAGGTGACGGGCCTCGCGTGGACGGAAGTCGGCGGCGACCTGCTGACGATCGAAGCCGCGGTGATGCCGGGCAAGGGCAACGTGATCCGCACGGGTTCGCTCGGCGACGTGATGAAGGAGTCGGTCGAGGCCGCACGTTCGGTCGTGCGCTCGCGTTCGCGCCGTCTGGGTATTAAGGACGAGGCGTTCGAGAAGCAGGACATCCACATCCACGTGCCGGAAGGCGCGACGCCGAAGGACGGTCCGTCCGCCGGCGGTGCGATGACGACCGCGCTGGTGTCGGTGCTCACGGGGATCCCCGTGCGTGCCGATGTCGCGATGACGGGCGAGATCACGCTGCGTGGCGAAGTGCTGCCGATCGGCGGGCTGAAGGAAAAGCTGCTGGCTGCGCATCGCGGCGGCATCAAGCTCGTGCTGATCCCGGAAGAGAACGTGAAGGATCTCGCGGACATTCCGGACAACGTGAAGAACGCGATCGAGATCGTGCCGGTCCGCTGGATCGACAAGGTGCTCGAGCTCGCGCTCGAACGTACGCCGACCCCGCTGCCGCCAGAAGAAGAGGCGAAGGCTGCGGCACCGGTCGGCGAGGCGGCGAAGGATGCCGGCTCGACGGAAGTCGTCAAGCACTGAAAACCTGAACGCCGTCTCTGACGGTTGTTCACGAAACCCGCGGCATGTCCGCGGGTTTTTTTATGTGCTTCGACATCGCGGGTTGAGCGGCGCGTTAAAATTTTTCGCGCGCGGGCTTGGCAAAATGATCGGGGATGAATTAAACTTGCGGGCTCGCTGGTTGTTGATGCCGAAACGTAGATCGCAGCCAGAACGAATCGGAAACGGGTGCTTAGCTCAGCTGGTAGAGCGGCGCCCTTACAAGGCGTAGGTCGGGGGTTCGAACCCCTCAGCACCCACCAGTTTCCTGATTCAGCCAGACCAAGGAGCGGTAGTTCAGTCGGTTAGAATACCGGCCTGTCACGCCGGGGGTCGCGGGTTCGAGTCCCGTCCGCTCCGCCAGAAAATGAAAAAGCCCGCCTCGTGCGGGCTTTTTCATTTGCGTCGTCGGTTGCGCCCGTTCGTTGCGCACCTGCTTTTCTCCCGTGCCATCCCGTATGTTGTAATATCGGACGTTTTGTCCAATTTTCCCGTCACGCATGCTCGATTTCTTCCGTAATCACCAGCGCCTGATGATGGCGCTCCTGCTCCTGATCGTGTTGCCGGGGCTGGGTTTCGTCGGGATCCAAGGTTTCCGCGGCTTCTTCGACGACAGCGCGAACGTCGCGGCGATCAACGGGCACAAGATCACGCGGGTCGAATTCGACGGCGCGTTCCGCCAGCAGATCGACCAGGCGCGCCAGGCGCTCGGCGGGCAGTTCGACATCAAGGCATTCGACACGCCCGAACATCGCAAGCAAGTGCTCGACGGCCTGATCCAGCAACGCGTGCTGGCCGACGAGACGCAGCGCCTGCACCTGACCGCATCCGACAATGCGGTGCGCGACGCGCTGATGAGCGACCCGATGATCGCGTCGCTGAAGAAACCCGACGGTACGATCGACGTCCAGCGCTACGCGCAACTGTTGTCGTTCCAGGGGATGACGCCCGAGCAGTACCAGGAACGCGTGCGCTACAGCCTCGCGCTGCAGCAGATTCCGGCGAGCATCGTGGCGAGCGCATTCACGCCGAAGGGGCCGGCGCAACGGCTGTCGGAACTGGCTGCGCAGCAGCGAGAAGTGCAGGCGCTCGTGCTGAAGACGAGCGACTACGCGACGAAGGTGCAGCCGACCGACGCACAGCTCACCGCATACTACGACGCGCACAAGCAGGGCTTCGCGACGCCGGAAACCGCGACGATCCAGTATCTCGTCTATTCGCCGGCTGCTGCCGCCGCGAGCGCGCAGCCGACCGATGCCGACATCAAGAAGTTCTACGACGACAACCCGACGCACTTCCGCTCGGAAGCGCAGGTGCGCGTGAGCCACATCTTCATCGCCGCGGCGAGCGACGCAAGTGCAGCCGACAAGGCGGCCGCGAAGGCGAAGGCCGAGCAGCTGCTGGCCGACGTGAAGGCGCATCCGGACCAGTTCGCGCAGATCGCGCAGAAGAGCTCGCAGGACGCGCCGTCGGCGGCGAAGGGCGGCGATCTGGGCTTCATCACGCGTGGCTCGACAGCGGGCGGCAAGGCGTTCGACGATGCCGCGTTCGCGCTGAAGCAGGGCGACGTGAGCGGTATCGTGCAATCGGATCTCGGGTTCCACATCCTGAAGGCGACGGAAGTGAAGCCGTCGGTGGTCAAGCCGTTCGCGGACGTGAAGGACCAGATCGCAGTCGACCTGAAGCAGCAATACGCGGCGAAGGCGTTCTCGGACAACGCGGAAGGCTTTACGTCGACCGTCTATGAAAAGGCGAAGACGCTGCAGCCGGCCGCTGACAAGTACAAGCTGACGATCCAGACGGCCACCGTCACGCCGACGCCGAATCCGCAACTGCCGCCGACGAGCCCGCTGAACAATCCGAAGTTCCTCGCTGCGGTGTTTGCGAACGACTCGGTGAAGAGCCAGAACAACACGCAGGCGATCGACGTGGGCAACAACACGCTGATCTCGGCGCGCGTGACCGACTACAAGCCGGCGGCCGTGCCGGCACTCGATACGATCAAGGACGTGGTGCGTCAGAAGGTCATCGCCGAGCAGGCCGCGGAACTCGCGAAGAAGGACGGCGCGGCGAAGCTGGCCGAGCTGCAGAAGTCGAAGTCGGTCGATGGCTTCACGGCCGCGCAGAAGGTGTCGCGCACGCAGTCGCAGGGCTTGACGCCGGCGGCGCTGAGCGCCGTTTACAAGGTCGATGCGAAGACGCTGCCGGCATACGTCGGTGTCGATCTCGGCGCGGACGGCTACGCGATCTATCGCGTGAACGCGGTGATCCCGGGCACGGCCGTCGATCCGCAGCAGCTCGCGGCCGCGCAGCAGCAGATGGCGCAGGTCGAAGCGCAAAGCGAAGGCGAAGCGTATCTCGCCGCGCTGCGTGACCGCTCGAAGGTGAAGCTGTACGGCACCACGCAGAGCCAGTCGCAGGATGGCGGCAACTAAGTCACAGCCAAGCGACAACCAAGCGAAGCGCCGTTCCCGGTTTCGCGTGCAGCAACACAAAGCCCCGCTCGAAGCGGGGCTTTTTGCTTTCCGGCGATGGCGCGCCGCGAGGTCAGCCGCGCGGCTTGCCGAGCAGCGGCTTCAGCGCCGGCCAGACGTTGTCGAGCAGGATGCCCTGTGCCTGCTGCGCGGGATGCATCTGGTCCGACTGGAACATCTCCGGCTTGTTCTCGATGCCGGCCAGCAGGAACGGCACGAGCGGTACGCCGAGTTCCTTCGACAGGCGCGTGTAGACCGCATGGAATTTCTGCGTGTAATCGGGCCCGTAGTTGGGCGGCACGTACATGCCGACCAGCACGACCTTCGCGCGCGCTTGCCGCGCATCGGCGATGATGTCGCGCAGGTTCTGTTCGGTCGTCGCGAGCGGCACGCCGCGCAGCGCGTCGTTCGAGCCGAGTTCGACGACGACGATCGACGGCTTGAGCCGTTGCAGCACCGCAGGCAGTCGCGCGCGGCCGCCGCTCGTGGTGTCGCCGCTGACGCTTGCGTTCGCGACGCTATAATCGATTCGCTCGGTCGCGAGCCGTTGCCGCAGCAACGCAACCCAGCCGGTGTCGCGTGGCAACCCGTATTCGGCCGACAGGCTGTCGCCGAGCACGACGAGCGCGGGCTGGCCCGATGTCGAGGCCGCCGCCGTCGCGGCGCGTGCGGGCACGTTTGCTGCGAGCAGGGTACCCAGCAGCGCGGCGAACGCCGCGCGTCTTTTCCAGCGGAATGTCGTGTCCATGTTCAAGATTACCGATCCGATCATCGAAGTCCATGACGTGTGCAAGCGGGTCGCCGACGCAACGGGCGAGCTGACGATCCTCGACGGCATCACGTTCGCCGTGCGGCCCGGCAGCAGCCTCGCGATCGTCGGCGCATCGGGGTCGGGCAAATCGACGCTGCTCGGCCTGCTTGCGGGATTGGACAGCGCGACGAGCGGCACGGTTCGCCTGCTCGGCCGCGCGCTCGACCAGCTCGACGAGGACGAGCGCGCCGCGCTGCGCAACGGCGCGGTCGGATTCGTGTTCCAGTCGTTTCAGTTGATGCCGCACCTGACGGCACTCGAGAACGTGATGCTTCCGCTCGAGCTGCAAGGCGGCATCAACGCGCGCGACGCCGCCGATCGGGCACGCGCGTTGCTTGTGCAGGTCGGTCTCGGCGAGCGCACCGCGCATTATCCGAAGCTGCTGTCGGGTGGCGAGCAACAGCGCGTCGCGCTTGCGCGCGCGTTCGTCACGCATCCCGCAATCCTGTTCGCCGACGAACCGACCGGCAGTCTCGATGCAGCCACCGGCCACGCCGTCATCGACCTGATGTTCAAACTGAACCGCACGCACGGCGCGACGCTCGTGCTCGTCACGCACGATGCCGAACTCGCGCGGCGCTGCGCGACGACGATCACCATCGACGCCGGCCGCATCGTCGCGCCGCACGCGGCATAGCGCGAGACCGAATTTCTTGCCGGCCGCGCAGGGTGCATCACCCGGTGCGGCCGGCGTGCGTTCGACGCTGTAGCGTCAGCGCTTGAGCGCCGCACGCGCGCGCTCGATCAGCGCGGTCGTCGACGAATCGTGCTTCGCGGGATCGACCGCTTCGGCCGACAGGTCGGCTTCGACGACCTTGCCGAGAATCTTGCCGAGCTCGACGCCCCACTGGTCGAACGGATTGATGTCCCATACCGTTGCCTGCACCAGCACCTTGTGCTCGTAGAGCGCGATCAGCGCGCCAAGCGCGCGCGGCGTCAGCGCATCCACCAGCAGCGTCGTCGTCGGGCGGTTGCCGGGAAAGGTCAGGTGCGGCGCAAGCGCTTCCTTGCCGGGGCCGGCGACCTTGCGCGCTTCGTCGAGCGTGCGGCCGAGCATCAGCGCTTCACTCTGCGCGAAGCAGTTCGCGAGCAGCTTCGGATGATGGCTCGCGAGCGGATGCTCGGGCGTCAGCACCGCGATGAAGTCGATCGGCACGATCGTCGGGCCCTGGTGCAGCATCTGGAAAAACGCGTGCTGGCCGTTGGTGCCCGGCTCGCCCCACGTGACGGCCGACGTCGGGTAGTCGACGAACGTGCCGTCCAGGCGAGCGGACTTGCCGTTGCTTTCCATCTCGAGCTGCTGCAGGTACGACGGCAGGTAGTGCAGCGCTTCCGAATACGGCGCGACGAGATAGCTCTGCGAGCCGAAGAAGTTGCGATACCAGATGCCGATCAGGCCGAGCAGCACCGGCAGGTTGCGCTCGAGCGGCGCTTCGCGGAAATGGCGATCCATGTCGTTCGCGCCGGCGAGGAGTTCGTCGAACTGCTCGGGCCCGATCGCGATCATGATCGACAGGCCGACCGCCGACCACAGCGAATAGCGGCCGCCGACCCAGTCCCACATTTCGAACACGTTGTCGGCGGAGATGCCGAACTTCACGACTTCGGCCGGGTTCGCCGACACGCCGACGAAGTGCTTCGCCAGCGCATCTTCCGGGCAGCCGCGCGCGACGAACCAGTCGCGCAGCGAGCGTGCGTTCGTCATCGTCTCGAGCGTCGTGAAGGTCTTCGACACGATGATCGCGAGCGTTTCCTCCGGGTCGACCTGTTCGAGCACGCGCGCGAGATCGGCGCCGTCGACGTTCGATACGAAATGAGTCGAAATGTCGGGCGTCGCGACATGGTGCAGCGCATGCGTGACCATCTTCGGTCCGAGATCCGAGCCGCCGATGCCGATGTTGATCACGTGGCGGATGCGCTTGCCGGTGTAGCCGGTCCACGCGCCGCTGCGCACGGCGCGTGCGAAGGTCGCCATCTTCGCGCGCTCGGCGCTGACCTGCGCATGGAACGGCGCGTGCGGGTCGGTCGCGCGCAATGCCGTGTGCAGCGCGGCGCGGCCTTCGGTCGGGTTGACGATCTCGCCGGCGAACATCGCGTCGCGGCGCGCCTCGACGCCCGCTTCGCGGGCCAGCTGCACGAGCAGGCGCAGCGTGTCGTCGTTGATGCGGTTCTTCGAGAAGTCGGCCGCAAGGCCGCCGCCGGGGATCGTGAAGCGTTCGGCGCGGGTCGGCGCGCGGTCGTTTTCCGGCGCGAACCAGTCGCGCAGCCGCGCGTGGCGGATTTGTTCGAAGTGGTATTGAAGGGCAGTCCAGGCGGGGAGCGAATTCAGCGTCATGGCGGTTCGAGTGAAGCGTGAATCGGGAGGAATGCCGCGCCGGCGCATCGGGATCGGAACGCCGGCGGACGAGCGGGCCCGCCGTGCGGCGGGGCACCCAGTATAGCGGCGTTATATGTCGGCGCGCGCCGACGGGTAAAAAAGGCGATTGATCAGCGTGCGCACCATCGGCGCGAGTTCGCCCGCGGTGAGGCCGGCCGGCCCCGTGCCGTTCGCGGTCAGCGTGTCGGCCGCGAGGCCGTGCAGGTATACGCCCGCAAGCGCGGCTTCGTACGGCGCGACGCGCTGCGCGAGCAACGCGCCGATCAGGCCGCCGAGCACGTCGCCGGTGCCGCCGGTGGCGAGCGCAGCATTGCCGGTCGGATTGATCGTCAGGCGGCCGTCGGGCGCCGCAATCACCGTGCCCGAACCCTTCAGCACGACGATGCTCGCGTAGCGCGCGGCCAGCGTCTGCGCCGCGGCCAGCCGGTCGTGCTGCACCGTCGCGGTATCGCTGCCGAGCAGCCGCGCTGCCTCGAGCGGATGCGGGGTCAGCACGCACGCGTTGCCCCGGGCGCCGCGGGCGGCGACGGCGGCGGCGAGGTCGGCGTGCGTCGCGACGAGGTTCAGCGCGTCGGCGTCGAGCAGCGTCGTGGCGTCGTGCGCGAGCACGTCGCGCACGAGGGCGACCGCGGCCTCGCGCGCGCCGAGGCCACAGCCTGCCGCGATCGCGGACATCGCATTGAGCTCGAGGCTGTCCGCGGGATGCAGCATCAGTTCGGGAAACGGCGGGTCGTATGGCGGCGCGCCGGCGCCGAGAAAGCCGACATGCACCTTGCCGGCGCCGGCGAACAGCGCGGCACGCGCGGCGAGGATCGGCGCGCCGCACATGCCGGTGTCGCCGCCGAGCACCGCCAGGCTGCCGAACGTACCCTTGTGCGAAGCGAACGAGCGGGCGGGCAGCGCGGCGGCGAACAGTGCCGGTGCATTCAGCACGACGGCTGGCGCGGCGGGCGGTGCGACGTCAAGCGACGCGATGTCGATCTCGCCGGCGAGGTCGCGGCCGTCGCCGGTATAAAGCCCCGGCTTCGCGCCGATGAAGGTGAGCGTGTGCGTCGCGGTGACGGCCACGCCCGCGCCGACGATCCGGCCCGTGTCGCTGTCGAGCCCGCTCGGTACGTCGAGCGCGAGCACGCGGCCGCCGCTTCGGGCATGTGCGGCGATGCGCGCGGCCTGGGCGGCGAACGGTCCGTCGAGTGCGCGCGCGAGGCCGATGCCGAACAGCCCATCGACGACCCACGCGTAATCGTCGAGTGAGGCGGGCGGTTCGGTCGACAGCGGCACGCCGGCCGCGCGCGCGAGGCCGAGCGCCCATTGCGCATCGTCGGGCTTGACCGGCACCGGCATCCAGGCCTGCGTCGCGACGCCGAGCTGCTGCAGTTGTGCGGCGGCTACCAGCGCGTCGCCGCCGTTGTTGCCGGGGCCGACCGCGAACCAGACCGGGCGGTCGTCTCCGGCCACCCGTTCGGACAGCCAGCGCGCGGCGGCGGCGCCCGCGCGGCCCATCAGCGTGTGCGGCGGCAGTTCGGCGGTCGCGGCGGCCTCGGCCGCGCGCAGGTCGGCGACGCGCAGCAGCGCGAGCGGGGCGGAGTCGGGAAGCGGGCGGGGATTCGTCATCGCGGGGTCATGGCGGCGGGAGGAGGCCGCGCCGGGACGGGCCCGTGGCGGTCAGGTCGTGAAGCGCGCGGGACTCAGCGCGGCGAGCGTGTCGGCGGGCCACTGCTGCGTGTCGCCGCTCAGACAGTCTGTCACCACTTTAGCAGACCCGCACGCGAGGCCCCAACCGGCCGGGCCATGCCCGAAATTGACGAACACGCGCGGATGCGGGGTCGGACCGACGACCGGCAGGCCGTCCGGTGACAGCAGCTGCGTGCCTTGCCACGACAGCGCGGCGGAAATCTTCGCGGCGCCCGGCACCCAGTCGTGGACGGCCTGGCCGAGCAGCGCGAGCGCGGCCTCGGACAGCGGCTCGGGGAGCGGCTTCGCGGTGTCGGCGAGGCTCTGCAGCACGGCGCCGCCGCCGATGCGCAGCCGCTGGTGGGTGCGCGTGATCGAAATCCGCTTGATCGAATCGACGACGCTCAGGTGCGGCGCATGTTCTTCGTACGCGACCGGGGCGGTCAGCGTATGCGTGCGCACCGGATGCAGCGGCAGCCGCCAGCCGAGCCGCTCCAGCAGCGGCAGGCTGCCGGCGCCCGCGGCGACCACGATCGCGTCGGCCGACATCACGTCGACCTCGTGCGCCTTCGTCGCGTGCCGGCCGCCGGCCGGCGCGAGCTCGACCGCGGCCCGGCCGGTGTCGACGCGGATCGCGGCGACCTCCGCGCCGAAGCGGAACTGCACGCCGTGCTCGTCGAGCGTCTGCTTGATCAGTTTCGCGAACAGCGGGCAATTTCCGGTGCGCTCGCTCTCGAGCAGCACGCCGCCGGCAAAGCCGGGCTCGGCCGGCACCGAAGGCTCGAGCGCCGCGCATTCGTCGGCCGTGAGCACCCGGTACGGTTGGTCGAGCGCACGCAGCAGGTCGAGTGCCGGTTGCAGCGCTTCCCAGTCGCGCGGGTCGCGCACGACGTGCAGGATCCCGGGTTTCTGCTCGAATTCGATCTGGAGGCGCGCCTCGATGTCGGCGAGCGACTCGCGCGACGCGTCGATCAGCGGGCGCAGCCGCGCATACTGCGCGGCGAATGCGTCAGGCTCGCGCAGCGCGGCGAGCTGCTTGACGAAGCGGCGCACGCCGCCGTTGAAGCCCGGCTTGTAGACGATGCCGGCGTCACGCGGCTGGCGCTGGCGCATGAAGGTCGGCCCGAACCAGACGTCGAGCGGGCTCGGCAGCAGCGTGCCGCCGTCGCCGTAGGTCGCGCCCTGCGCGACGGTCGCGTGGCGTTCGACCACGCACACACGATGGCCGGCCGCGCGCAGCTGGTAGGCGGTGGCGACGCCGCTGATTCCGCCGCCGATGACGATGACATCCATGGATTGCTTCGATGACGGGCGGCATGCATGCCGCCCGGTGAGGATTCGCTGACGGGCTCCCGGCCCGGTGAACCGGGAATGATAGCGCCAAAATCGCGCGAACCGGCGTCGCGCGACCTCGTCCGATTCCGCCATCGCGTGGTCGCCGGCCGCCGCGGCCGTGCGTGCCGGTCCGGCGGCCGGCTGTGCGCCGCGGATGCCGCCGCACCGTTGCGGTGCGTGACGGGTGCCGATCAGCCGGTCTGGGACGGCCGACTTCCGGGTATAATTACGGCCTTCCTTTCGCCCCACGTCGCCACCTCGCGCGACTCATCGACGTCAGTCCAGCCCATGGCTCACTTCTCGTGTTTTCCCGGCGCTTCGGCCCTCTCCGATTTCCGTCAAACCCGTCTGCTCGACACGCTCAGGCAAATCGACGCCAACATCGTCGCGGTGCGCGGCCAGTTCCTGCACTTCGTCAATGCGGCCGAGCCGCTGTCGGCCGACGACAGCGCACGCATCGACGCGCTGATGCACTACGGCGCGCCGTTCGAGCCGGCGGCCGAGAAGGGCACGGCCGAGACGTTCGTCGTGCTGCCGCGCTTCGGCACCGTTTCGCCGTGGGCGAGCAAGGCGACCGACATCGCGCAGCACTGCGGCCTCACGCAGGTGCGCCGCATCGAACGCGGCGTCGAATTCACGGTCACGCTGAAGTCGGGCCTGCTCGGCGGCAAGAAGGCGCTGTCCGACGACGCGCGCGCAGCCGTCGCGGCCGCGCTGCATGACCGGATGACCGAAAGCGTGGTCGCCGCGCGCGACGACGCGAAGCACCTGTTCGACGAGTTGCCGGCCAAGCCGCTCGCGACCGTCGACGTGCTGGGTGTCGGCCGCGCCGCGCTCGAGCGCGCGAACGTCGAGCTGGGCCTCGCGCTCGCCGACGACGAGATCGACTACCTGGTCGACGCGTTCCGCAAGCTCGAACGCAACCCGACCGACGTCGAACTGATGATGTTCGCGCAGGCGAACAGCGAGCATTGCCGCCACAAGATCTTCAACGCGCAGTGGACGATCGACGGCGAAGCGCAGGACATGTCGCTGTTCGCGATGATCCGCAACACGGAGAAGCTGAGCCCGCAAGGCACGATCGTCGCGTATTCGGACAACTCGTCGATCATGGTCGGCGCCGAAGCCGAGCGCTGGTTCCCGCGCAACGCGGGCGCGGCCGGCGAGCCGGGCGAACGCTACGGTCGTCACACCGAGCTCACTCACACGCTGATGAAGGTCGAGACGCACAACCACCCGACGGCGATCTCGCCGTTCCCGGGCGCGGCGACCGGCGCGGGCGGCGAGATCCGCGACGAAGGCGCGACGGGCCGCGGTGCGCGTCCGAAGGCCGGCCTCACGGGCTTCACCGTGTCGAACCTCGATCTGCCGGACGCACGCCAGTCGTGGGAAAACGCACGCGACGCGGCGCAGCCGGTCGGCGAGCGCAACCCGAACGATGCGCACGGCCCATACGGCCGCCCGGACCGCATCGCGTCGCCGCTGCAGATCATGATCGACGGCCCGCTCGGCGGCGCCGCGTTCAACAACGAATTCGGCCGTCCGAACCTCGGCGGCTACTTCCGCGTGTACGAGCAGAACGTCGGCGGTCAGGTGCGCGGCTATCACAAGCCGATCATGATCGCGGGCGGCCTCGGCAACATCGCGGATCAACACACGCACAAGCACGACGTGCCGGCAGGTTCGCTGCTGATCCAGATCGGCGGCCCTGGCATGCGGATCGGCATGGGCGGCGGCGCGGCGAGCTCGATGGCGACCGGCGCGAACACGGCCGAACTCGACTTCGACTCGGTGCAGCGCGGCAACCCGGAAATCGAGCGGCGCGCGCAGGAAGTGATCAACGGCTGCTGGCAGCTCGGCGCGGAAAACCCGATCCTGAGCATCCACGACGTCGGCGCGGGCGGCCTGTCGAACGCGTTCCCCGAAATCGTCGACGGCGCGGGCAAGGGCGCGCGCTTCGAACTGCGCAAGGTCGCGCTCGAGGAATCGGGCCTGTCGCCGCGTGAAATCTGGTCGAACGAGGCGCAGGAGCGCTACGTGCTGGCGATTGCGCCGGCCGACCTGCCGCGCTTCGAGGCGATCTGCGCACGCGAGCGCTGCCCGTTCGCGGTGGTCGGCGTCGCGACCGACGAACGCCAACTGAAGCTCGTCGACGACGAAGCAACGGGCATCGAGGAATTCCCGGTCGACATGCCGATGGAAGTGCTGCTCGGCAAGCCGCCGCGCATGCACCGCGACGTCGCGCGCGTCGCGACCGAGCGCGCGCCGGTCGAGGTGACGGGCATCGCGTTGTCGGAAGTCGCGGTCGACGTGCTGAAGCACCCGACGGTCGGCAGCAAGTCGTTCCTGATCACGATCGGCGACCGTTCGGTCGGCGGCACGTCGGTGCGCGACCAGATGGTCGGCCCGTGGCAGGTGCCGGTGGCCGACTGCGCGGTGACCGCGCTCGACTACGCGGGCTTCAAGGGCGAGGCGATGACGATGGCCGAGCGCACGCCGCTCGCGGTGATCGACGCGCCGGCATCGGGCCGCATGGCCGTCGGCGAGGCGATCACGAACATCGCGAGCGCGCCGATCGCGTCGCTCGACAAGCTGAAGCTGTCGGCGAACTGGATGGCCGCGTGCGGCACGGCCGGCGAGGACGCCGCGCTGTTCGACACGGTCAAGGCGATCGGCATGGAGCTGTGCCCGGCGCTCGGCATCGGCATCCCGGTCGGCAAGGATTCGCTGTCGATGAAGACCAAGTGGGACGAGCAGGGCGTCGCGAAGGAAGTGGTGTCGCCGGTGTCGCTGATCATCTCCGCGTTCGCACCGGTCGAGGACGTGCGCCGTCACCTGACGCCGCAACTGCGCCGCATCGCCGACGCGGGCGACAGCGTGCTGATCGCGATCGATCTCGGCCGCGGCAAGAACCGGATGGGCGGCAGCATCTTCGCGCAGGTCACGCAGCAGGTCGGCGATACGACGCCGGACGTCGACGATCCGGAAGACCTGAAGCGCTTCTTCAACGCGATCCAGTCGCTCAACGCGCAAGACAAGCTGCTCGCGTACCACGACCGCTCGGACGGCGGCCTGTGGGCGACGGTGTGCGAAATGGCGTTCGCGGGTCACGCGGGCGTGTCGCTGAACGTCGACATGCTGACGCTCGACCCGAATCACGAATCGGACTACGGCGACGCGAAGGACTGGGCAAAGCAGACGAGCGGCCGTCGCGAGGATCGCACGCTGCGCGCGTTGTTCTCGGAAGAACTCGGCGCCGTCGTGCAGGTGCGCGCGGCCGATCGCGACGCGGTGCTCGGCGCGCTGCGCGAGTTCGGTCTGTCGGCGTGCTCGCACGTGATCGGCACGGTCAACGATCGCGACGTGATCGAGGTGTACCGCGACGCGAAGAAGGTGTTCGACGCGCCGCGCGCTGAACTCCATCGCGCGTGGAGCGAAGTGAGCTGGCGCATCGCGCGCCTGCGCGACAACCCCGCTTGCGCGGATGCCGAATACGACGCGCTGCTGGACGCGGCCGACCCGGGCATCTCGCCGGTGCTGAGCTTCGATCCGGCCGACGACATCGCAGCACCCTTCATCGCGACGGGCGCCCGCCCGCGTGTCGCGATCCTGCGCGAGCAGGGCGTGAACTCGCATCTCGAGACGGCCTATGCGTTCGACCGCGCGGGCTTCGATGCGCACGACGTGCACATGAGCGACCTGCTGGCCGGCCGCGCGACGCTCGCCGATTTCGCGGGCGCGGTGGCATGCGGCGGCTTCTCGTACGGCGACGTGCTGGGTGCGGGCGAAGGCTGGGCGAAGACGATCCGCTTCAACGCGAATCTCGCCGACATGTTCTCGGCCTTCTTCGCGCGTCCCGACACGTTCGCGCTCGGCATCTGCAACGGTTGCCAGATGCTGTCGAGCCTCGCGTCGATGATTCCGGGCGCGGAGGCATGGCCGAAGTTCACGCGCAACAAGTCGGAGCAGTTCGAGGCGCGCTTCTCGTTCGTCGAAGTGGAGAAGTCGCCGTCGATCTTCTTCGCGGGGATGGAAGGCTCGCGGATTCCGGTGGCGGTCGCACACGGCGAAGGCTATGCGGACTTCTCGCAGCAGGGCGACATCGATCGCGTCGCGGTCGCGATGCGCTACGTCGACCACCGTGGCGAGGCGACCGAGCGTTATCCGTTCAACCCGAACGGCTCGCCGGCCGGCATCACGTCGGTCACGACGGCCGACGGCCGCTTCTCGGTGCTGATGCCGCACATGGAGCGCGTGCACCGCACGGTCACGATGAGCTGGCATCCGGAAGGCTGGGGCGAAGCGAGCCCGTGGATGCGCGTGTTCCGTAACGCACGCCGCTGGATCGGCTGATGTTCGATCCGCACGCACCGGTCGAGATCGTCACGCTGCGCGACGAACGCGCGAGCGATGTCGATGCGATCGGTCGCGTGATCGTGACCGCGTTCGCGGACGAGCCGCAGCACGGTCAGTTCGAACGGCAGATCGTCGATGCGCTGCGCGCGGAGGGTGTGCTCAGCGTGTCGCTCGTCGCGGAGCGCGACGAGCGCGTGATCGGTCACGTCGCGTTTTCGCCGGTGTCGATCGACGGCGAGCCGGCTGGCAGCCAGCAATGGTACGGGCTCGCACCGCTCGCGGTGCTGCCCGAATGCCAGCGGCAAAGCATCGGCGCGGGGCTCGTGCGCACGGGGCTCGACGCGTTGCGCCGGCTCGGTGCGCGCGGCTGCGTCGTGCTCGGCGATCCCGCGTATTACGCGCGCTTCGACTTCGTGCAGTCCGGCGATCTGGTGTTCCCGGATGCGCCGCCCGAGTATTTTCTCGCGCTGGCGTTCGAAGAAGCCGCGCCGCGGCCGTCGGGTGAAGTCCGCTACCACGATGTGTTTTATCCGGCATAGCGGCTCGCCGCGCTGCGCGAACGTTATCCCGCAGTCCTGAAAAGCCGCCTCGAAGCGGCTTTTTCTTTGCGCGGCCGCCGCGAGGGCTGGCCGACCACAGGCATGCGTGAAAAAGAAAAGGCCGCTCCGGGGAGCGGCCTTTGCGTGGGCGATCGTCGCCGACGTTACTGGATCTTCGCCTGCTGGCGCAGGCCTTCCTCGAACGCCTGCAGCTTCTGCTGCACGAGCTGTTGCGCGATCTGCGCCTTCACCTGGTCGAACGGCGGCGGGGCGATGTCGCGGACGTCGTCGACACGGATGATGTGCCAGCCGAACTGCGTCTTCACCGGCGCGTCGGTCATCTGGCCTTTCTGGAGCTTCTGCGCGGCGGCCGCGAATTCCGGCACGTACGCCTTCGGATCGGACCAGTCGAGGTCGCCGCCGTTCTTGCCCGAGCCCGGATCCTTCGAGTACTGCTTGGCCAGATCCTCGAACTTCGCGCCGGCCTTGATCTTCGCGATCAGATCCTTCGCCTGCTGCTCGCTGTCGACGAGGATGTGGTGCAGGTGATACTCGCGGTTGCCGCCGGCGCCCTTCACGAGATCGTCGTAGCGCGCCTTCACTTCCGCATCGGTCGGCTGGTTCTTCTTCAGGAAGCTCTCGATCATCGAGCGCAGCACGACGGTCTGTTGCGCGACGGCGACCTGCGCCTTCACGTCCGGACGGTTCGGAATGCCTTCGCGGATCGCTTCCTGCATCAGGATTTCGCGGTTCACGAGTTCCTGGCGCACGGCTTGTTGCAGCTGCGGGCTGTCGGTCTGGCCTTGCTGGACGAGCTGCGCGACCATCGCATCGGCGCGCGACTTCGGAATCGGCGTGCCGTTGACGACGGCGATGTTCTGGGCGAATGCCGGTGCCGCTGCGAATGCAGCCGCCGCGACCCACAGGCGGGGGGATTTCAGGATCATCGGGAATTCCTGTTGAGACTAGATTGAAGATTCGTTGAATTCTTCGGGCGTATAAGCCACGATCGCGAGCGCGTGAATGCCGCGCTGCATCGCATCAGCGAGCGCATCATACACCAGCCGGTGCCGCGCGACGCGCGGCTTGCCCGCGAAGGCGGCCGACACGATCGTCACCGTGTAGTGGCCGCCGGCGGCCGCGCCGGCGTGGCCCGCGTGCTGCGCGCTGTCGTCGCGCACCGCGAGCGACAGCGGCGCGAGCGCTGCGCTCAGGCGCGCTTCGATCAGCGCGATGCGTTCGTCGGGAGAGGCGGCGAGAAAGGCGTCGGTCATGTCATTCGTCCTTCAGGTACTTCGTGAGCCACAGGCTCTGCAGGATGATGAACACGACCATCGCGCCCGTCGTGCCGAACAGCTTGAAGTTCACCCACTGCGATTCGGTGAAGTTGTGCACCACGTACAGGTTCGCGACGCCGAGCACCGCGAAGAACAGCGCCCACGCGACGTTCAGCTTGTCCCACACGGGGTGCGGCAGCGTGAGCTGCTTGCCCATCATCTTCTCGATCAGGTTGTTGCCGAACGCATAGCGTGCGGCGAGCAGCCCGATCGCAAACAGCCAGTACAGCACAGTCGGTTTCCATTGAATGAATTTCTCGTCATGCAGGACGAGAGTGGCGCCACCGAAGACGACGATCACGCCGAGACTGACCCACAGCATCGTGTCGACTTTCCGGTGTCGGAAGGCCACCCACGCGACCTGGGCCAGTGTCGCGACGATCGCGACGGCGGTGGCGGTGAAGATGCCCCAAACCTTGAAGGCGGCGAAAAACAGGATGATGGGAAACAGATCGAACAGGAATTTCATGGCGCTCGCAGCTGCGTGAAAGGCCGCATCGCGCGGCCTTTCACCGTTGTGGGGACCCGCCAGGCGCCACCGTCCGGGATCGGGGCAGCCGGGCAGGCTGTCCGACCGATCCGTCCGGTGCCGCTCATTCGTTTTCGGGTCGGGACTCGAAGTTTAACGCAGCCGAATTGATGCAGTACCGCAAACCGGTCTTGTCGCGCGGTCCGTCCTCGAACACGTGGCCGAGATGCGCGCCGCAATGATTGCAGCGGACCTCGACGCGCACCATGCCGTGCGAGCGGTCGATCTTCTCGTCGATCACCTCGCCGTTGAGCGGCTTGAAGTAGCTGGGCCAGCCGCAGCCCGAATGGAACTTGGCGCCGGATTCGAACAGTGGCGTGCTGCAGACGACGCATTTGTAGATGCCGGCGTCCTCGGTGTCGGTGTATTCGCCGGTGAAGGCGCGCTCGGTCGCCGCATGCTGCGTGACCTCGTACTGCATCGGCGTGAGCCGGCGGCGCAGTTCGGCGTCGTCCTTCTGGTACGGGAAGGTCTTGTCGTCGGAATCGTGTGACATGTGGGTGTTCTCCTGATCGGTCGGTCGGGTCGTGCGGGTCACGACGAGCAGCTCACTTCGAGCGACCCGGCCCAGTCGGGCGGCAATGCCGCATACGTTTCGTGTTCCGGTTGTTCGTCGAATGGCCGGCGCAGCACCTGCGCGAGTCGCTCGACTTCGGAAAAATCCTTTTCCTTCGCGCGTCGGATCGCGACTTCGGCCAAATGGTTGCGCAGCACGTATTTCGGATTCACGCGATTCATCGCGGCCGTGCGGGCCGCGTCGTCGCGCGTTTCCTCGGACAGCCGTGCGCGATAGAGGTTCGCCCACGCGTCGAATGCGTCGCGATCGATGAACAGATCGCGCACCGGCGCGTCGCGGCTCGCGTCGTGCTTCGACAGCTGCGCGAGCCGGCGGAACGTCAACGTGAAGTCCGCATGGCTCGCGTGCATCGTTTCGAGCAGCTTGTTCGCGAGCTCGGCGTCGTTCTCGCGCTCGAGCTCGAGGCCGAGCTTCGCGCGCATCGCGCGTTCGAGCGCGGGGCCGAAGCGTTCGGGAAACTTCGCGAGCACGGCCTGCGCGTCGTCGACCGCGCGCTCGGCGCGCGCATCGTCGTCGGCGATCCCGTGCTGCAGCCCGATCAGCGGCAGCAGCGCCTGCGCGAGGCAGTAGCAGTTCCAGTGCGCGATGCGCGGCTGCATCCGGTACGCGTAGCGGCCGCTCGTGTCGGAGTGGTTGCAGATGTGGTTCGCGTCGAACGCGTCGACGAAGCCGAATGGGCCGTAGTCGATCGTCACGCCGAGGATCGACATGTTGTCGGTGTTCATCACGCCGTGGCAGAAGCCGACCGCCTGCCACTGCGCGACGAGGTCGGCCGTGCGCAGCATTGCGGCTTCGAGCAGCGCGAGGTACGGATCGTCGGCGTCGCGGCATGCGGGATAGAAGCGGTCGATCACGTGATCGGCGAGCTGGCGCAGCAGGTCCGGGCGATCGTTCGAGAAGAAATGCTCGAAGTGGCCGAAGCGCACGAAGCTCTCCGAAACACGCGTGACGACAGCCGACGTCTCGATCTCCTCGCGCACCACCGGCTGGTCGGAGCCGATCACCGTGAGCGCGCGGGTGGTCGGGATGCCGAGGTGATGCATGGCTTCAGAGCACAGGAATTCGCGGATCGACGAGCGCAGCACCGCGCGGCCGTCGCCCATCCGCGAATACGGCGTGCGGCCGCCGCCCTTGATCTGCAGTTCGTAGCGCTGGCCGTCCGCGCCGGGGAGTTCGCCGATCGTCAGCGCGCGGCCGTCGCCGAGCTGGCCGGCCCACACGCCGAACTGGTGACCGGAATACACCGACGCATACGGCATCGCGCTCGCCGGCCAGTCGCGCGTCGGGTTGCCGGCGAACAGCTCGGCGAACCCGGGCTGCTGGCCGAGCGACACCGGCAGCCCGAGCAGGTTCGCGACTTCGTCGGAAAAGCCGACGACGTACGGCGCGGGCAGCGGCGCGGCCGGCAGCCGCGTATGAAACGCGTCGCCGAGCGTGACGAACGCGCCGGTGGCCGGTGCGCCGAGCGTCGCGGCGAGGTCGGGGAGAGTGTCAGCCGTATCGGCTGCGCTTCGGGAAAACGACATGTTGAGCGCCTCTGGGTAAGCCGATATTGTAAGGCGGCGCCGCGCCGCCCGCATGGCGGCCCGCGCGCCTTGCGTCAGGCCTGTCCGGGCCGTGGACAGGCTGCAAGCTGGCGCACCGTTTCGAGGCTGGTCACCGATTCGCGTCCTTCCGGGAGAACAAGACGATGGGTAAGCCGTTGCTGGGCCAGATGATGGACATGCCGTTGCTGGTGTCGTCGCTGATCGCGCACGCCGCGCGTCATGCGGGCGACACGGAGATCGTGTCGAGGCGCGTGGAAGGCGACCTGCATCGCTACACGTACCGCGACTGCGAGCAGCGCGCGAAACGGCTCGCGCAGGCGCTCGCGCGGCTCGGCGTCGAATCGGGCGACCGCGTCGGCACGCTGGCCTGGAACGGCTACCGGCATCTGGAGGCGTATTACGGGATCGGCGGGATGGGTGCCGTGTGCCATACGATCAACCCGCGTCTCTTTCCCGAGCAGATCGCCTACATCGTCAATCACGCGGAAGACCGCTACGTCTGCTTCGACATCAATTTCGCGCCGCTCATCGACGTGATCGCGCCGCAATGTCCGCACGTGAAAGGCTGGATCGCGATGACCGACGCCGCGCATCTGCCGTCCGGCGCGACGCCGTTCCTCTGCTACGAAACGCTCGTCGACGCCGAGGACGGCCGCTACGACTGGCCGCGTCTCGACGAATTGCAGGCGTCCGGCCTGTGCTACACGTCGGGCACGACCGGCAACCCGAAGGGCGTGCTGTATTCGCATCGCTCGACGGTGCTGCACGCATACGGCGCCGCGCTGCCCGACGCGATGAACCTGTCGGCGCTCGACGCCGTGCTGCCCGTCGTGCCGATGTTCCACGTGAACGCGTGGGGGCTGCCGTATGCGGTGCCGCTCACGGGCGGCAAGCTCGTGCTGCCCGGCAAGGATCTCGACGGCAAGTCGCTGTACGAACTGATGGAGGCTGAACGCGTGACGTTTTCCGCGGGCGTGCCAACCGTGTGGCTCGGGCTGCTGAACTACATGCGCGAGGCCGGCGTGCGTTTCTCGACGCTGAACCGCACGGTGATCGGCGGCTCCGCGTGCCCGCCCGCGATGCTGCGCACGTTCGAGGACGAATACGGCGTGCGCGTGATCCACGCGTGGGGGATGACCGAGCTGTCGCCGCTCGGCACGCTCGCGACGCTGAACTGGGCGCAGTCGCAGCGGCCGCTCGACGCGCAGCGCCGGTTGCTGGAAAAGCAGGGTCGCGTGATCTGCGGTGTCGACATGCGGATCGTCGGCGACGACGGCAACGAATTGCCGTGGGACGGCGTCGCGTTCGGCGAACTGCAGGTGCGCGGGCCCTGGGTGATCGATCGCTACTTCGGGAGCGATACGTCGCCGCTGTCGGACGGCTGGTTCCCGACCGGCGACGTCGCGACGATCGACCCCGACGGCTTCCTGCAGATCACCGACCGCAGCAAGGACGTGATCAAGTCCGGCGGCGAATGGATCAGCTCGATCGACATCGAGAACGTCGCGATCGCGCACCCGGGTGTCGCCGAAGCCGCCTGCATCGCGTGCGCGCACCCGAAATGGACCGAGCGTCCGCTGCTCGTCGTGGTGCCGCGCGAAGGGGCGAACCTGACGCGCGACGCGCTGCTCGCGTTTTACGAGGGCAAGGTCGCGAAGTGGTGGGTGCCCGACGACGTCGTGTTCGTCGAATCGCTGCCGCACACCGCGACCGGCAAGCTGCAGAAGCTGAAGCTGCGCGAGACGTTCCGCAACTACGTGCTGCCGACGGCGGTCGGCGAGCCGTAAGCCGCGGCCGGCGACGGCCCGCCGCGCGGTCTCCCGATCCGGCCCCGGATCGGGAAAAAATCAAATTGAACGACCGTGCTTTTTCGTTGTATGCTGCCTCCGTTCGATCCGGACATGCGGCCGTTCGACCGCGCACAATGAAGCGCAGCCACCCCGGCGCGCGATGCATGGAGGCAGGCAGATGGCAGTGGATTACTCGACTCGCGACGGCGTGGCCGTCATCACGCTCAACAATCCGCCCGTCAACGGGCTCGGCCTGTCGACACGCCAGGGCGTCATGGACGCGCTCGATCGCGCCGCGCAGGATCCGTCGGTCACGGCGATCGTGCTGACCGGCGCGGGCCGCGCGTTCTCGGGCGGCGCCGACATCACCGAATTCAATACCCCGAAGGCCCTGCAGGAGCCGACGCTGCACACCGTGATCCGCGCGGTGGAGGCGAGCGCGAAACCGGTCGTCGCGGCGCTGCACAGCGTCGTGATGGGCGGCGGCCTGGAACTCGCGCTCGGCGCGCACTATCGCGTCGCGGCGCCCGGCGCGCAGGTCGCGCTGCCGGAGGTGAAGCTCGGCCTGCTGCCGGGCGCGGGCGGCACGCAACGCCTGCCGCGTGCGGTGGGTCTCGAAACCGCGCTGAACATGATCGTGTCGGGCGCGCCGGTGCCGTCGGAGCAGCTCGCGACGAGCGGGCTGTTCGACGAGATGGCCGACGGCGACCTGCTCGACGCGGCCGTCGCGTTCGCGCGCAAGGTCAGCGCGCGGCAGGGGCCGCATCCGCGCGTGCGCGATCGCAGGATCGTCCACGAGAATGCGGCGGGCTTCATCCAGTTCGCGCGCAATTCCGCACGGGCCGCCGCGCCGAACTTCCCCGCGCCGCACAAGTGCATCGACGCGATCGAGGCCGGCGTGCTGAACGGTTTCGACAAGGGCAGCGTCGCCGAGCGCGACGGTTTCGTCGCGCTGATGATGACGCCGGAAAGCCGCGCGCTGCGCCATGCATTCTTCGGCGAGCGCGCGGCGAGCAAGATTCCCGACGTGCCGGCCGATACGCCGGTGCGCGAGATCCGCCGCGTCGGCGTGATCGGCGCGGGCACGATGGGCGGCGGGATCGCGATGAACTTCATCAACGCGGGCCTGCCCGTCACGCTGCTGGAGACGAAGCAGGACGCGCTCGACCGCGGGCTGGCCACGATCCGCAAGAACTACGACGCGCAGGTGAAGAAGGGCAAGCTCACGCAGCAGAAGCTCGACGCGCGCATGGCGCTGATCACGCCGACGCTGTCCTACGACGACCTGAAGGATGCGGACCTGATCATCGAGGCCGTGTTCGAGGAACTCGGCGTGAAGGCGCAGGTGTTCGGCCAGCTCGATGCGGTGGCGAAGCCCGGTGCGATTCTCGCGTCGAACACGTCGACGCTCGACGTCGACAAGATCGCCGCGTTCACGAAGCGGCCGCAGGACGTGGTCGGCATGCACTTCTTCAGCCCGGCGAACGTGATGAAGCTGCTCGAGGTGGTGCGCGGCGCGCAGACCGCGAAGGACGTGCTCGCCACCGTGATGGCGGTGGCGAAGAAGATCCGCAAGACGGCGGTCGTGTCGGGCGTGTGCGACGGCTTCATCGGCAACCGGATGATCGAGCAGTACATCCGCCAGGCACTCTTCATGCTCGAGGAAGGCGCGCTGCCCGCGCAGGTCGATCGCGCGATCGAGAAGTTCGGTTTCGCGATGGGCCCGTTCCGGATGAGCGACCTCGCCGGCAACGACATCGGCTGGGCGATCCGCAAGCGCCGCTATGTCGAGCAGCCCGATCTGCATTACTCGAAGATCGCCGACCGCCTGTGCGAACAGGGCCGCTTCGGCCAGAAGACGGGCGGCGGCTGGTACGACTACGTGCCGGGCGAGCGCAAGGCGAAGCCGTCGGCGCTCGTCGACGAGATGGTCGTCGCGTATTCGAAGGAGCGCGGCGTGGAGCGGCGCAAGATCGGCGACGACGAGATCGTCGAGCGGCTCGTGTTCGCGCTCGTCAACGAAGGCGCGAAGATTCTCGAGGAGAAGATCGCGTCGAAGGCGTCCGACATCGACATGGTCTATCTGACCGGCTACGGCTTCCCGCTGTGGCGTGGCGGCCCGATGCTGTATGCGGACATGGTCGGCCTCTACAACGTCGAGCGCGCGATCCGCCGCTATGCGGCCGCGCCGAACGGCGATGCGTGGCAGCTCGCGCCGTCGATCGTCGAACTGGCGAAGGCCGGACGTGGGTTCAACGGCTGACGCCGGGCGTGACGGCGCGACCGGGCTTGCAAGGAGAAACGCAATGAAACGCACTGACGACGTGTTGCTCGTGATCGACGTGCAGTACGACTTCATGCCGGGCGGCGCACTCGCGGTGCCGGACGGCGACGCGGTCGTACCGGTGATCAACGCGCTCGCGCGACGCTTCGACCAGGTCGTGCTGACGCAGGACTGGCACCCGCGCGACCACGTGTCGTTCGCGGCGAATCATCCGGGGCGCGAGCCGTTCTCGACGCTCGCGCTGCCGTACGGCGAGCAGGTGCTGTGGCCCGTGCATTGCGTGCAGGACACCGAAGGCGCGGCGCTGCATCGCGACCTCGACATCCCGCATGCGAGGCTCGTGATCCGCAAGGGCGGCGACGCGCAGGTCGACAGCTATTCCGCGTTCGTCGAAGCCGACCGCACGACGCGCACGGGGCTCGCCGGCTATCTGCGCGAGCTCGGCGCGAAGCGCGTGTGGTGCTGCGGGCTCGCGACCGACTATTGCGTCGCGTGGTCCGCGCTCGATGCGCGCGCGGCCGGCTTCGAGGCCGCCGTGATCAACGATGCGTGCCGTGCGATCGACCTGAACGGGTCGCTCGCGCACGCATGGCAACAGATGCAGGCGGCGGGCGTCGCACATGTGACGTCCGCGGGCGCGCGCCCGACGGCGTAGCGCATTCCCATCCCCGATTCAGGACATGAAGCAGGACCGAAGGAGACTCGCATGACCGAAGCCGTAATCGTATCGACCGCACGCACGCCGCTCGCGAAATCGTGGCGTGGCGCATTCAACATGACGCACGGCGCGACGCTCGGCGGCCACGTGGTCGCGGCCGCGCTCGAGCGCGCGAAGCTCGACCCCGCGCGCATTGAGGACGTGATCATGGGCTGCGCGAACCCCGAAGGCGCGACCGGCGCGAACATCGCGCGGCAGATCGCGCTGCGCGCCGGGCTGCCGGTAAGCGTGCCGGGGATGACGGTGAACCGATTCTGCTCGTCCGGGCTGCAGACCATCGCGCTCGCCGCGCAACGGATCATCGCGGGCGAGGGCGACGTGTATGTCGCGGGCGGCGTCGAATCGATCTCGTGCGTGCAGAACGAGATGAACCGGCACATGATCCAGGAGGGCTGGCTCGTCGAGCACAAGCCCGAGATCTACTGGAACATGCTTCAGACGGCTGAGAACGTCGCGAAGCGCTACGGAATCTCGAAGGAGCGGCAGGACGAGTATGGCGTGCGGTCGCAACTGCGGGCCGCGGCCGCGCAGGAAGCCGGGCGCTTCAACGACGAGATCGTGCCGATCACCATACGCGCGGGCATCGCCGACAAGGCGACGGGCCGGCTGTTCACGCAGGACGTGACGGTGTCGGCCGACGAAGGCATCCGGCCCGACACGACGCTCGACGGCGTCTCGAAGATCCGTTCGGCCGTGCCGGGCGGCGTGATCACCGCGGGCAACGCGAGCCAGTTCTCGGACGGCGCGTCGGCGTGCGTGGTGATGAACGCGGATGTCGCACAGCGCGAAGGGCTGCAGCCGCTCGGCGTGTTCCGCGGTTTCGCGGTCGCCGGTTGCGAGCCGGACGAAATGGGCATCGGCCCGGTGTTCGCGGTGCCCAGGCTGCTGAAGCAGGCGGGGCTGAAGGTCGACGACATCGGCCTGTGGGAACTGAACGAAGCGTTCGCGGTGCAGGTGCTGTACTGCCGCGATACGCTCGGGATTCCTGACGACCGCCTGAACGTGAACGGCGGCGCGATCGCGGTCGGCCATCCGTACGGCGTGTCCGGTGCGCGCCTGACGGGCCATGCGCTGATCGAAGGCAAGCGGCGCGGCGTGAAATACGTGGTCGTCACGATGTGCATCGGCGGCGGGCAGGGCGCCGCCGGCCTGTTCGAAATCGTCTGATTTTTTGCATGCCGGCCGACGGCCGCCGCTTGCGCCGACGCAAGCCGCGGCCGTCGAATGCGATTCGAAAGGATCGGGAAGCAAACGGTGCCGGTTCGATGCTGCCGTTTCCCCTTACTTGTCAAACGAATTGCCGCACCTATACTTGCTCTGACATTTGCCTTTCGGCGGGATGGGGCAACGCGTGCATCGCACCGACGCACGTGATGCGTTTCCGGTAGCCGGCGCAGTCGATGCATCGCGCGTGTCCGGCACCGTGAACGTTCGAACCACGCAGCAGACCGAACGGGGACCGAATTGAGCACGACCTATGCAGCCGGGGAACCGCCGCGCGTCGTCAGCGCGGCCGCGAGGCTCTATGCGAAATGCCTGCTGGTCGGCTTCGCATTGCTGCCAGCCTATCTGATCGCCTACCTGTGGTTCTTCAGCGACCCGCACGTCGTGTTCGAGAGCCACGCCTTCCATGAAATCGCGATCGCGGCCGCGACCCTCGAGGGCGCATTCGTCACCTACGTGACCTGGGTGTGCTACCGGTCGTCCGGCGAGCCGCTGTTGCGCTGGCTGACACTCGGCTTTCTGGGCTTCGCGATGATCTATGCGATGCACGGCCTGTTCACCGGGATGGCGCATCACAACATCTGGCTGTTCCTGCTGTACGGGCCCGCATCGCGCCTCGTGATGTCGATCCTGCTGCTGACGGGGCTGCTGTCGTATTCGCAGCCGCCCGATCGGTTCGAGAAGCGTACGCGCGCGCGAACGTGGCTGCCGTGGATCGTGTTGTTCCTGGTCGTCGACGTGGCGGTCGCATACATCGCGTATTCGCCGGTCGCGGGCGCGCTGGGCACGCGACTGTCGATGGAAGGCGGCGCGCTGGTGTTTTCGCTGCTCAACGTCGGCGTGCTGCTCGCGCGGCGCATCCGTTCGCCGCTGATGGTGATCTACGGCGTGTCGATCATGGCGTTCGCGCTGTCGTCGCTCGCGTTCATCCTCGGCAAGCCCTGGAACCACATGTGGTGGCTCGCGCATGCGATCTTCGCGGGCGGGTTCTTCCTGCTCAGCTACGGCGTCGTGCAGGCGCTGCAGACGACGCGCTCGTTCTCGGCGATCTACAGCCAGGAAGACCTGATGAGCCGGCTGTCGGAATCGATGGCGCGCACCGAGAGTGCGTTGCAGGAGTTGCGGCGCACGAACCAGAAGCTCGAATACATGGCCGCGACCGATCCGATGACGGGGGCGTCGAACCGCCGCCAGTTCATCGCGCAGGTCGAGCGCGAGATCGTGCGCGCGGAGCGCGACGGCACGCCGTTTTGCCTGCTCGCGCTCGATCTCGACAACTTCAAGAACATCAACGACGCGTACGGGCACCAGATCGGCGACGAGGTGCTGCGCGGCGTCGTGCGCCAGTGTCTCGAGGCGATTCGTCCGGCCGGTGCGCTCGCGCGGGTCGGCGGCGAGGAATTCATGGCGCTGTTGCCCGAGATGCCGCTCGAAGGCGCGCGCATGACGGCCGAGCGCGTGCGCTCGTCGATCGCGAGTTCGCCGTTCGGGCTGGATTTCAAGCGCGTGCAGGTGACGGTCAGCGTCGGCGTCGCGCAGTACGGTGTCGACGGGAGCACGGTCGATGCGTTGTTGCGGGCGGTCGATGAACGGCTGTACCAGGCGAAGCGCGACGGGCGCAATCGCGTGGTCGCGCACTGACGAGCGGCCGTCGCGCATTCGGCGACGTGGCGCGCGCGGCCGCAACATGATGGCGCGACGCGAGGCAGGTTCGTCTCGCACGCACCCTGAATGAAGCCCCGCACGAGCGTGAGCGTGCGGGGCTTTCGTTTTACTGGCGCATCGGCTAACGCGACGCGATGGCCGCCGCCCGCTCCGGCTGCGCGTCCTGCATCCGCTGCGACGCCTGCCACCAGTACTTGCCCGCGCGCAGTTGCGGATCGCGGATCGCGAGATACGTCGTGCTCCACAGCTGCGCCGCGTTGGCCTCGGTTGCATCCGCGCTGCGGGTGCCGAATGCATCGGTCTGGTACCGGCCGTTCATGTACGACCAGGTCCACATTTCCGACGTGCGCATGTCGCGTCCGTTCGAGATCACCTGCCAGATCGTCTGCCGAGCCTGCGTCAGCAGCGTGCGCGTCGTGTCCGACAGATCCTGGCGCGCGAGCTGGCGGTCGAGCCCGGCGACCCACATCGCCTGCTGCCACGACCAGATCACCGTGCCGTGATACGCGGAACTCGTGAATTTGGGCCACAGCGCCTGGTTCGCATACGTGGGGTTCGCGATCAGCATCCCGACGTCGGTGACGAGCCCGGTCGGGAACGGCCGCGTGACGTCGGCGACGATCCGCTGAAGCTGGTCGTCCGGCGGCGTGCCGAACAGCAGCGCGAAGCCGCCGTCGGAATTCATCACCGGGATCGGCGTGCCTTGCTGGTCGAGCGACAGCGCGTAGAACATCAGCGGCGCGCTCGGCGCGGCGCCGGCCGGCACACCGGCAGACGGCGCATAGGCCGATATGTCGGTCGCTGCCTGCGCGGCCGGCACGCTCACCTGGAACAGTGGCGGCGCCTGCTGCTCCCAGGTCGCCGCTTCGGTCGATGTGTTCGCGAGCGCTGCGCGTTGCCCGGCGTCCAGGTAAGGATCGAGCAGGCCGCGCGCGAGGAACGCATTCGCCGCGCGCAGCGCGGCCGGCACGAGCACCGCATTCACGTCGTACGGATAGACGCCGCCGCCGAGCCCGTCGGTGCTGTCACGCCAGTTGCCGACGATCTCGCCGGGCCGCAGGTGGATCAGGTTCGCGACCGACGGCTGCTGGGCGAACGGCTGCGCAGTCGCCGCGACGTGCAGCAGGTTGACGACGAGCCGGCTGCCGTTCGTCTGGCCGTCGCTGCCGCGTTGCGCGAGATAGGCGGCCGCGCGCGCCTGGCCGCGCGCGTCGTCGATCAGCCAGGCCGCCGCGATCGGCGCGAGCAGGTAGTCGCTGTCGATCATCTTGTAATCGTAGGTCGGCGTCGCATCGTTCGGCCGGCCGTGCTTCGCGTTGTCGACCAGCGCGAATTCGCCGATGCCTTCCTCGTGCGCGACCTTGCCGTCGTTCGACAGGCGACTCAGCACCGACGTCAGCCCGGCCTCGATCGCCGCGGGCTCGAGCACCGGCATCAGCATGCGCACCGAGATCAGCGTGTCGCGGCCGAAGTACGTGTCGTATTGCCACGAGCCGGCCAGCAGCTTGTCGTGGAAGCTCAGGAATTCGAGCACGTTCTGGCTGACCGGGTCGGGATTCACGGACGGCGCGAGCAGATCCGCGCGCAGGATCGGCGACAGCGGCGTCTCGCCCGACAGCGCGTCGACGTGCAGTTTCAGCGTATGTGCGCCGGCCGCCGCGCGCAGCACGAGCTTGCCGCCCGCGGCCGTCGCGATGCTGCCGCCGTCGCGCAGCGTGATGCGCAGCATTTGGCCGGGCGCGCCGTCGATCCGGTCGCGCTGCCATTGTGCGGCGCTGCCCTGGACCGTCGGGGTAGTGACGATCTCCGGCGGAATCGTCGCGCCGCCGTTGAAGTCGCGCAGGAAGCGCACGTTGCCGAGCAGGCCCTGGCGAATCGTCAGCGTGTCGGTGTCGACCGCCACGTCGGCGCCGATGCCGTACAGCGCGCGACCGCGCGGGTCGGGCGCCGACAGCGCGGACGGCGGCGTGTCGAGACTCCAGTTCACCGGCTGAGCGACGTCGTCGAACCACAGCCCGGTGCCGCTATTGCCGGCCGGAAACACCACGAGCAGACGCGGTTTCGTCGACGAGCGCACCAGCAGGTGCGCGGCGACCTTGTCCTGCCGGTAGAACGCATTGATTTGCCCGCCGGCGTCCATGCGGAACGACAGTGCGGCGCTATTCGACGGCGTACCGCTCGACTGGACGTCGTCGTCGTTGCAGGCGGCGAGCAGGCCCGCGCAGACGAATCCGAGACACAGCGATTTCGTGAAGCGGTGCACGTTCATGACGACCCTCCTGATGCATGTGATTTTTATCGGAATGCTGAATGAGCGGACGGTTTGATCCGGGCGGTTTCAAGGGCGAAGTGCAACACCTCGCGGGTTACTGAACAGGAGCGCGATCCGTGGGGTTAGCCAGAATCTGAGCAAGGATTTCCAGAGGCGTGTGCCAGTTCAGCGTGGCCCGCGGACG